>CAZTEV010000151.1:4697-6545 GCA_964612785.1 uncultured Roseivivax sp. | reverse complement strand
TGGGGGCTCGAGATCACCGAGTCGATCCTCATCACCGAAGACGGTCCGGCCGAGACCTTCTGCAACCGCCCGCGCAAGATGTATGTGAAGACATGATTGACCTCTGGACCACGGAAACCATCCTCGCGGGGCTGATCGCGCATCCCACCGTCTCGACCGAGCCCAACCGCGCGCTGATCGACCACATGGCGAACCTTTTGGAGGATTCGGGCGCGCGCGTGGATGTCTATTCGGACGCCTCGGGCGGCAAGGCCAACCTCTTTGCTACGATCGGGCCCGAACGCTCGGGCGGGGTCGTCCTGTCGGGCCATTCCGACGTCGTGCCCGTCACCGATCAGAACTGGACCACCGATCCCTTCCGCATGTCCGCCTGGGACGATGCGCTTTACGGACGGGGGGCCTGCGACATGAAGGGGTTCATCGCTGCGGCGATCTCGATGGCGCCGGTCTTTGCAGAGGCCAACCTGAAGCGGCCCGTGCATTTCTGTTTCACCCATGACGAGGAAACGGGCTGCCTGGGCGCGCAGGCGCTGGTGCCGGAGCTGAAGAAACGCGACGCGCGGCCCTCGGTCGCCATCGTGGGCGAGCCCACGGAAATGCGCATCATCGAAGGCCACAAGGGCTGCTGTGAATACACCACGACCTTCACGGGCCTTGAAGGGCATGGCTCTTCGCCCGATCGCGGGGTCAACGCCGTCTCCTATGCGGTGCTCTATGTCACGCGCCTTCTGCTTCTGGCCGATCAGCTGAAGACCATGACGCCCGCAAATTCGCGCTTCGATCCGCCCTGGACCACGATCAATATCGGCAAGCTTGCGGGCGGGCATGCCCATAACGTCATTCCGGGTCATGCCACGGTCGAATGGGAAATGCGGCCCGTGCAGGGCTTCGATGCGCATTTCGTGAAGGACGAGATCGCGAAATACGTCGAGGGCGAGCTGCTGCCCGCCATGCGCCACGTCCATCCCGACGCCGACATCGTGACCGAGGTAATAGGCGAGGTGGCGGGGCTGGAGCCCATGGCCGAGAACGCCGCCCGCGATCTGGTGGCGAAGCTTACCGGCACCAATGCGGTCGACCTGGTGCCCTTCGGCACCGAGGCGGGACTGTTTCAGGAGATGGGCATGTCGGTCGTGGTCTGCGGCCCTGGCTCGATCGCGCAGGCGCACAAGCCCGACGAATTCGTCAGCCGCGCCCAGCTTTCGCAATGTCTCGACATGCTGCGGGGATTGAGCGCGCAGCTCGCGGCATGAGCGACGCGGACCTTCGCCATCAAGCCCTCTACGAGACCCTGCGCGCGCGCATCTGCCTGCTGGATTACCCGCCCGGCACCAAACTGGGCGAGGAAGCGCTGGCCGCAGAATTCGGTGTCTCGCGCACGCCTCTGCGCCGGGTTTTGGCGCGGCTGGCCGATGAGGGCCTGCTGGAGACGCGGCACGGTGTCGGCACGCTTGTGACCGATGTCGAACCTTCCGAGCTCGCGCATATCTACGCGCTGCGCATGGAGCTGGCGGAACTGGCCGGCCGGTTGTCCCCGCGTGCGATCACGCCCGAGATGCTGGAACAAGCCCGCGACTTTGCGAACCGCGCGAGCGCGCTTCAGGCCGCCCCGGATGCGCGGGCCTTTGCGGAGCTGAACCTCGACTTCTTCACCTTCGGGCTGAGCCTCACGGAAAACAGCCCGCTCGTGGAAATCTCCGAACGGCTCTACCTGCGGACGGCGCGGATCTGGCTCGCACGGATCCCGAGCCTCGATCTGGCCCGCGAATGCGAGATCTTCGCAGCCGAGGTGCGCGAAACCCTGGCCGCGCTGGAGGCGGGCGATGCGGAGGCTGCGGGCCTTGTGCG
>CAZTEV010000151.1:0-4597 GCA_964612785.1 uncultured Roseivivax sp. | reverse complement strand
GTCATGGTGAAGGGCATGTTCATGCAGACGAAGGCCACGTCGATATTTTCGAGCGCGCGCATCTCGTCGGTCACTTCCGTGTCGCCCGAGACGTAGATGCGGAACCCGTCGAAATCGAGGACATAGCCGTTGTCACGGCCCTGCGGGTGGAAATTCGCCCGCTCCTCGGTGGTGTTGTAGGCCGGGATCGCGCTGATGCCGACGCCCATCACCGTGCCTTCGTCGCCATTGGCCATCGAGGTCGCCTTGGCCTGCATGTCCTCGGACAGCATGTCGTAGACCGCGGGATTGGTGACGAGCACGGTGTCGTCGCCCACGACCGCCGCCAGCGTGTCCGCATTGTAGTGATCGCCATGTTCATGCGTGATCAGCACCATGTCGGCGGCAGGCATATCCGCATAGAGATCGCCACCGCCGACCGTGTCGACATAGATCACGCCCGCGGGCGTCTCGAGCACGAAGGAGGCATGTTCCACGGGATGCACTGTGATCGTGCCCGCGGGCGTCTCGAAGCTGTTGGAGGCATGCGCGGCGGCCATGGCGGCAAACGGCATGATCGTCGTGCCGGCCGCGCTTGCGGCGGCGCTGACAAGGAAGGTACGGCGTGTCTGTGTCATCGGAAACTCCGTTCGATGCTGTGTTCCGAAGCGCGACATAGCGTTGCCGACCCCCTGTTCAAATCACGGACATTGGCGGTTCGCGTGAGGACACGGCGATTGTGTTTTGTTTCCAATTCGGGCCATAATCTGACCAAATTTGCTGCATATGTCTCCGACAACGGGGCCTGAAAACCCCTTGTGCAGGACCACATCCGCCCATGATCGAGTTCGAAAACGTCAGCAAGTCCTTCTGGACCGGATCGCACCACAAGGTGATCCTGAACCGCGCGTCGTTTCGCGTGGAGCGCGGCGAGAATATCGGCATTCTGGCGCCCAACGGGACCGGCAAGACGACGCTCGTGAACATGATGGCGGGGCTCGAGAAACCCGACGAGGGCGTGATCCGCCGCGAGGGCGGCATCTCCTTCCCGCTGGGCTATATGGGCGGCGTCGTGAACCGCATCTCCGCGCGCGAGAATGCGCGCTTCATCGCCAAGATCTACGGGCTCGACGCCGATTACGTGGAGGCCTTCTGCCGCTGGCTCTGCAATCTCGGCGAATATTTCGACCAGCCGCTCGGCACCTATTCGGCGGGCATGAAGGGGCGGTTCAGCTTCGCACTTCTGCTCGCGCTCGATTTCGACATGTACCTGATCGACGAGGGCATGCCCAATTCCACCGACGTGGAATTCAACAAGAAGGCGGGCGACCTGCTGGCGGAACGGCTGCAAAGCGCGACGCTGGTGCTGGTCTCGCACGCCCCCGACCTGTTGGAGAAGTTCGCCAAGAAGGCGGGCGTTCTGATGGACGGGCATCTGCACATGTTCGACACTCTGGAAGAGGCGAAAGCACTCTATGACTACGAAACCAAAAGCTAAGAAGTTTCGGATCCGCCGGAGTGAAAGCGCCGCCCGTCTGGAGACGGAGGCCCGCAATCCGGCACCGTCGCAAGCCAAACCCACGCCAAGGCGCACGGCGCCTGAAGCTGCGCCCGGGCAGGCAGCCCCTTCGCGCGCCGAGACGCAGGCAGGCCAGAGTGCCGAAACGACGCCCCGCCCCGCACCTGCCCCGGACAGCCAGGAACAGCCCGCACCGTCCGCTTCCGCCCAGGATCCGGCGCAGCCGCGGACCGAGACGCCCCGCGCGGGCCTAGTATCCAGCCCTGCCGAAGTGTCCGGCGAAACCGACATCAACAAGATCCGGCAGGAAGGCCTGACCGGTCGTCAGCTGCGCATGGCCCGGCGCATGGCGCAGAAGCACGGACTCGCCCCCACTTCGGATTTCGACGCGGTGCGCCTCCTGCGCAAGAAGGGCATCGACCCGTTCCAGCGCGCAAACATGCTCGAACTCGTCGTGGGCCAGAACGGAGAGACCACGCAGAAGGACCCGCAGGTTCCCGCACGCGCCAATCCCGTCGATCCGGCGACCACCGATGTCGGCGTGAAACTGCCGCAGACGGTACAGATGAAAAAGGCCGCCGTGCCGTCGACGGAGACGATGAACCCCTCCGAACGCCGCGCCATCGAGGTGGAGCGCGTCCAGCGCGAACTGGGTCGCCGGCGCCGCCGCCGCTTCGCGCTGCTCCTCGCGCGGCTTGCCTTCTTCGTGCTGCTGCCGACCTTCATCGCGGGCTATTACTTCTACGTCGTGGCAACACCCATGTATGCCACGAAGTCCGAATTCCTGATCCTGAAGAACGATGGCGGCGGGGGCGGTTCCGGCATGGGCGGGCTGCTGTCCGGCACGCAATTCGCCACCAATCAGGACGCGATCGCGGTGCAATCCTATCTGTCCTCCAAGGATGCGATGCTGCGTCTGAACGAGGATGTGGGCTTCAATTCCCATTTCTCGGGCCCCGAGATCGATCCGATCCAGCGGCTCGACGAGGATGCCTCAATCGAGGAGGCCTACAAGGTCTATCAGCGCAATGTCGAGATCGGCTACGACCCGACCGAGGGCGTGATCCGCATGGAGGTGCGCGCCTCCGATCCGATGTCCGCGACGCTCTTTTCGGAGGCGCTGATCGACTATGCCGAGGAACGGGTGGACAACCTGACCCAGCGCAAGCGCGAGAACGCCGTGACCGATGCCGAGCAGGGTCTTGCGGATGCCGAAGCCAGCCGCATCGCGGCGCAGGAACGGCTGGTGCGGATGCAGCAGGAGAACGCGCTTCTGGACCCCGAGGCCAAGATCGGCGCCCTGCGCGGCCAGATGAACACGATCGAGATGCAGATCCAGGAGAAAGAGCTGCAATTGCAGGCCCTTCTCGACAATGCCCGCCCGAACCAGAGCCGGGTGGAGGGCGTGCAGGGCGACATTCGCCGTCTGAACAACATGCTGGAGACGCTGAACACGCGGATGACCACCGCCACGACGGGCGAGGAATCGCTGGCTGAGATCGCGATCCAGGTGCAGCTGGCGCAGGCCGATCTGGCCACGCGCGACATGATGCTGCAATCGGCGCTGGAACGGCTGGAAAGCGCGCGGCGCGAAGCCGACAGCCAGGCGCGGTATCTGACGACCTCGGTCGTGCCGGTCCCGTCCGAAGATCCCAGCTATCCGCGCAGTTTCGAGAACACGATCCTGTCCTTCCTGATCTTCGCGGGGATCTATCTGATGATCTCGCTCACCGCGTCGATCCTGCGCGAACAGGTTTCAAGCTGACGCAACGGGCGGGGGGCTGGGTGAAACCCGCCCGGCCCCCGCTCAAAGCCCGGCCCCAGCTCAAAGGTTGTCGGTCACGCGAAACCCGTCCGGGATCCCATCGCGTCCTTCGAGCACCAGATCGGCCATGATCTCACCCGCCTTGGGTGCCATGCCGAAGCCGATCTTGAAGCCGCCATTGGCAATGAAATGCCCCGTCCGTCCGGGCCAGGCGCCCAGCATCGGCGCGCGGGTCCTGGCGCGCGGACGGACCCCGGCCCAGGTGGTCAGGACGGGCGCCTCCGACAAGGCAGGGACCGCAGCGCGGGCCCGTGCGAGGAGGTCCCCCGTCTGCCCGTCGGTCGCCGCGGGATCGTCGAACTCCCGCTCCGTGGTGGAGCCGATGGCGGTGGTCCCATCGCCATGGGGCACGATATGCAGACCGTCCACGAAGAGCTGCGCTGCGTTGCGCGCGTCGTAATCCAACAAGACCGCCTGCCCCTTGATGCCGGTGCCCACGCGCTTTCCGAACGCCTCTGACAGCGCCTCGAGGCCCTGCCAGCCCGTGGCCCAGACCACCTGGCCTTGGGGAGTGCCGTCGTGCTCGACCGTACCGCCCTTGGCCGTGATCGCCGCGGCAAGCGCCGCGCAGGCCTGCCCCGGATGCAGCCGTGCGGTAAGGGTATCGTGGATCAGGAAACCGCTGGGCGTCTGGGGTTGAAAGCCGCCTGCCGTATCCGCCGCCACGACCCGCCATTCGGCGCGGCCTTGCCAGAGATCGCGGGCTGTCTCCGCACGGCGGCGCGCAAGCTCCAGACCCGCCGCGTCGGCCACGGGCTGCAACCGACCCGCGCGGGCATAGCCCGGCGATTTGCCGCCTGCCCCCTCGACCTCGGACCACCACTTCTCGGCCACCAGCAGGCTGTCCAACTGAAAGGCCTTCTTGGCGTTCCAGTTCTCGGGCACATGCGGCGCCAGCGCGCCGACGATCCCGCCCGAAGACCCGGCCCCCGGCCCGCCCGGGTCGATCACCCGCACCCGCGCGCCGCGGCGCAGGCAGGCCCAGGCCACCGACAGCCCGAAAATGCCTGCGCCCATGATGGTGACGTCCCTTGCCATCGCGCTGCCTTTCCCGCACATCTCGGCCCACGCAGTACCCGAGGCCCGCGCCCATGCACAAGAACGCGTCGCTCGACTGGCGGGACGGTCAGGTGCCCGTCTCGACGCGGTTCGACGATCCCTATTATTCGCTCGAGGATGGCCTGGCCGAGACTCGCCACGTCTTCCTGTCCGGCAACGATCCGCCCGCGCGTCTGCGCGACGGGTTCCACATCGCGGAGCTGGGCTTCGGCACC
>CAZTEV010000150.1:2777-6565 GCA_964612785.1 uncultured Roseivivax sp. | reverse complement strand
AGGCCGAGCAGATCTATACCGAGGTCTACGGGATCGGGCCGGAATTCACCCTCTATTTCGCGCTGGCCGCGTTCTTCATGGCGGCGGCAAGCTTTGCCAATTCGCGGCTTGTGAAGGTGCTCGGATCGCGCAGGCTCAGCCACGGGGCGCTTCTGGCCTTCGCTCTCTTCGCGGCGCTGCATTTCGCGCTGGCGGCGGCGTCGGGCGGGGCGTTGCCGTTTGTCTGGTTCATCCTGCTGCTGATCCCGCAGCTTGGTCTCTTCGGGTTCATCCCTGCCAATTTCAACGCGCTCGCGATGGAAGAGCTGGGCCATGTGGCAGGCACCGCCTCGGCGGTGCTGGGCACGGTGCAGACGCTGGGCGGGGGTCTGATCGGCGCGGCGCTGGGCTATCTTTACAACGAAACCGTGTTGCCGATGTTCGGCGGCTTTGCGGTGCTGGGCGTCCTGTCGCTGACGCTTGCGGCCTATGCGGAAGGCTGGGGCCTGTTCCAGCGTCGCCGGAGTTGAGCCGCGCACCCTTCACAGCTGCCACCGCATCGCCTATCGCAGGCTCACCCTGTCGAGGAGCCCCGGATGGCCCAACCCTTTGAGATCGGCGGCGTCACCGTGGCGCCCGGCACGCGCGCGAATGTGGATCTGCCGGTATCCGTCCTGTCCGATCACACACCCGTGCATCTGTCAGCGGAAATCATCCATGGCCGCCGCCCGGGGCCCGTCGTGTTCGTCTCCGCGGCGGTTCACGGCGATGAGGTCATCGGGGTGGAGATCGTGCGCCGCCTGTTGCGCGCGGCCCCCCTCGCGCGTCTTTCGGGCACGCTGATTGCGGTGCCGGTGGTCAACACCTTCGGGTTTCTGAACCAGTCGCGCTACCTGCCTGATCGGCGTGATCTGAACCGATGCTTTCCGGGCTCCGCACATGGCTCGCTGGCGGCGCGTCTGGCCGATATCTTCCTGACCGAGATCGTCGCGCGCTGCGATGTGGGGATCGACCTGCATTCCGCCGCGGTGGGCCGGACGAACTTGCCGCAGATCCGGCTGACGCCGGGCGACAAAAGGCTGGCGGAACTGGGCGCGGCCTTTGCCGCCCCCGTCACCATGACAAGCCGCGTGCGCGACGGATCGCTTCGCGAAGCAGCCGACAAGGCGGGCGTCGATGTGCTTCTCTACGAGGCGGGCGAGGGGCTGCGATTCGACGAGACCGCCGCGCGGGCGGGCGTCGCGGGCATCCTGCGCGTCATGCAGCATCTGGGCATGATCGGCGGACGCGGCGTGCCGCGCGCGCGGGGGGCCTCGGTGTTCTGCGATGGCTCGTCGTGGGTGCGTGCGCCCTCGGGCGGGCTGTTGCGCACGCTGAAGGCCGCGGGCGATTACGTGGAGGAGGACGCGGTGCTGGGCATCGTGTCCGATCCGTTCGGCGCGGTCGATCACGAGATTCGCGCGGCCGAGGCAGGCATCGTCATCGGGCGCACGAACCTGCCCGTGGTCAATGAAGGCGATGCGTGCTTCCACGTCGCGACGCCCGCACGGCCGGTGGCGCCCGACGCGATGTCGGATCACCTGGAACTGCCCGCGCTTTACGACGAGGACGAGATCATCTGATCCGCCTCAGGCCCGGTGGTAGGGCGTGCCCGCAAGGATCGAGGCTGCGCGATACAGCTGTTCGGCCAGCATCACCCGCACGAGCATGTGGGGCCAGACCATCTCTCCGAAGCTGAGGGCGAAATCGGCCTCGCTGCGCAAGCCTGGGTCGATCCCGTCCGCGCCGCCGATCACGAAGGCCACGTCCTGCCGACCGGTATCGCGCCACTTCGCCAGCTGGTCCGCGAAATCCGGCGAAGACAGCCGCTTGCCCCGCTCATCCAGGATGCAAAGAAGCGCGCTCGAGGGCAGCGCGCGGCGCAGAAGCGCGGCCTCGGCGGCCATGCCGCCGCCCTTCTTGTCCTCGACCTCGACAACAGAAACCGGGCCGAGGCCCATGGCCCGCCCGGTCTTGTCCGTTCGGTCGAGGTAATCGTCGACAAGCGCCTTCTCAGGCCCCTTGCGGAGCCGCCCGACAACGCAGAGATGCAGCCGCACCTACTGGGCTTTGGCCGTCGCGGGCGCGGGGGCCCACATCTTCTCGATCTGGTAGAACTCCCGCACTTCGGGGCGGAAGACATGCACGATCACGTCGCCGGTATCGATCAGCACCCAATCGCCGGTATCCTTGCCTTCCATCTTGGACAGGATCCCGAACTGGGTCTTCAGATCATCGGCGATCTTTTCCGAGATCGCGCCCACCTGACGCGAGGACCGGCCCGAACAGACGATCATGTAATCGCCCATGGCGGATTTGCCGCGCAGGTCGATCTGCACGACGTCTTCGGCCTTCATGTCATCGAGGGTGTTGAGGATGGCCGCGAGGGATTTCTCGCTCGACGGCGCGTTGGGGGTCTGGCCCGTCATAGGGCCCCCGAGTTCAGCGACACCGGTCGCGGAAGCGTTGGGCAACAGGACATCGTCCTCCTTGGCTGGTGCGCCGGTATCGCCCCCGGCGCGATGGGTAATTCAAAGATAGCACCGGGGATGTGAAATCTCAATGACGGGCGTATCCCTGCGACATGGCGCGCCAGTCTTGCCAGGGAAAGGGCGCGCGCGCCTGCGGTGGGCCGACCGCCGCAGGGCGCGTAGGGTGGGTGAAAACCCACCGCCCCCCGCCCGCGATCACGCCCCGTAGGGCACCCAGACGGTCTTCACCTCGGTCGCCGCATCAAGGAACGCGCGCGCCGCCCCGTCTGCCCCGGCCCAATCCCGGGCCTGCCCGTGATTGACCCATGTGCGCTTGAGGTTGCCCGCCGCACGCGTCTCGATCTCAGCCGACAGATCCGCGCCCGAGAAGGACCAGACCGCGTCCACATCGGCATGATCGGCCAAAGTCTTCGCCAGATCCTCATGCGGTCCTGTCAGCAGGTTCACCGCGCCCCCCGGGACGTCCGAGGTCTCGAGAAGCTGCGTCAGCTCCTGCGCGATCAGGGGCGCGGCCTCGGAGACCACGATGACCAGGCGATTGCCCATGGCCAGTGCAGGCGCCATGGCCGAGACGAGCGCGCCGAGCGGCATCTCGTCCGCGCACAGGATCCCGATGACGCCCACGGGTTCGCGCAGCGCCATGGCGAGGCCGCGCATAGGCACGGCCCGCGCGTCACCTGCGAACTTGTCGGCCCAGGCCGCCGCCTCGAAGAGCCGCGTCGTGGCCAGATCGACCTCGGCCGCCCCGCCCTTCTTGCCGGTCATGCGGTCGATTCGCGCGGCCAATTCGTCCGCGCGCGCCGACAGGTTCTCGCCCAGGTAATAGAGCACCTGCGCGCGGTTATGCGCGGTGGCGCCCGCCCATCCCTTGGCCGCGCGGGCGGCTTCGACGGCGTTGCGCACATCCTTGCGGTTGGCGATGGGCGCCTGGCCCAGAAGTCGCCCCTTGGCATCGAAGACCGCCTGCGCGTAACCGCCATCGGGCCGGGCCTGTTTGCCGCCGATATACAGCTTCGCGGTCCGGTCCACGGCTTCGGGTTCGACCGTATCGCCCGTGAAGGCCGGAGTGCGCTTCAGCGCCTTCGGTTTCCCGGCGGGCTTGGTGTAGGCCAGAAGTCCCTCGGGCCCGCCTTCGCGCCCAAAGCCCGATTCCCGAACGCCCCCGAAGGGCGCGGCCGCGTCGAACATGTTCGTGCCATTCACCCAGACGACGCCCGCAACCAGTTTCGGCGCGATGTCGAGCGCGACATTGATATTCTCGGACCAGATCGTGGCGGC
>CAZTEV010000150.1:0-2677 GCA_964612785.1 uncultured Roseivivax sp. | reverse complement strand
TCGCCCACGCGCAGCTTGTCCATGCGGGCGCGCAGCTTGGCGTGGAAGCGCTCCGCGATGCCCTCCTGCACCAGAAGGCGCGAGCCCGCGCAGCAGACCTGCCCGCCATTGAACCAGATCGCATCGACAAGTCCCTCGATCGCCGAATCGAGATCGGCATCCTCGAACACGATGTAGGGGGACTTGCCGCCCAGCTCGAGCGTCAGCGCCTTGCCTTGCCCGGCCGTGGCCGCGCGGATCTTGCGGCCCACCTCGGTGGAGCCCGTGAAGGCGATCTTGTCCACGTCCGCGGCGACCAGCGCCGCGCCCGTGTCGCCATCGCCGGTGACGATGTTCACCACCCCTTTGGGCAGGCCCGCCTGGCGGCAGATATCTGCGAAGAGCAGCGCCGTCAGCGATGTCCATTCGGCGGGCTTCAGCACCACCGTGTTGCCCATCGCGAGCGCGGGCGCGATCTTCCAGGCGAGCATCAGAAGCGGGAAGTTCCACGGCACGATCTGGCCGCAGACGCCGTGGGCCACCCGGCCCGGGACGTGATCCTCCATCAGCTGCGCGCAGCCCGCGTGATAGTAGAAGTGCCGCGCTGCCAGCGGCACGTCGATGTCGCGCGCTTCGCGGATGGGCTTGCCGTTGTCGAGCGTCTCGAGAACTGCGAAGAGGCGCGCATGTTTCTGCAGCGCGCGCGCCAGCGCATAGAGGTGCCGCGCGCGGCCCGGGCCGCCCAGCTTCTCCCATTTGCCCTGCGCGGCGCGGGCCGCGGCGACCGCTTTGGCCACGTCGTCCGCCGTGCCTTGCGTGATATCGGCCAGCACCTCGCCATTGGCGGGGTTCGTGGTCTCGAAGGTCTCGCCGGGCGCGGTGAAGGCGCCGTCGATGAAATGTCCGAACCGCGCGCCCTGATCGGTGATCCAGGCCAGCGCGTCGCCCGCCGCTTCGGGGGCGGCGCCGTATTCCATGCTCTCGAAGATGTCTCTGACGCTCATGATCCTGCCTTACGCCATCGCGTGGCGCCAGCCGGCGGAATAGGCGCCGGTGACGTGGTGTTCCAGTTGCCGCTCGATATCGCCCAGAAGCGAGGAGGCGCCGAAGCGGAAGAGATGCGGAGAGAGCCAGTCGCGGCCGAGCTCTTCGCGGATGAGCGCGAGATAGGTCAGCGCGTCCTTGGCCTTGGAGATGCCGCCTGCGGGCTTGTAGCCGACACGGTATCCCGTCGCCTCGAAATAGTCGCGGATCGCGCGGATCATCACGAGAGACACGGGCAGCGTGGCATTGACGCTTTCCTTGCCGGTCGAGGTCTTGATGAAATCCGCGCCCGCCATCATGCAGACAAGGCTCGCGCGCGCCACGTTCTGAAGCGTGCCCAGCTCGCCCGTGGCGAGGATCGCCTTGACATGGGCGGGTCCACAGGCCTCGCGGAAGGCGCGCATCTCGTCATAAAGCGCCTGCCATTGGCCGGTCAGCACATGACGGCGGGAAATGACGATGTCGATCTCGGACGCGCCCGTGGCGACGCTTTCGCCGATCTCGGCCACACGCAGGTGGAAGGGCGAGAGGCCCGCGGGAAATCCCGTGGAGACCGCTGCGACCGGAATGCCCGACCCGTCCAGAAAGCGGACAGCGGGCGCGATCATGTCGTGATAGACGCAGACGGCGCCCACGGTCAGATCGGGCAGGCCCAGGGTGTCGAGCAGATCCGCGCGCACCGGCTGGCGCGCCTTGGCGCAGAGGCGGCGGACCCGGCCTTCGGTGTCGTCGCCCGCCAGCGTCGTCAGGTCGATGCAGGAAATGGCGCGCGCGAGCCAGGCCGCCTGGTGGTCCTTCTTCACGCTGCGCCGGGCGGGCAGCTGCGCCGCGCGCCGCTCGATCGCGGAGCGGTTCGCGGTCGCGCGCATCACCCAGTCGAGATCGAGGGGCAGGCCGGGATTGCGCGGCTCGACCGTCTGCGGCAGGTGCCCGGTCGTGGAGGATGGGGCGGTCTGCATGGGGCATCCCTTTTGTCTTGTGCGCCATCTTGGTCGCATGGGGGTTGGGCGAGGGCAAGACGTGCCGCGCCGTCACGAACGGCGCGCGGGCGGAAGGGCCGGCCCCGGCATCGAGCCGGGCCCGGCCCTGCGAGAGACGCTGTCTCTCGCGCTCTCTGGAGGTATTTATGGTCCGGTCGTGACAGGGGCGGGGCGCGCTGCCCGGGCGTGGGTCGCGCGGGGCCTCAGACCCATTTGGCGAGCGGGGGCAGCGACATCAGCACGGCATTGGCGTCGTGGCCCGTCTCGAGCCCGAATTTCGTGCCGCGATCATAGACCAGGTTGTATTCCGCGTAGAGCCCGCGATGGACGAGCTGGGTGTCCTTGTCGTCGGGGGTGAAATCCGAGACGCGGCGTTTTTCGACGAGCGGCAGATAGGCCGGCAGAAGGGCGCGGCCAATGTCCTGGGTGAGGCGGAAATCGGCCTCCCAGTCGCCGGTGCAGTAATCGTCCATGAAGATGCCGCCGACGCCGCGCGCGCGTTTGCGGTGGGGGATGTAGAAATACTCGTCCGCCCAGGCCTTGAGGCGCGGATAATGCTCCGTCCCGTGCGGGTCGAGATGCGCCTGCTGCCGGGCGTGGAAATGGGCCGTGTCCTCGGCATATTCGATGCAGGGGTTCAGGTCGGACCCGCCGCCGAACCACCAGGCATGGGG
>CAZTEV010000149.1:0-6632 GCA_964612785.1 uncultured Roseivivax sp. | reverse complement strand
ACCGGCGAGGCCCCGGATCAGGTCCGGGGCATTGGGGCGCGACCTCTGAAACTGCTGTAGGATGAGTGACACCCCACCCGACACCTCACCCCAGACGATCCGCCTTTTTCCGCACCAGCACCGTGCGCAGGTCGTGCATGGCCAGAAGCAACGCGTCCGTCACCTCGTCGAGCTGTTCCGGCGAGGCCTTCGACTGCGCCCATTGGGTCGTCAGGTTCATGTGGTCGATGGCCCGGTGGATGTCGTCCATTTCGCGTGCGGCGAGCAGGGCGCGGCGGCCGTCCATCCAGGCTTCGATCTCTGCCATGTCCTCGGGCGACAGGGTGCGGCCGCCCTGCGGTTTGATCTCACCGTTGCGTATGTTGACGACCGCGATCGGCTCCATCTCGATCCGGCGCTGCCGGTTCTCGGTATCGAGCCGGAAGACAAGCGCGCCGTTGTCGCGAATGCGGAAGTAGTAATCGGGCAGATCGGTGGACATCGGGGCGGGCCTTTCAGGTCAGGCCGTCGCAGAAGCGGCGGATGCGGGTGCAGGCCTCTTCGAGGCTCGCGTCGGAGGCGGCATAGCTGATGCGGAAATGCGGCGAGAGGCCGAAGGCGGCCCCGAAGACGACTGCGACGCCCTCTTCCTCCAGAAGCGCGCGGGCGAAGGTTTCGTCGTCTTCGATCACCGTGCCGCCTGCGCTTGTCCGGCCGATGGCACCGGCGCAGGAGGGATAGACGTAGAAGGCGCCCTCGGGCACCGGGCAGGTTAGATGCGGCGTGTCATTGAGCGCGGCCACGACCATGTCGCGACGCCGCTTGAAGGCGGACAGCCGCTCTGCCAGGAATTCCTGCGGACCCGTCAGCGCCTCGACCGCGGCCCATTGGCTGATCGAACAGGGATTGGTGGTCGATTGCGACTGCACCTTGCGCATGGCCGCGATCAGCGGCTCGGGCCCGCCCGCATAGCCGATGCGCCAGCCGGTCATCGCATAGGCCTTGGAGACGCCGTTCACCGTGAGTGCCCGGTCGTAGAGGGCGGGCGCGACCTCGGCGGGGGTGCAGAAGGTGAAACCGTCATAGGCCAGGTGTTCGTACATGTCGTCCGACAGGATCCAGACATGGGGGTGACGCTCCAGCACGTCGGTCAGCGCCTTGAGCTCGTGGCGCGCATAGCCCGCACCCGTCGGGTTCGAGGGCGAGTTGAAGATGAACCACTTGGTCCGGGGCGTGATCGCTGCCTCCAGCGCCTCGGGCGTCAGCTTGAAGCCCGTCTCCATGCCCGCCTCGACGATCACGGGCTCTGCCCCGCCCAGGCGCACGATATCGGGGTAGCTGACCCAGTAGGGCGCGGGAATCACCACCTCGTCGCCGGGGTTGAGCGTCGCGAGAAGCGCATTGAACAAAACCTGCTTGCCCCCGGTCGACACGGAGATCTGCGCGGGCGTATAGTCCAACCCGTTCTCACGCTTGAATTTTTCGCAAATGGCGGCCTTCAGCTCGGGAATGCCGTCAGGCGCGGTATATTTCGTTTTTCCCGCATGGATTGCCGCAATCGCAGCGGATTTTATGTTATCCGGTGTGTCAAAGTCGGGTTCGCCAGCTCCAAGCCCGATCACATCGCGCCCTTGGGCCGCAAGGTCCCGCGCGAGCTGCGTAACGGCAACCGTTGGCGACGGTTTTACCCGGGCAAGCGTGTTGGACAGAAAGGACATGCCAGCGGCTCCGGTTCTTGTGGGTTGCGGATTTCAACATGGGTTTATGGGGCGGCTTCCCGACGCGCAAGCGTACCGGCGGCCCGGCAAGGGAGATTGACGATATGATGAGCGACGTTGACTGGTACGGCCCCGACGCGGCCACCTTCGGAGATCGCGTGGCCGCCGCCCGTGAAGCCGCGGGCATGAGCCCCGAGCAGCTGGCCCGCCGCATCGGCGTGAAGGCAAGGACGCTGCAGAACTGGGAAAACGATCTGTCCGAGCCGCGCGCCAACAAGCTGTCGATGTTGTCGGGGCTTCTGAACGTCTCGATGATCTGGCTGCTCACGGGCGAGGGCGAAGGCGTCACCGGACCGGGCGACGAACCCGCGGTCTCGGGCGATCTGCGCGAGGCGATCAACGAATTGCGCGCCATCCGCACGGACATGAAAGCGCTTGAAACCCGCGCCGGACATCTGGAAAAGCGTCTGCGCAAAGCCCTGGAGACGGAATCCGCATGATCTTTGAACAGCCCCGCGACGGTGAACCCCGCGACATCCGCATCAAGCGGTTGAAGATGCGTTCCATGCGGCGGGGCATCAAGGAGATGGATCTGATCCTCATTCATTTCTCCGAGGCGCGCCTCGATCAGATGGATGATGACGGGCTGTCGACCTACGACGCGCTTCTGTCGGAGAACGATCAGGATCTGTACCAATGGGTGACGGGCCAGGTGCCCGCGCCCGACCGCTTCGCGCCCCTCGTGGCCGAGATCGCGGATGCGTCCCAGGGCGTCGTCGCGGACATCCGCTGAACTACGGGCGCCGCTTAACGGTATCTTCGGGTTTTTCGCCAATGCTGCCGCCGGTCAAGGGATCAGCGGAGACAGCGTATGAGCATCCATTCCTCTTTGGGGCAGGCCAACCGGGCCGGCTTCATGATGAGCTATCTGGACGCGCTCTCCTTGGTGGAGCGGCTGCACAGATTGCTGCTCGACGTCATCAAGGATGAATTCGAACGGGTGGGCGTGTTGCAGATCAACGCGGTGCAGGCGCTGTTGCTGTTCAATATCGGCGATAACGAGGTGACGGCGGGCGAGTTGAAGACGCGCGGTTATTATCAGGGCTCCAATGTCAGCTACAATCTGAAGAAACTGGTGGAAGCGGGCTACATGCATCACCAGCGCTGCCAGATCGACCGCCGTGCGGTGCGCGTGAAGCTGACCGACAAGGGGCAGGAGATCCGTTCCCTCGTCGAAGGGCTGTTCGCGCGCCATGCGGAAGGTCTGGAGGCGAAGGGCGTGCTTGGCCCCGAAGGCCTGGACGATATCACCCATGCCCTGCGCCGCGTCGAACGGTATTGGAGCGATCAGATCCGGTATATCTACTGAGGTCGAGTCCGGGCCGTGCCCGTGCGCGCTCAGCCCGGGGGCATCCCGGATCGGTCGGAAGACAGCTCCGGCGCGGCGTCGCCCACAACGAGATTGCTGATTTCGCGGAACAGCTTGCGCGTCATGGCGCGGCGATAGCCCTCATAGCCCTCGGCCAGCTCCACGAAGGCGTCGGGGCCGTGGCGCACGCTGAATTCGTAGTAATCGGCCACCATCGGATCGGCCCCCAGCACGGCCAGCCCGTTCACCGTCACGTTCTGGAACTGGAAATGCTTGTAGGCCAGCTCGGGGCCGAACCCGTCATTGGTGATCCCGTCGCCCGAGACGTCGATCACGCGCCGCGCGCAATCGGGCCCCTTGGCCAGCCGCGTCGCGCCATATCCCAGCGCATAACCCATCGCGGTCGGAAAGCGTGTCTGCGAGCGCGGGAAGCTTTGCAGCGTGGCAATGGCCCGGTCGATATCCGCGTCGCTACGAAGTGCGGTCCAGTCGAGGACCAGCGCGTTTTGCCGCCGTCCGCTCCATTCATAGACCGATAGCGCCACATGACCCGGGCCGGACAGGATCGCGCGGCGAATGTCCGGATCGCCAAGGGCGGCGGCGGCCCCGTCGCGCTGCAGCAGGTATTCCCGGTCATCGACCGAGCTGGAGACATCCAGCGCCAGAAGCAGCGCAAGACGGCACTCGGCCGCCTGCGCCGCGGCGCCTGCCCACATCGCGCAGGCAAACGCAAAGGTTCTGATCCCGGCTCTTACCAATGGCCCGTGTTTTCCATGGACGCCCAGGGCTCCTGCGGGGGTTTGGCATCCCCTTTCTGCAGAAGCTCGACCGAAACATTGTCGGGCGAACGGACGAAGGCCATGTGCCCGTCGCGGGGCGGGCGGTTGATGGTCACGCCCGCATCCATCAGCGTCTGGCACATCTCGTAGATGTCATCGACGCGGTAGGCCAGGTGGCCGAAATGCCGCCCGTCCGACGGCAGGCCGTCATCGCCATCCCAATTATAGGTCAGCTCCACATCCGCGCGGCCATCGTCCTGATCCGGCGGGCAGAGGAAGACCAGCGTGAAGCGGCCCGCCTCCACATCCTTGCGCATGCGCTCCTTCAGACCCAGAAGCTTGTAGAATTCGATGGATTTGTCGAGGTC
Organism: uncultured Roseivivax sp.; assembly: GCA_964612785.1. Taxonomy (GTDB): domain Bacteria; phylum Pseudomonadota; class Alphaproteobacteria; order Rhodobacterales; family Rhodobacteraceae; genus Roseivivax. Next base: position 2,419 of record CAZTEV010000149.1, on the reverse strand, counting down.
CTTCACGCGGACCATCGTGTGCAGATATTCGATGGACATGATGTCCCTTCCTTGTTGCGGTTGCTTGCCGACAGGGTAGGGGGATCGGCGCGGCTGTCTAGCGTGTGCGGTGCGGCAAGCGTACTCAGAACGCGGATTTTATCCCGAACGAGACGCTCAGCTCTTCGGTCTCGAACCGGCTGACATTGCTGTCGCGGGTCTGGGCCGTGACTGTTACCTCGGGCACGAAGCCCGCGTAATCGAGCACGCCGAATTCCATCGTCAGTCCTGCGGCCCAGGCGCGGTCCTGGCGTCCGCCCGGGACATCGAGCACGCCCACGATGTAGTCGGGATAGTCTTCCTCGCGCACGGAGACCTGACCGGTCAGCCCGATCCCCAGAACCGGCTGACCATGGGCATAGGTCACGCTGAGGCTTTGCGCGGTGCCGTCCTGAAAGGTGTTGCGCGGATCGCTGGTCTGGCCGCTGATCGCGCCGCCGATGCGGCTGCCTCCGGGCAAGGCGAAGCTGAGGCCGAGACTGAGAGTGCGGTAGGTCTCGACCGTGTCGGGGTAATCCTCGGGCACGCGATCTTCCTGCGCAACGAGGGCCGAAAGGCGCAGCCTCTCCGTCATGCGCAGCCAGCCCTCGGCGCTGCCCTTGCTGAAATCGTGCAAGTCCTCGCCGCCATACCAAGTCCGTCCGCCGGTGACGGTCAGCCGCGCCCCCGCGCGCCCGCCGGGCAGAATCGCCTCTTGCCTCAGGCCTGCACCGATCGTGGTCTGGTCGAAATCGCTGTCCTCCAGGTCGGGTGCCTGGTCTTCGGCATCCGGGCTCAGATCGACCCGGCGTTCGTACTGCGAATAAAGAAGGGTGGTGCGCCATAGATCGCCCTTTGCGATGCGATAGGACAGATCGAGCGATGCACGCGCCTCGACGCCCTCCAGCGCCTGAGCCGAGCCCGACAGCACGCCCACGGCATCCTGCCCGGCGATTGTGTTGTACTCGTCCGAAGACCCATCATTGACGTTCGAGGACGGCGTGACCGAAGCGGTGATCTTGAAACCTAAGGGGTTCGCGGCGCGGACCCGGGCGTAGTCGCGTTCCAAGATGGCCTCGGTCCTGGCGTTCGGGGCGGACTGGTAGGCGCGGCGCAGCCAGAATTGCGACAGGGTGTAATGCTCTTCCGAAAGTGCGGCCCGCGCGGCGATGGACGAGGCTGCGAAACGTGCGTTGCGGTTCTCGGCCAGGCGGAACATGCGCCGCGCCGCCTGGCGCGCGGCGGTCGGATCGCGTCGGGCCTCGGCGGCCTTGGCGTTCAGGTAATGCGCGTCGATGTCTTCGGAATCGGCATCGAGCAGGCCCTTAATAAGCGCCTCCGCACTGTCGAGATGGCCGAAACGGATCAGGTCGAACGCCATCTGACGGGCCTCCGGCCGCGAAAGGGCCAGGGCCTGTTGAGGCGCATCGGATGCCTTTGCGGCCACCCCGAAAGGCGCGCCGCAAAGAAAAGCCAGCATAAGGGGCGCGGCTAGGCGCATGGGTTACGGGTTGACCTGATCGCACAGATCGCTGTCAGCCGCTGCCGTGCCGCATTGCTCCAGCGTGAAGGCGCCCCATTCAAGCTCGTTCTCGTAGCCCAGCTGGTTGCTTGGCCCGTCGATATTGTTGAGCTGCACGCCGCCGACGATGGATTGCGCGTTCTCGCCGTCGAACTCGCCCGCATAGGTCCCGTTGACCTGATCGTCGATGCCCTGCCAGTCTGGATCGCTTTGCTGAAGCGAATATTCGACATTGCCGCCGAAGGTGCCCGCCTCGGTGATCTCGGTCGCGACCAGCACCAGAGAGGGCAGGCTTTGCGCGGTATCCGTGATTTCGCGGTCGTAGATATTACCCTCGACCTGGTTATCGGCGAAATCTGCGCTGATGAAGACGGTCCCCGTGACCTCGGCGGCCTGGCCGGGGATCAGTTCGGCAGGCGTGCCCGGCGCGACTGGGATCAGGTCCTCCCCCGATCCATTGGCGTTCAGCAGCCCCACGTAATTGCCCACATAGGCCACAAGCCCGGTTGTTCCGGTCGCATCCGGGGCGGTGTAGGTCCCCGTCGCCTCGTAATAGGCGCCGGTGAAGTATTCGTTGCGCGGGCCGCCCGTGGCCACGACGGTCGCACTGGCGCCGGTCGAGGTCGTGTTGGTATACGCGGTCGCGTGCCGGTCAAGCGCGTCGTCCTGTACCGTGTAGGCCAAGAAGCCGTTCCGATCCAGCGCCGGAGCGCGGGTATAGACGGCCTCGTAGGGTGTGTCGTCGAAGGCGATGCCGGTGACCAGAAGCGTATCGCTCGCCGCGTCATACCCCACGGATTCAAGGTTTTCGGCGATCAGAGCGGGAACGCGCGCGGTCTCCTCTTCTTCCTCCTCCTCTTCCTCGCCTGTGCCGTCGCC
>CAZTEV010000148.1:0-6640 GCA_964612785.1 uncultured Roseivivax sp. | reverse complement strand
GCGAGGCGGCGGGCGTGCCGCCTTACGGGCGCATGGCCGGGATCGTGCTGTCGTCGGAGGATGTTCAGCGCGTCTTCGATCTGGGCAACGCGCTGGCACGGCAATCGGGGATGCTGCGCCGGATCGGAGCCGAGGTCTACGGCCCCGCCCCCGCCCCCATCGCCAAGGTGCGCGGGCGCCATCGCGTTCGGCTGCTGGTCAAGGCGCCCAAGGGCACCGCGCTGCAGCCCGCGCTTGCCGACTGGGTCGGGCAGTTCAAGCTGAAGGGCGATCTGCGCGTCTCGGTCGATATCGACCCGCAGAGCTTTTTCTGAGAGCGCCTAGCGCAGGCCGCCCACCACCCAATCGGCGAAGTCCACGAGCAGCGCGTCCGAGGCCTGATCGAAGGCCGCCACGATCTGCGCATTCTCCAACCCTGCCGATTGCGCCTCTGCCACGAAGGTGCGGCTGGCGAGGATCGCGACGTCCTGTTCGCGCACCAGCTGCACCGACACGCGCAAGGTCACGATGGCGGCCTCGGCCTCCGGCAGCTCACGGGCCTGGAAGTCGATGATGTCGCTGACAATCGCCACATCGCCCGACAGACCCAACGGTTCGCGGCCCACATAGGCCAGCCCGTCCGTCGCCTGCAGCGCGCGCAGCATCAGCGATTGGACCATGACCGGCACTTCCTCGCCCCAGCGGGCGCCGGGCAGGTATTGCGCCTCGAGCTCGGAGGGTTTGATCATGATACGGTCGGTCAGAAGCGCGCCCGTGGTCGTGGGCTCTTCAACCGTGACGTTCAGGCGGGACCGGCGCGGCGCCGTGGCGATGCCGTCGGGCGCGCGCAGCTCGTAGACGTCCAGCACCTCGGTCGCGGTGGACAACGCCGACAGCGCCGAACAGCCGGGCAGCAGGATCAGCGCGACAAGCGCGAGGGGGCGGGTCAGGAACATCACGGGTCTCATCTTCGGAATTCCGGCGTGTCGCGGTCAAGCAGAAGCCGCGTCGGATCGCGCGAGAGTTGCCGCGTCAGGCTGTCGAGGTTGCGGATAAGCCGCCGCGTCTCGGAGGCCAGCGCGGAATATTGCGGCAGGCCCTCGCGCGCGAAGGTCGCGACGGGCGCGCCGGTCTGGGTCACGACGCGCTGCAACTCGATGAAGGTGGCCTGCGCCGCGGCGGCGGCCTCGCGCAGATCCTGGCTGAGGGCGGGAATGTCCTCGGACACCTCGGCGATGGCCGCGTCGAAGCCGGTGATCGCGCTGCGCAGATCCTCGGTGATGGCCGCGACCTCCGTGTTGATGACGCGGTCCGCACCGTTGAACGCCCGCTCGGCCGCGACCAATGTGCGGTTGCCGGTGGCCAGCGCGGTATCGACGGCCTCCAGCGTCCGGTTCGCATTCTCGAAAGTGGTCGTGGCGGCCAGAAGCGCGGCCTCGGCCTCGTCCGACAATTCCAGAACATTCTCCGCTGTGGCGGTGGCGCTGGCGCCCACATCCTCGATCACCTGCCGCGCGGTGGCCGTGGCACGGCGCACATCCTCCAGCACCACGGGCAGATCCTCGCGCGCGGCCTCGGCGATGATATCCACCACCTCGGAGGTGTCGGCCACGACGATGCGCATCTCGTCGATCAGCCACTGGCCGTCTTCCTCGAACAGGAGGTCGATATTCTCGGACGTCTCGTAGATCGAGTCGGATGCCTCCTCGAAGCTCGCGATCAGCGCGGAGGTTTCGGCAATCAGCGGTCCCGCCTCTTCGAAGCGCTGCTGCGCGACGCTGCCCGCCTCGTTGATCGTGGCCAGCGTGACCGAGGCCTCATCCGTCAGCACCAGCAATTCGCGCCGCAGATCGGCAATGGCGCCCTGCAATTCGATGGTCAGCGCAGGCAGATCGTTCGACAGGAAGCCCTGCGCGCTGTCGATCGTGCGCGTCGTCGCATCGAGCGTGCCCTGCCCGCGCTGCAACAGATCCTGCCCGTCGCGCGCCAGATCGGTCACGGAGTTGAGCGTGCCATCGGCGGTGTTCAGCACCACCGACAGATCGTCCGACAGCGTCTCGAGCGTGGTGTTGAACCGGTCGATCTGTTCCGAGAAATCCGAAACCTCCGCGGTCACGGCCGAAAAATCCTCGAGCACGGTGGAGAAGCTGGCCGAGGCTTCGGCCACGTTCTGCAGGATCTCGTCGACGCGGCCCCGGTTCTCGGCGCTCAGAAGCGTGTTGAGGTCCTGCACGACCTCAAGCGACTCGGCCAGCAGTTGCGGCGCGTCCTCGCTCAGGGATTGCAGCACGGACCGGCCTGCGGGGATCACGGGCACGTCCTGGGCGCTTTCGGCCACCAGCATCGGCGCCTCGGGCTTGCCTGCGCTGATGCCTACATAGGACACGCCCGTCACCCCCTGGCTTTCGATGGTGGCCTGGCTGTCGGTCCGCACCGGCGTCTCCGCGTCGATCTCGAGCCGGACCTGCACGGTGCCGTCGCGGTCGGGCGACAGGCGGATATCGACGACCTGCCCCACCGGGAAACCCGCAAAGCGCACGTCCGAGGCATTGGACAGGCCCGAGACCGACTCGAACCGCACGTCGTAATAGGCGTAGCGCTCATCCAGTTCGACGCCCGCGAACCACAGGAAGAACCCCAGGATCCCGAGGAAACCTGCCACCGTGAAGGCGCCGATCAGAATGAAATTCGCGCGCGTCTCCATGCCGCCGCCCTATGCCTTGTCCTTGGCCGCAACCGCGGCCCGGGCGCGTGGCCCGTGAAAATAATCGTGCACCCAGGGATGATCGACCGCGTTCATCTCGTCGATGGTGCCGGAGACCAGAACGCGTTGCTCGGCCAGAACCGCGACCCGGTCGCAGACCGCGTAAAGCGTATCGAGGTCGTGGGTGACAAGAAACACCGTTAGACCCAGCGACCGGCTAAGTCCATGGATAAGCTGATCGAAGGCCGCAGCGCCGATAGGGTCGAGCCCGGCCGTCGGCTCGTCGAGAAAGACGATATCGGGATCGAGCGCCAGCGCGCGGGCCAGACCGGCCCGCTTGCGCATGCCGCCTGACAGCTCGGACGGGTACTTGTCGCCTGCCGCATAGGACAGGCCCACCATGGAAATCTTCAGATCCGCCAGCGCCGCGCGCGTCGCGGGGTCGAGATCGGGCACATGCTTCAGCGGCACCTCGACGTTTTCCCGCACCGTGAGCGAGGAAAACAGCGCGCCGTCCTGGAACATCACGCCCCAGCGATCATCGACCTTGTCGCGGGCCTCATCGCCGCCGCGCCGCAGATCGTAGCCCAGCACCTCGATCTCGCCCGCCTGCGGGGTTTGCAGACCCACGATGGTCTTCAGCAGCACGGATTTGCCCGTGCCCGAGCCGCCCACGACGCCCAGGATCTCGCCGCGATAGACATCGAGGTCCAGATCGTGATGCACCACCTGCCGCCCGAACTGGTTGTGGATGCCGCGCAGGCGGATGACGATGTCGCGCGTGTCGCTCATAGGCCGATCTCCGCGAAGAAGACCGAAAAGATCGCATCCGCCACGATCACCGCGAAGATCGCCTGCACCACGGCGTTCGAGGTCTGCCGCCCGAGGCTTTCCGCGTTCGATCCCACCTGCATGCCGGCATTGCAGCCCACGACACCGATGATGACGGCGAAGACCGGCGCCTTCACGAGGCCGATGAAGACGTTCGACACATCCGTGCCCTCGATCAGCCGCACGAGGAAAATCCCCGGCGAGATATCGAGCACGAGATAGGACATGATCCCGCCGCCCAAAAGGCCCATCACGTTGGCCACGAGGCCCAGGATCGGCAGCATCAGGATCAGCGCGAGGATCCGCGGCACGAAAAGCGCGTGCGCGGGATCGATGCCCAGCGTCTGCATCGCGTCGATCTCCTCGCGCATCTTCATGGACCCGATGGCGGCAGTGAAGGCCGAGGCGGTGCGGCCCGCCACGATGATCGAGGTCAGAAGGATGCCCAGCTCGCGCAGGATCGAGATGGCGATCAGATCCACCACGAAGACCTCGGCCCCGAATTGGCGCAGCTGCGTCGCGCCCTGAAAGGCCAGCACGACACCGATCAGGAAGGACAGAAGACTCACGATGGGCACGGCGCGCCAGCCCACGTCCTCGCAATGGGCCACAAGCGCCGTGAGGTGAAACTTGCCGGGATGGCGCAGGCTCTGGCCCAGCCGATAAAGGAACATCCCGAAGACATTGAGGAAGACGCCCCCGGACTTCGCCGCGCCGACCACGCGGCGCCCGACCCGGTCCAGCCGGTCCGCGACGCCATGCGGCCGCGTATCCTCGATCGGATCGGGCTCCGGGATGGCCTGATCCACACGCTCCATCAGGGCTGCGAGATGCGGCGCGGCGCCCGTCACCTCGACCGTGTGGCCTGCCGCGCGCACGCGGCCCCCCAGACGATCCAGCGCCCAGGCGCCCGCCGTGTCCAGCCGCTCGAGCGCCGCCAGATCCAGATGCAGCGCGCGGTCTGCCACAACCGCATCGAGACGCGGCAGCGCCTCTGGCAGCTGATGCACGGTGAACACCCCCGCCAGACGAAGCGCGTGGCGGTCGGATGTCGTGTCGATCTCAAGGGAGAGGGTGTCGGACATGATGATGCTCAGTGTCGGTCAAAAGGCGCGCGGTGAAAAGCTCATGCGCGCCAGAACCGCACCGTAAAGAGCACGAAAACAGCCATCAGCTCCAACCGGCCCATCAGCATGGCAAGGATCAGCAGCCACTTGGCCGTATCGTTGAGCGGCGCGAAATTGCCAGAGGGACCGATGATCGGACCAAGACCCGGTCCGATATTGGCCAAAGCCGTGGCCGCCCCCGACAGGGCGGTGATGAAATCGAGCCCGGTCATGCCCAGCGCCACCGCGAACAGGCCCAGCGTGACGATGAAGAACAGAAAGAACGTCATCACCGAAGACAGCACGTCCTCGCCCACCGGCCGCCCTTCGAAACGCGGCGTGAAGATGCCGTGGGGCGCCCGGATCCGGCCCAGCTGCGCGCGCACGGAGACCACGAGAAGCTGCCAGCGGAACACCTTGATGGAACAGGCGGTCGAGCCCGCGCAGCCGCCGATGAGCCCGATGAAGAAGAACAGCGCGATCAGGAACGGCCCCCACAGCATGTAATCGACCGAGGCATAGCCGGTGCCGGTCATGATCGAGACGATGTTGAACAAGGCCTCGCGCAGCGCCTGTTCGGGGTGATGCGGAAAGACCGCCAGCAGAAAGACCACGGTGACAACGACCAGCACCGCGATGATCGCCAGGAAGGCGCGGATCTGGCTGTCGTCCCAGATTGCCCGCTGGTTGCCGTTGAGAAGCTGCACATACCGCACGAAGGGCAGAGCGGCGAGGATCATGTAGATCGTGGCGACATATTCCGCATTGCCCGAAAAGGTCCCGAAAGAGGCGTCGTAATTGGAAAACCCGCCAGTGGAGACGGTGGTCAGCGCGTGCACAGTGGCGTCGAACACGTCCATGCCCGTGGCCAGATAGGACAGCGCGCAGGCCAGCGTGATGGTGATGTAGATGGACGAGATGCCCGACGCGATCTCGGCCGCGCGCGGCAGCACCTTGCCCATCGTGTCGAAACCTTCGGATCGGAAGATCTGCATGCCGCCCACGCGCAACTCGGGCAGGAAGACCATGGCGACGACGATGATGCCGATGCCACCCAGCCATTGCAGCAGACCGCGCCACAGAAGGATGCCCTTGGGCAACTCGTCGAGCCCCGCAAACACGGTCGATCCGGTGGTGGTCAGGCCCGACATGGCCTCGAAATAGGCATCGACGAAGCGTGCCTCGGTCGCGCCCAGAACGAAGGGGATCGCCCCGAAAACGGGCAGAACCGCCCAGACCGAGGTGGTCAGCAGAAAGGTCTGCTGCAGCGACAGCCGGTCCTGCATCGCATTCTGCGAGGCAAGCGAAATGAGCCCGCCCGCGAGGATGGTCACGATGGCGCTTTCGAAGAAGACGGCCCATTGCCCGCGCCCCTCGACGATATCGACCAGCATGGGCACCAGCATGGTCAGGCCGAGACAAAGCACGAGCAGGCCGATCACGTAAGCCACGGGGCGCAGATCGAACATGGCGCGAGCGTTGGACCGCGCCACCCCCCAAGTCAAGAGAGCCCGCGCGCACGCGCCACGCGACGCGGACGCGCTGCCCCATCACGCTGCACGAACGCTGCCCCCGAAGCGGCCGCCTTTTCCGTTATCGGACCCCGAAGGCGCAGCCCGGCCCGCCCCTCGGGGCACAAGCGCCGCCCTGCTGTTTCACCTTTCCAGAAAAACGCAAACGCGCCCCATGGCCCCCGCGCAGCGCCGGGGTGGCGCACAAAAAAACGCCGCGCTCCATGAAGCGCGGCGCCATGCTCACCCCGAAAAATGCGTTCCTCAGCCGACGTGGAACAGCGTCGAGAACAATTGCGGATCAAGGCTTTCCTGCGCGAAGAGATCGCCCTCGGTCAGCACCGACACCGCATCGTGGCTGTGCAGGCTTTCCTGATGGCTCGCCAGCACGCGGTAATCGCCGATGCGCCCGTCACGCTGCAGCTGGTCGGCAAAAAGCCGGGCCGCGTCTTCCACGAAGATCGGGTTGGCGGCGTTCAGCTCCGCGAAGGCCTGTTCGTCCTCGCGCT
>CAZTEV010000147.1:0-6658 GCA_964612785.1 uncultured Roseivivax sp. | reverse complement strand
GGCATCCCGACCGTCTGCGGCTCGCTGCGTGAGGCGCTGGACAGCCTGAAGGCCGATCACGAATTCCTGCTGGCAGGCGACGTGTTCACCAAGGACCAGATCGACGGCTATATCGACCTGAAGATGGAAGAGCTCGAACTCTACGAGCACACGCCGCACCCGGTCGAATTCCAGCTGTATTACGGCTGCTGATCCAACCCGGATCGCAACGACGAGGGCGTCCCTGCGGGGGCGCCCTTTTCCGTTTCCGGGCCCCGGTCCTTCGGCGCGAAATGAACCGGGCGCACAGCAATCGAGACGAAATAAGGCGATTCCAGATTTCGCCATTATTTTCGACAAGTCGGCCTTGCAAAAATAGTGTGTAAACACGCGGGTTTGCGGCGCAGGCGCGGCGCTTGCGGCGGAATTCGGCGGAAATACGGCCAAGCGCGGACATGATCGTCGCAAACTTCCGCGCCCTGCCCGCAAATTGCCCCCCGGGCTTCGCAAAGCGGGCCCGAATCGATGGGACGATAAAAGCAGTTGCTAAGATTGTTCTGTCTCGGAGTTACCCCCATGACCTGCGCTGCCAAGCTCGTCTATGACCACGACGCCTTCCTGTCGCTCAGCCGCCTCGATGCTCTTCTGCGGAGCGCCGCCGCGCAGCAGGGTCTGCATGCGAAAAGCGCAACCGAGACCTGCACCGGGCTGACGCTCGATTGCGATCTGGCGACGGTCACGCTCGATCTGCAGATGGCCGACGGCGAGACCTCGATCGAAGTCACGCTTCGGGGCGACGAGATCCTCGCAGGGGAAGAAGGTCATCGCCGCCTCGCCGGGATCGTCCGCACGCTTCTGAACAATACCGAGGCACCCTTCGTGGTCTGGCTGGATCATGCGATCCGCATTCCGCGCGACGCCTTCCTGTCGGCCTTTGCGGGCACCGCGTCCGAGGCCGCGCCCGTCGCGCCCCGTCGCGTCACCGCCCGCCCTGCCCCGTCACGGACCCGCCGCGCGGCCGCGCTGCAGGATTTCCGTCCGGCAAACGGCGCCGACGCGCCCGGCGTGTTGCGCCAGGACGCCCATGTGAAGGCCTTCGACGCGCATCTGCGCGCGACACTCCTGCGCGATGCCAGCGAAGAAGAGATCGAAGCTCTGCGCGCCGAAACGGGCGTTCTTTCGACCCAGGCCCGGATGTCGACCTGGGCGGTCTCGCTGGCTGTCGCCACCGTCTCTCTGCCTGTCGCCGTGCCCGTGCTGGTGCACAACGTCGTGCGCGGCGAGGACATGCGCGTGGCCTCGCTGGCCATGGGGCTTGCAGGTCTTTTCGTGGCGCTGGACAGCTCTGGCGCGATGGCGGGTATCATGTCGGGCTTGTGAGGCCCGGAAAACCGGCATTGCCAAACGGGCATTTGCACGTAACCTTTGGGCGCAATCATTTTCGCCCAGAGGTTATTCCATGCCCCGTTCCCTTTCGCTCATCGCAGGTCTCGCCGCTCTGACATTCTCTGCCTCTGCGGCCCTGGCCGCGTCGTGCAGCAATACCTCCGCCGGGTTCGACGCCTGGAAGGCCGACTTCGCGCGCGAAGTTCAGGCCGCGGGTGTCGGGCAGCGCGGGCTGCAGGCCCTGGCCAATACGCGCTATTCGCAGTCGACGATCAATGCCGACCGCAACCAGAAAAGCTTTCGCTACTCGCTCGACAAGTTCATGCAAATCCGCGGCGCCGACACGATTGTCGCGCAGGGCAAGCGGCGCAAGGCGCGCAATCCGAACTTCTATGCAGCACTAGAGCGCGCCTATGGCGTGCCTGCAGGCGTGCTGATCGCCATTCACGGCATGGAGACGGCCTTCGGCAATTTCATGGGCGACAGCGAGGTGGTGTCGGCCATCACCACGCTGGCCTTCGATTGCCGCCGCTCGGATTTCTTCAGGCCGCATGCGATTGGCGCGCTGGTTCTGGTGGATCGCGGCTCGATCTCGCCATCGACGCGCGGCGCCAAGCACGGAGAGTTGGGGCATACGCAATTCCTGCCCGGCAACGCGCTGCGCTACGGTGTGGACGGCAATGGCGACGGACGTGTGGATTTCTACAACGAGACCGACGCGCTGGCCTCGACTGCGAATTTCCTGCGTCAGAAGGGCTGGCGCCCGGGGGCGGGCTACCAGCAGGGCCAGCCGAATTTCGCCGCGATCAAGGAATGGAACGCGGCCACCGTCTATCAGCAGGCCATCGCAATCATGGCGGCACGGATCGACGGCTGACCCAATTGCGCAATGAAAAGGGCCAAAAGGCGCGCGTCTTCGGCCCAAGTTTTTCCCCAATGCACGTCTAGGGTGACCGGCAACGCAACCTGAAACACTGCCGGTTTCCCATGACCCTGCCCGTTCGTCCCTATGCCGCCCTTGTCATCCCGAGCCTGACAGGCTTGCGGGAAGAACGGTTCCTGCGGATCGTGCGGGACGTTCTGAAGCGGTTCGACGCCAAGAGCGGCGAGATGCCGAAAGCCTCGATCAAGCACAGCGCGGTGGCCTCGGACACGCTGATGGTGAAGATCGCCATCGAGATCCATCCGAAATCCGGCGCACGGCTGGTGTTTCGCGTGGCGCCGCGCCCGCGCGCGGCAGCCCCCTCCATCGACAAGAGCGTGGAGATCCTGTCGGACATCGTCATGCGCAGCCTGCAATTCGTCGCGGCCGAGCATGTCGAATGGCTGGATGAGCGCACGCGCCTCAGCCCCGAGGAATTCCAGGCCTCCTGTTCCTACGTCTCGCCCAAGCGCCAGCGTCGCGAGATGATCGAAACACCCGTCACCGAACGCTCGGTCTGCGAGATCGAGCAGAGCCTCGCGCGCATGTTCGCCGAAAGCCCGCCCGTGGCCGAGCCCGGCCATGGCCGGGAACGTGCCGCCGAGATCGCGCGCGCCCGCGAAGCCGCGCGGGCCACGTTGAAGAAACGTGCCTCGGTGGGTGACCATTGGACCGATAGCGAGGCCGATGACGACGATGCGTCGGACGACGCGGGCGAAAACTCCGAAGCCCCGCACCGCCAGAGTTCTTTGTTTCAGCGCATCGCGGAGGTTCTGCACCTGCGCACCGCGGCGCATCTCTGCGCCCTCTCGGGCATGGGGATCGTGTTCTGGAAAGCGGGGATGCTGGACCCGATCCTCGCGATCGTCGGCGTCTGATCGGCTAGTCCCGCGCGGGCCGATCCGCGCTCAACATAACATAGGTGTGGATCGAGAAGACGACCGCCCGCGTCACCGGCAGCCGCAGCAAAATCTGACGCTCCGTCCGGAAATACAGCGTATCGGTCTCCGTCCATTTCGGGCGGTCGGGCCGGTTGGGCTGAAACAGCCGTCCGTCATGGTGATGCAGCGTGTTGTAACGCCAGATCGGACGGCCCACCTGCAACCCGTCGAACAGGCGCTGCACGCGTTTTGCCACGCCCGCATCGTAATGCGGCACAGGATCGTGGATCGTTGTCAGCGGACGCATGAATTTCTCGGACAACCGCCATTGCGCCGGAAAGCAGAGCGTGGCCGCGGTCAGCACATGTTCGTCGCCGCCGCGCTTTTCCATCAGCACGAAGTCTTCCTGGACGAGCCGCGTCAGCGTGGCGAGCGGGTCGTCCCGGTCAATCCCGACCGTTGCGCCATCGGGCCGGGTGATCGTCTCGCCGTTTCGGGCAAATCCCGTCGGCAGCGATGCCAGCACCGTCTCCAGCATCTCCAGCACCCCGGGGCGCGCATCCGGGTCTTCGGCGATGATCTCGGGGCGGCGCGTGGCCAGAAGCCGGTCGCGTTCGGCCATCTGTTCGGCATAGGCCTCATCCGCGATCAGCCAGGGCGCATCGCCCAGAGGCCGCGTTCCGGGCAGCTTTTCGGTCGCGGAGATCTCATAGGGCAGACGGGATTGCAGGATCATCGCGGGCCTCCTTCACGAAAAAGGCGCGCCGGATCACTCCGACGCGCCTTTCGTCTTGTCTCTTTCCGAATGGCTCAGCCCTTGGCGCGGCCAAGCGCCTTCCAGGCGAGCGGCAGGATCAGCGCCGCCAGCGCCAGCTTGATGCCGTCGCCCACCAGGAACGGCCAGAGGCCCCATTCCAGGATCGGCTTGTCCCAGCCGTAAAGCATGCCGAGCCAGATCAGGCCGGGCACGTAGATCAGCACATTGCCGAGCACCATGGCGCCCGCCATCTTCGGCGCCGAACGGTCCCAGCCCGCGCGTGCGGCAAAGCCAAGCGCGACGGTCGCCAGAACGTAGCCCACGAGGTAGCCGCCGGTGCCGCCCATCATGTAGCTCAGGCCCGCATTTTCCGCGCTGGAGCTTGCGAAGACGTCGAAGCCAAGCGCGCCCACCAGCATGTAGCCCAGGATCGTCACCAGTCCGAGCCGCGCGCCATAGGCCGCGCCGATGGTCAGCACCGCGAAGGTGCCCATGGTGATCGGCACGGGCCACATCGGCACGCGGATCTTGGCCGCCGCCGCCAGCACGGCGATGCCCAGCACCACCAGCGCCACCTGCTTGAGCCGCAGCGCGGTGCCTTCATTCGCGCCGACCATGTCGGTCAGAACGCTGCGATTGAACGCGATTGTCATCGGGAGGTCCCCTTCCTGTTCCTCGTATCGGGATCGTTGTGCCGCGTGGCGCGGCACCGTGCAAGGGCTTTGCACGGCATGGCAGACTTTGGCCTCACGTCGCTGCGGCAGCCTTGTCGCGCACGAACAGCGTGTCGATTCGGTAATCCTTGCGCGGCCCCGTCACGTCCCAGACCTGCGACCATACCGGCCAGTCGCCCAGATCGTAAGCCACCCGGTAGAAATCGGGATCGCAGCCATGCGTCGCGCGCGGCGCCGGGTCCGGCAGGCTGATCGTGTGGAACGGACGGCCGTCGTCGAAGAACACCTCGATCCCGCGCGGACAGGCGCGCCACAGATAGCGCCGCGTGCCCTCGATCGGCGGCTGGCCCGGCAATTCGAGCGTCACGCTTTCATCATAGGTCAGGCCCTCTGCGTCGCGCGTCATCCGCAACGTGCCCTGGCCTTGGGAAATCTGGCCGAGTTTCCGGTCCAGTATCTTGCGGCGAAATCGCCAGACGCCTTCGAAATCGAACAGATCAATCGGTATTTCGGGCGCAAGGCGGGCCGGGAGATGTGCGCTCATGGCCTCCCCTTCCCTTGTCCATGCTGCACCTGCAGTCTATGACCCCGCGGAACCGCGTAGCAAGTCCGGAAAGGCTGACCTGATGATTCCGCGTTATTCCCGCCCCGAAATGGTAGCGATCTGGGCACCCGAGACGAAATTCCGCATCTGGTACGAGATCGAGGCCCATGCCTGCGACGCCCAGGCCGATCTGGGGGTGATTCCCCGCGCAAACGCCGACGCGGTCTGGAAAGCCAAGGATGTGGAGTTCGATGTCGCCCGCATCGACGAGATCGAGGCCGTCACCAAGCATGACGTGATCGCCTTCCTGACCCATCTGGCCGAGATCATCGGCAATGACGAGGCACGCTTCGTGCATCAGGGCATGACCTCCTCTGACGTGCTCGACACCACCTTCAACATCCAGCTCGTACGCGCCGCCGATATCCTGATCGCGGATCTGGAAAAGCTGCTCGCCGCGCTGAAGAAGCGCGCCTTCGAGCACAAGGAAACGGTGCGCATCGGCCGCTCCCACGGGATCCATGCGGAGCCCACCACGATGGGCCTGACCTTCGCGCGCTTCTACGCCGAGATGGACCGCAACCTCACCCGCATGAAGACCGCCCGCGACGAAGTGGCCACGGGCGCGATCTCGGGCGCGGTCGGCACCTTCGCCAATATCGACCCTGCGGTCGAGGAACATGTCTGCGCCAAGCTGGGCCTCAAGCCCGAACCGATCTCGACGCAGGTGATCCCGCGCGACCGCCACGCGGCCTTCTTCGCGGCCATGGGCGTCGTGGGCTCCTCGATCGAGAACATCGCGACCGAGATCCGGCACATGCAGCGCACCGAGGTGCTGGAGGCCGAAGAGTTCTTCTCCAAGGGGCAGAAGGGCTCCTCGGCGATGCCGCACAAGCGCAACCCGGTCCTGACCGAGAACCTCACCGGTCTCGCCCGCCTCGTGCGGATGGCGGTGATCCCGGCGATGGAGAACGTGGCGCTCTGGCACGAGCGCGACATCTCGCACTCCTCGGTCGAGCGGAATATCGGCCCCGACACCACTGTCACGCTCGATTTCGCGCTGGCGCGTCTGACCTCGGTTGTTGAAAATTTGGTCGTTTATCCCGAAACGATGCTGGCCAACATGAACAAGTTCAAAGGCCTTGTCATGTCCCAGCGGGTGCTTCTGGCGCTGACGCAGGCCGGTGTCTCGCGCGAGGATGCCTATCGCCTCGTGCAGCGCAATGCCATGAAGGTCTGGGAACAAGGCGCTGATTTCAAAACGGAATTGCTGGCCGACCCGGAGGTGACTGCGGCGCTCAGCACCGACGAGATCGAAGAGAAGTTCGACCTTGGCTACCACACCAAACATGTCGACACGATCTTCGCCCGAGTCTTCGGCGCGTCCTGACATCACGGCTTCGCCATTTTGACGGGCCCGAAAGCCATGCTAGCTTTCGGGCACCTCAAAGGGAGTTAAGACACGATGATCAGAACGGCCTTTACCGCCCTCGCCCTGACCGTGGCGTCGACCTT
>CAZTEV010000146.1:0-6662 GCA_964612785.1 uncultured Roseivivax sp. | reverse complement strand
ATGTCGCCGTGCAATTCCGTGCCGTCGAGGTAATGCGGACGGCCCGCGCGGGTGATGCGGATGCGGTCCGACAGATGGCCCGTGCGCAGCGTCTCGGACATGGCACGCCTGCCGAAGATCACCGGCTCCACCATCAGAAGGCGCGCGGTCGGATCAAGCTCGATCTCAAGACGCCGTTCCAGCGCGCCGCCGTCATAGACGATCAGTTCCTGCGGCAGCCAGGACAGATGCGCGTCATGGCCGACCGTGATGTCGGTTGTGACCTGCGCGCGGCCCTCTGCCGCGCGATAGACCCGTTCGGCGGCCTGGGTGGTCAGCGTCAGATGCGCGCCCGCCTGCACCTCGGCCGAGACCTGGATGCGATCGCCGCCCGTCAGGCCACCGGCAGTGTTGATCAGGATCGCCTCGGCCCGCGGCGGGCGCACCGGAAACAACATCTTGAGCGCTCCGCGCGTGCGGAACCGGTCGAGCACGGTCTGCCCGTCGCGCGCCTTCACCGACAGCCAGCCCTGCCCGTCCGCGCGCGGGACGGCGGGCGCGTTCGTCGCAGGATCTGTCACGCGCTGCAGAATGTCTCTTCTCCGTCGGGCCGATGTGTCTGGCCTATGGCGCGCGTTTTGCGCGTGGAATGTCAACGATTTCCGACGCTTTGCCCAATAAACGGGCAGTCGCGCGGCACTCAGACCGACACATCGTCCAGCACCGCCTGCCGGTCGGCCTCGGCCCGCGCCTCGTTTCGGATCACCCGGCCCTGGCGCAACGCCACGATCCGGTCGGCGAGCCCCCAGGCGAAATCGAAGCGTTGCTCCACGAGCACCACCGCCATCTCGCCCGCATCCCGCAGCCCCGCGATCACGCGGCCGATCTGGTCGATGATGTTGGGTTGAATGCCCTCGGTCGGCTCATCCAGAAGCAGGACCTTCGGCTGGGTGACGAGCGCGCGGGCAATGGCCAGCTGCTGTTGCTGACCGCCCGAGAGGTCCCCGCCGCGGCGCCCGCGCATTTCGGCCAGGACCGGGAAGAGATCGTAGATGTCCTCCCGCACGCGCCGCGCCTCGCGCGGCAGGCAGGCAAAGCCCACCTCAAGATTCTCCGCCACGGTGAGTTGCGCGAAGATCTCGCGGCCCTGCGGGACGTAGGCGATGCCCGCCCGCGCGCGCCCCTGCGCATCGACGGGCAAGGCCGCGCCGTTCAGGGTGATCGTGCCCGAGGCCGGGTGCCGCCCGGAGATCGCCTTCAGAAGCGATGTCTTCCCGGTGCCGTTGAGCCCCATGATGCAGGTGATCTGCCCAGCCTTCGCGGTCAGGTCGATGCCGTGCAGGATGCGGCTGCCGCCATATTCGAGCGTGATGCCCTGCGCCTCAAGCATCTGCTGCCTCCTCGGGCCGCCCCAGATAGACGTCGATGACGCGCGGATCGGCGCAGACATGATCGAGCGAGCCTTCGGCCAGCGCGCGCCCCTCATGCAGGACCGTGACGCGGCAATTCAGGCGCCGGACGAATTCCATGTCATGCTCGATCACGATCACGGCGCGCGTCTTCGCGGCCTCGACCAGCATGGCTGTGGTGCGTTCGCGCTCTGCCGTGGTCATGCCCGCGGCGGGCTCATCGACCAGCAGGAGCCGCGGCTCTTGGGCCAGCAGCATGCCGATCTCCAGCCATTGCTTCTGCCCGTGGCTCAGGATGCCCGCGCGTTTGGCGAGGTCCTTCTCCAGCCCCACCTCTTGCGCCACCGCGGCCGCGCGCGCGGTCCGGTCCGGCCGCCGCATCAGCACGTTCAGCGGATTGCGTGGTGCGGCCAGCGCCATGGTCAGGTTTTCGAGAACGGTCTGATCCTCGAAAACGGTAGGTTTCTGGAACTTCCGCCCGATCCCCGCCCGCGCGATCTGCGCCTCGGAGAGTTTCGTCAGATCGCGCGACAGCTCGCCATAGCGGATCGTGCCGGTATCGGGCCGGGTCTTGCCGGTGACGAGGTCCATGAAGGTCGTCTTGCCCGCGCCATTGGGGCCGATAATGGCGCGCAGCTCGGGCTCGTTGACCGAGATGGACAGGTTGTCGATGGCCTTGAAGCCGTCGAAGGACTTGGTGACGCCCGAGACTTCCAGAAGCGCGCTCATGGCTGTTCCTCCTCGCCGCGGAGCGATCCGTGATCGGGGCCCAGATCCTCGCGCCGATTGGCGCGCTTGTGGGTGTAGATGTCCACGAGTCCGCCCAGACCCTTGGGCGCGAACAGCGTGACCAGCACGAATGACAGGCCCAGAAGCACGAGCCACCAATCGGTCCAGGCGATGGTGTAGAAGCCCAGCTCGATATCGGGTGCGCCGCCCCCGGTGAACCAGCTGGAGGCGAGGCTGACAACGGCGGCGCCGATCACCGCGCCGTAAAGCCTGCCGCGCCCGCCGATGGCGACCCAGACGACCAGGTAGATGGACGCGATGGGCGCGATCTCGGCGGGGTTCACGATGCCCGCCTGCGGGTAATAGAGCGCGCCCGCGAGGCCGCACAGCATCGCCGTGCCGGTGAAGATGGCGAGCTTGTAATGCTCGACCTCGTAGCCCAGGAACCGCACCCGCGCCTCGTTGTCGCGGATCCCGCGAAGGACGGATCCAAAGCGGCCCGAGACGACCCAGGAGGCCCCCAGATACGCGAGCGCCAGCGCGATGGCGGACGCCCAGAGAAACCAGATCGAGATCACCGATTGCGGCGTATTCTCGAAGCCGGGGATGTTCTGCAGGCCCGACAGGCCATTGTTGCCGCGCAGACCGCTGTCGTTCTGAAAGAGCCACAGCGACAGCGCCAGCGTGCCCGCCTGCGTCAGGATCGACAGGTACACGCCCGCGACCCGGCTGCGGAAGGCAAGCCAGCCGAAAAGGCCCGCGATCACGCCCGGCACGAGGACCGCAAAGGCCAGCTGGATGGGCAGCGATCCCGCAAAGGCCCAGAGCCACGGGATCTCGGACGTGCCCACAACGCCGAAGATCTGCGTGCCGATCGCCTCGCGGATTTCCAAGGGCGTGGGCGGCAGCGTCGATTGCGCGAGCGAGGCCGCGACGATGGCCTCCGTGCGGTCCCACATCAGCCACATGCCGATGGCGTAGCCGCCGATCCCGAAGAAGGCGAAATGCCCCAGCGACAGGATGCCGGTGAAGCCCCAGACCAGATCGAGCGCAAGGGCCGCGAGGCACAGGCACAGCGTCTTGCCCAGAAGCTTGACGAAGGAGACCGAGACGAGCCCCGCCTGCGCCATGATCGTCACGAGCACAGTGAGGGTCGCAAGGCCCAGCATCATCAGGACCACATCCTTGCGCGCAATCAGCGGGCGCCTGGTGCGCGGCGCGATATCGAGGGTTTCGGTGCTCATGCGGCAAACCTCCCCTTCTGGGGGACAATGCCGCGCGGGCGGACCTGGATGAAGAGGATGATGAACAGGATCATGTAGGTCTGTGCCGCCAGCGTGTTGGACGGGTTCAGCCATTCGATCCCCTTCTGCAGACCGCCGATCATGCCGGCCCCCGCCAGCGTGCCGAAGACCGATCCGACACCGCCCACGACCACCGTCATGAAGCTTTGCACGATATAGCCCGCGCCCATCTCGGACGTGACCTGCGCAAACAGCCCGATGGCCACGCCCGCGACGCCTGCAATGCCCGATCCCAGCGCAAAGGTCGCCATGCCCACGCGGTCCGGATCGACACCCAATGAGGCCGCCATGCCGGGGTTCTGCGTGACCGCGCGGACCTCGAGGCCCAGCCGCGTGCGGCGCAGGATGAAGACCAGCACCGCGAGGAAGATCAGCGCCAGGACGAAGATCGCGATGCGGATATAGCTGATGCCCACCACGTCGTTCAGAACCCACGCGCCCGCCAGCCAGTCGGGCGAGGTCAGCGGAACGGCCTGCGTGCCGAAGATGTTCTTGAAGATCTGCTGCAGCATGATCGAGATGCCGAAGGTCGCAAGCAACGTCTCCAGCGGGCGATGCGCGAGGTGCCGGATCACCAGCCGTTCCAGCGCGACGCCCGCAGCGCCGGCCACAACGAAGGCCAGAGGCAGCGCGATGATCAGTGACAGAGTGTAGTCTGGCACGATGGTCTGCACGACGTATCCGGTGTAGGCGCCGATCATGATGAACTCGCCATGGGCCATGTTGATGACGCCCATCACGCCGAAGGTGATGGCAAGACCGATGGCGGCGAGGAAGTAGATCGAGGCGAGCGAGAGCGCGTCGAGCGCCAGATCGGCGGCCTCGGCGCGGGCGACGCGGCCCTCGACTTCGGCCAGGGCCGTCTCCGCCGCAGCGGTCACGGCGGGGTCCGGTTCCTCGTAGACCTCAAGGATCGGCGCCTCCGCCAGCAGCTCCGCGATGGCGCTTTCGGCCGGTCGTTCGGGCACGGCGCCCGCGGCGGCAAGCGCGTCATAGGCGTCCCAGCGCGCGGCCTCGGTGTCAAGGCTGGCCACCGGGCGCCCGGCAACGCGACCGCCCTCGATGGCGGCGATCAGACCCGCGTCACGATCTTCGCGGCTGATCGTGGCGACCGACCGCCCCGCCTCGGCCAGCAGCGCCAGCGCGTCGGCCTCCGCGATGTCCACGCCCGGGATCAGTTGGCGCGCCACATTGGCCCCCTCGGGCGCGGGCCCGACGATGGTATCGGTCGCGAGCACGTTGTTCAGCGTCGCCCGCGCCTCGAGCGAGATGCGCGCGGCCATCCACTCGATCGCCTCGATCCGGCGCGCGGGATCGTCGCCGAAGCGGATGGTGATGACCCGGTCGAGCGCCTCTTTGCGCGCGCGGATCTCGCGGTCTTCCTCACCCTCGATGGAAGCGCGGAGCGGCGCCAGCAGATCGGGCGTGGGATTGCGCGTCAGCGCATCGAGGGCTGCGCGGCGGCGGTCCGGATCGGGGTCGTTGAGCTGGAATTGCACGAGCGCGGTCGCGATCAGGCGCCGCACGCCCGCATTGGGCTTCAATTCGGTGATGTCGTCGCGCGGCGCCGTGCCCGCATCGCTGCCGTCCTCGACCGACAGAAGATTGTAGATGTCGCCGTCGCGTTCGCCGGTGAAGAACAGCCCGTCGCTGTCGCGCTGCAGCGCGCGGCGGTCTTCCCAGGCCTCCAGAAAGCCTGGCATGCCGGGTGCCCCCGAGGCGGCAAGATCATCCAGCACCGGCTGGATCGTACGCCGCGAGGGATCGGCGATCTGATCGGCATGAGCCTGCAGGGCGGTCTGCACGGGGCCTGTCTGCGCCAGCGCGGGCAGCGTCAGGCAGGACAGCAGAAAACTCAGAACGAGCAATAGACGGCGCATGGGCACTCCTCATGCCAAAACCGACCCGGAGCTTTGCGGCCCGGGTCGGTCAAGTGCAGGTGCGGGATCAGTAGTTGGACAGGATCTGCACGCAGGTTTCCGTCTCGGTGTCGTACATGCCGCAGCCCAGCTCCGGCCAGTTGGAGACAAGCTTCGCGCTATCCGGCAGATGGTCGGTCCAGGCGTCGCCCGGCACTTCCTCGGTCTGGCTGACGATGTCGAACTGGCCATCCTCGGTGATCTCGCCGATCAGCACCGGCTTGGCGAGGTGGTGGTTCGGCAGCATCACGGCCGTGCCGCCCGTGAGGTTCGGGAATTCCTGGCCGTACATCGCGTCGCGCACCGCGTCGACATCGGTGGTGCCCGCTTCGGTGACCGCGTTCACCCACATGTTGAAGCCGATGTAATGCGCCTCCATCGGGTCGTTCGTGACGCGATCCTCGCCCATCCGTTCCTTCCAGGTGGCGACGAATTCGCGGTTGGCTTCGGTGTCGGCGGACTGGAAGTAGTTCCACGCGGCAAGGTGACCGACGAGGTTCGTGGTATCGAGGCCCGACAGTTCCTCCTCGCCCACGGAGAAGGCCACGACGGGGATGTCGTCGGCAGAGACTTCTGCCGCGGCCAGCTCCTTGTAGAAGCCGATATTGGCGTCGCCGTTGATCGTGGAGATCACGCCGACCGGGCGGCCATCCGCACTCATGTCGACGACGTCACCCACGATGGTGGCCCAGTCCGAATGGCCGAAGGGGGTGTAGTTGACGAAGATGTCCTCGTCCGCGACGCCCTTCGATTTCAGATAGGCTTCGAGGATGTTGTTCGTGGTCCGGGGATAGACGTAGTCGGTGCCCAGAAGCGCGAAGCGTTCGATGCCCAGCTCTTCGAGGAAGTAATCCACCGCCGGGATCGCCTGCTGGTTGGGCGCCGCGCCGGTGTAGAACACGTTCTTGGAGCTTTCCTCGCCCTCGTACTGGACGGGGTAGAACATTAGACCGTTGAGTTCTTCCAGAACGGGCAGCGCGGATTTGCGGCTGACCGAGGTCCAGGAGCCGAAGATCACGTCCACCTCCTCGACGGTCAGCAGCTCGCGCGCCTTTTCGGCAAAGAGCGGCCAGTCGGAGGCCGGATCGACGACGACGGCTTCCAGGTCGCAGCCCAGAAGGCCGCCCTTTTCGTTCTGCTGGTCGACCAGCATTTCGACGGTGTCTTTCAGCGTGGTCTCGGAAATGGCCATGGTGCCGGACAGCGAATGCAGAACGCCGACCTTGACGGGGCAATCCTGGGCGAAGGCGGTGGCAGCGGGCAGCGCCAGCGCTGCGGACAGAAGCAAAGTGCGGTTCACGAATATCTCTCCCTGATATGAG
>CAZTEV010000145.1:5239-6690 GCA_964612785.1 uncultured Roseivivax sp. | reverse complement strand
GCGGCCAAGGTCCCGGTGCTGAAGATCGACGGCAAGACCATGGCCGAGTCGGCTGCCATCTGCGAATGGATCGAGGAGACTTATCCCGAACCGTCCCTGATGCCGAAAAACCCGGATGCGCGGTTCGAGGTGCGGCGCCTGATCGGCTGGTTCGACGACAAGTTCCATTCCGAAGTCACCTCGAAGCTTCTCTATGAACGGGTGAACAAGAAGGTGATGAAGGCGGGCTTCCCGGACAGCTCCAACGTCAAGGCGGGCGCCAAGGCGATCAAGTATCACCTCGATTACATGGCCTGGCTTCTGGATCACCGCCGTTGGCTCGCGGGGGACGTGATGACGCTTGCCGATTTCGCCGCCGCCGCGCATCTGTCCTCGCTCGATTACATCTCGGACGTGGACTGGAACCGGCAGGCGACGGTCAAGGACTGGTACGCCAAGATCAAATCGCGCCCGGCCTTCCGCCGCATCCTTGCCGATCAGGTGCCGGGCTTCCCGCCGCCCAAGCATTATGCCGATCTCGATTTCTGAGCGCCGCCTGCGCCGGGGGCCGGTTTGGACCTGACGCAGCGGCTGAAGGACGAGGCGGAGGCGGTGGGCTTCACGGCCTGCCGCATCACCGGGCCGGATGCGATCCCGGACGTGCCGGAGCGGCTGCGCGCCTTCCTCGACAAGGGCTATCACGGACAGATGGGCTGGCTGGAGGATCGCGCGCATTGGCGGGGCGATCCGCAGACGCTCTGGCCCGAGGCGCGGTCGGTCATCATGCTGGGTGAGGCCTATACCCCCGATCACGACCCGCTTGCAGTGCTGGAGCAGCCCGACCGCGCGGCGATCTCGGTCTATGCGCAGAACCGCGATTATCACGACGTGGTCAAGAAGCGGCTGAAGCGGCTCGGACGCTGGCTGATCGATGCCGCAGGCGGTGCACCGGAGATCAAGGTCTTCGTGGATACCGCGCCCGTGGCGGAGAAGCCGCTGGGGCAGGCGGCAGGTCTCGGATGGCAGGGCAAGCACACCAACCTTGTCAGCCGCGAGATGGGGTCGTGGTTCTTTCTGGGCGCGATCTTCACCACACTCGATCTGACCCGCGACGCGCCCGAGACGGATCATTGCGGATCCTGCCGCGCCTGTCTTGATATCTGCCCGACCGATGCCTTCCCGGAGCCCTACAGGCTCGATGCGCGGCGCTGCATCTCCTACCTCACGATCGAGCACAAGGGCCCGGTGCCCGAGGATCTGCGTGCGAAGATGGGCAACCGGATCTATGGCTGCGACGATTGCCTGGCGGTCTGCCCGTGGAACAAGTTCGCGGCAGAGGCGCGGGAGGTGAAGTATCACGCCCGCGCGGATCTGCTGTCGCCCGACCTCGCGGAATTGGCCGCACTTGATGATGCGGGTTTTCGTGCACGCTTCTCGGGCTCGCCGATAAAGCGGATCGGGCGGGACCGGTT
>CAZTEV010000145.1:0-5139 GCA_964612785.1 uncultured Roseivivax sp. | reverse complement strand
CGCAAAGACCCTGACGTGATCGCGACGCTCGATCCCGAAAGCTACCGCGTCACGCAGGAAAACGGCACGGAGCGCCCGGGCACGGGTGCCTATCTCGGCAACAAGGAGCCGGGCATCTACGTCGATATCGTCTCGGGCGAGCCGCTCTTCGCGTCCTCGTCGAAATACGAATCGGGCTGCGGATGGCCGAGCTTCGTGAAGCCCATCGCGCCCGAGAACATCACCGAGCTGCGCGACACCACCCACGGGATGATCCGCACCGAGGTCCGCTCGAAGCATGGCGACAGCCATCTGGGCCATGTCTTCCCGGACGGGCCGCAGGACCGGGGTGGCCTGCGCTATTGCATCAATTCCGCAGCCCTGCGCTTCGTCCATCGCGACGACATGGAGGCCGAGGGCTACGGCAAGTATCTTGACCAAGTGGAGGAACGGGCATGAGCGATCTTGAGCGCGCCGTCCTGGCGGGCGGCTGTTTCTGGGGCATGCAGGACCTGATCCGGAAGATGGACGGCGTCGAGAAGACGCGCGTCGGCTATACCGGGGGCGACGTGCCGAACGCGACCTATCGCAACCACGGCACTCATGCAGAAGGGATCGAGATCTGGTTCGATCCTGCGCGCATCTCCTACCGGCGGATCTTGGAATATTTCTTCCAGATCCATGATCCGACCACGAAGAACCGGCAGGGCAACGATATCGGTATGTCCTACCGCTCGGCGATCTACTACGTCGATGAGGACCAGAAGGCCGTGGCCGAGGATACGATCGCGGATGTGGAGGCCTCGGGCCTCTGGCCCGGTCGCGTGGTGACCGAGGTGGAGCCCGTGGGCGATTTCTGGGAAGCCGAGCCCGAGCATCAGGATTACCTGGAGCGGATTCCCAACGGCTATACCTGCCACTTCCCGCGGCCTGACTGGGTTTTGCCGCGCCGGGACGCAGCGGAATAACTGCCTGACGGAAAATCGGGCGAGAAGATCGGGATCGCGTGCGGGAGAGTCCGCACGCGGTCCCTTGCCGTCAGGGGAAACGAGCATCCGGACCTGGAGGGCCCGTCCCGACCATGTGCCGCCAAGTCTTTCGCAATCGTTAAGACGGCTGCCTTTTGGCCGTTAACGCGCGATTAACCCACCGGGCGCTAGACATTCCGCATGGCACAGACCGGCTTCTCCGACCTGCAAGGCAGTCTTTTCGATCCGCTGCGCCGCGATGCGGGCGGGCCGGTGCTGCCGTCCTATATCCGCGATCATCGGCAGCGGCTGCGCGACCGCTTCACCACCGGCGGGGCAGAGGCGGTGCCGGATTACGAAATGCTCGAGCTTGTGCTGTTCCGGGCCATCCCACGCCGGGACGTGAAGCCGCTGGCGCGCGCGCTTCTGGACCGGTTCGGGGATTTCGCACGGGTCCTCTCGGCGCCGCGGGCGCGGCTTCTCGAAGTAGCGGGGATCGGCGATGCGGTGATCTGCGAACTGAAGATCGTGGAGGCGGCGGCGCAGCGGCTTGCAAGGGGGCGCGTCATGGACCGGCCCGTGGTCTCAAGCTGGGAGGCGCTTCTGGCCTATTGCCATGCCGCCCTGTCGCACAAGGAGGTCGAGGAATTCCGCGTCCTGTTCCTCGACCGCAAGAACGTGCTGATCGCGGATGAGGCGCAGGCGCGCGGCACGGTCGATCATGTGCCGGTCTATCCGCGCGAGGTCATCAAGCGCGCGCTGGACCTGAACGCCTCCGCGCTGATCCTCGTGCACAATCACCCGTCGGGCGATCCCGCCCCGTCCGAGGCCGATATCGCCATGACCGATGAGATCGCGCGCGCCGGTGCGCCCCTGGGCGTGGTGCTGCACGACCATCTGGTGATCGGCAAAAGCCGGGAATGGAGTTTTCGGGCGGAGGGGCTGATCTGACAGGGGCCAGGGCGACAGGCAGGCTCAGTCGAGCCAGACCTCCACCCGCCGGTTTGCGCCGCGGCCCCAGGTCGTGTCGTCGCAGGCCATGGGCATGGCCTCACCGAAGGCATCAACGGACGTGGACAGTCGCGCGGGATCGGCCGTTTCCGCCGCATCGAGGACCGCCTGCCGCACCGCCTCAGCGCGTTTGCGCGCGATGGCGCGATTGGCCGCTGCGGGGCCCACCCCGTCGGAAAACCCGGCGAACAGGATATCGCGCGTGTCATAAAGCCCGGCCTCGATCGCTGCCGCCAGACCTTCAACATTTGCGCGCGATTGCGCGTCGAGACGGGCCGAGCCCGGCTCGAACCGGAACGAGGTGGTCAGGCGCCGCCGGGGCGCCAGCGTGGCCTGCAGGCGCTTCAGCTCGGCCAGCCCCTCGGCGCCCTCGGCCACGGAGATCGCATTGGCCAGCCGCGCGCCCTGATCGGCGATCGGCACTTCCTCGGTCGCCTGATCGGTGAAGCCCACGCGCCGGATCACGTTCTGTGCAGGGGCTGCGGCGGCATAGGCCAGAAAGTCGCGCGCGACCTTGGGCAGACGGCGGGCAGGCAGATAGAGGAACATGGGCGCGGTGAGCGGCCAATCCTCGGTCTTCACGGTGCGGCGCGTGGCCTGCAGCGTGAAGCCGCAAGCGCCCGTCAGGGCCAGCGGGCGGGCAAGGCCGGTTTCGGAAAAGCTCGCGATGCCGAGGCCGAACGGGTCGATGGCCACCGCGCCCGACAGCGCGTCCTGCGTCGCGTGACGCAGGACATTGCCCGCAACGCCATCCGCGCGGGCGTCCAGAAGCCGCCGCTCGATGCTTTGCGCGAGGCCGGAACTGGCCGCAGGCAGGTGCAGGGTGATCGGCGCGTCAGGGCCACCCAGCGCCGCCCAATTGTCGATCCGGCCCGACAGGATGCCTTCGAGCCCGGCGATGGAGATGGCCTCCACCGGGTTCGTCCCGGCAACCACCGGTACCAGCGCATCGAGGGCCAGAACGCGGCTCCACTTGGCCTGCCGCAGATCGCCCAGGCCCGCCTCGGCGGCGCGTTGGGCCTCGTCGGGGCGGATTTCGCGCAGGGCCATGACCATGTCCGCCTCATCGGCCAGAAGATCGGCAAAGCCTTCGTCGGTGTTGGAATTGGTGATGGTGAACTGCGCGAGCCGCTTGTCCTGCGCCGGATCGCGCAGGGTGTAGACCGTCTGCGTCTCCGAGGCGCTGTCGCGGCTGGCCTCCAGCCCCTCGCGCAGGGCGAAACCCTCGATCAGCGCGGGCAAAAGGACGCGGCCGATCGTCCCCGAGCCCGAGAGGCGCAGATCAGCGACGAAATCGGTCAGCGACGGGCAGGCGACGCCCTCGCAGCGCACGCCCGAGCTGTCCACCGTCAGCTCGCCATATTGCGACTGGATGCGGTAGAATTCACCGTCAAAGCCCAGAAGCGTGCCGGTGATCGACACGCCGCCATCCTGACTGCGCAAGGTGATGTCATCGGCTTGCGCGGCGGCAGGCGAAGTCCAAGCCGCCCATGCCAGCGCCGCCCACGCTGCATGCCGGATCTTTCTGACGAAATGCGGGATAGCCGCCCCTCCAAAACGCATCGACCGGGCGCGAGTGTCCGCGCCCGGTCGGGGAAGATCAAGTGGTGGCGGAGGGTAAGATCAGCGCGCTGCGACCTCGATGTCGCGCACCACCTCGTTCAGCACGAGGAAGTCGCCGACGGCATCGCATTCCGGCATCGACAGCGCCAGTTCCTGCGTGCCGAGGCGGGCATCGGCCTGCCAGTGCAGGGTCTGGGCCGAAACATCGCGGGCGCAATTGGCGGCCGTGATCTCGGCCTCGACGCTGAGCGCGACCTCACCCTCGATCCGGGCCGTGCCCGCGGGGAAGGAATAGATTTCGGCCATCAGCGCGTCCGGGGCCTCGGCATCGCCGAGACGTGTCAGAAACCCGCCTTCGCCGCGCGCCGCCGCTGCGACGGAGCCCTGCGCGCCGGACCAGATATGGCCGTCCGCGAAGTATTCGGCGCCCATCTCGCGGGCATGAAGCTGCAGGCCGGTGTCTCCGCGCCATTGCAGGGCGACACGGTCGTAGAAGGCCAGCGAGGGCACTTCGACCTGCGCAATGGCGCCGTCGCCCGACGCGAAGGACAGGATGATGACCGCCTGCTCGGACAGCGCCGGCACGTCCAGGGACAGGGTGCCATCGGGCTGCATCGTCGCGGTGAACATGAGGCCGGAATGATGCACGGTCAGGCGCTCGGAGCCATGGCAGGGCGCCGAGACATCAAGCGCGACCATGGCGCCCGCTTCCGCCTCTGCGGTGGCGGTGATGTCGCACGCAAAGCCTGCCTCGGGGGCCTCTTCCGGCAGGATCGTCGCGTCGGATGTGGTGGCGCTGTCGATTGCGGCCATCTCCACGGGCGCGTCCGGCAAGCGCGCAGGCGCGGCCTCGGGCGTGGGGAGCGACGGCAGGGCAGAGGCCGTCACGGCAGGTTGGTCCGCCTCGGTCTCAACAGCACTTGGCGCGGCGGTATCGGTGATGCCCGTCACCTCGACAGGGCCCGAAGGCGTGGCGCCGAAGGGCAGGCCGAACTGCATGACGTAACCGATCGCGAAGGCACAGGTCGCGGTGCCGATCGCCAGGATGCGGGTCTTGGATTTTGACATCGGAACCTCCGAAACACGGCTTCATTTGCGCCGTTTTTGCCTGCGGAAGGTGGCAATGCTGAGGCAGAGGTGCGGTGCCGCCGCGGCGTTTCCGAGGCGGCAACAATGCGCGCCAGGGCTCAGCCATTGGCGCGCATCCTGTCTTTATCGGGCGATCAGGCGCCCGAACGGCTCAGGCCAGCCGCCCGTGGCAATGCTTGAACTTGTTGCCCGATCCGCAGGGGCAGGGGCTGTTGCGGCCCGGATTGCCCCAGGTGCTGGGATCGGTTTCGTCGAAGCCGTCGACCAGCGGTTCGCCTTGGGCCACCGCGGGACCTGCGGCCTCCGCATCGGGGGCTGCGGCCCCGGCGGGGGCCTGGGCTGCGGCCATCTGGGCCTGCGCCTGTTGGCGACGCATCTCGTCGATAAGCTGCTGGCGCTGTTCCTCGGTCATCGGCTGGATCTGCGCGAGCTTCTGGGTGACCTCGGCGCGCAGGCTGTCGAGCATCGACTCAAAGAGCTGGAAGCTCTCGGTCTTGTACTCGTTCAGCGGATCGCGCTGCGCATAGCC
>CAZTEV010000144.1:4563-6713 GCA_964612785.1 uncultured Roseivivax sp. | reverse complement strand
GGCATGTGGCAGATCGTGCTGGCCGCGAATTACCTGTTCTCGCGCAACGAGACGATCCGCAGCCAGGAGATCAAGGCCGAAGCGCCCTTCCTGCAATTCCTGGGCATCAAGTTCCAGATCGCGGGGGCCACCTTCACGCTGGGGGTCCTGTTGATGCTGGGGCTCATACTGGGCCTGGCCTACGCGCTGCGGGCGACCGCCTGGGGGCGGCATGTCTACGCGGTGGGCGACGATCCGGAGGCTGCGAAGCTCGCAGGCGTCAATGTCCACGGCACGATCATGTCGGTCTACATGGTGGTGGGTTTCATCTGCGCGCTTGCGGGCTGGGTGATGATCGGCCGCTTCGGATCGGTCACGCCCTCGGCCTCGACGGGCATGATGGGCAACATCCAGTCGATCACCGCCGTCGTGATCGGGGGCATATCGCTCTTTGGCGGACGCGGTTCGATCCTGGGCGCGTTCTTCGGCGCGCTGATCGTCGGCGTGTTCGAACTGGGCCTGAGGATGGCCGGCGCCGATCCGCAATGGACCTACCTGCTGATCGGCGTGCTGATCATCGGCGCGGTCACCGTCGACCAGTGGATCCGAAAGGTCTCCGCATGATCCCCGCCGGTCCGGGTGGCACAGCGCCCGGGCCGACCGTCACATCCGCGGCAAGGCCCGCGTGAGAACAGAAAGGACGTGTCAGGATGGAACCCATTCTCAAAGGCCGGGGCCTCGTGAAGCGCTACGGCAAGGTCACCGCCCTCGACCGCTGCGATTTCGACCTGTATCCGGGAGAGATCCTCGCCGTGATCGGCGACAACGGCGCGGGCAAATCCTCTCTCATCAAGGCGCTGTCGGGCGCCGTCATCCCCGATGAGGGCGAGATCCACCTCGAGGGCAAGCCCGTCAGCTTCGCCTCTCCGATCGAGGCGCGCGCGGCCGGCATCGAGACAGTCTACCAGACGCTCGCCATGTCGCCCGCGCTGTCCATCGCGGACAACATGTTCATGGGCCGCGAGATCCGCAAACCGGGCATCGCGGGCAAGATCTTCCGCAAGCTCGACAAACCGGCGATGGAGGCCTTCGCGCGCCAGAAACTGTCGGACCTGGGATTGATGACGATCCAGAACATCAACCAGGCGGTCGAGACCCTGTCGGGCGGTCAGCGCCAGGGCGTTGCGGTGGCGCGCGCGGCAGCGTTCGGGTCGAAAGTCATCATCCTCGACGAGCCGACGGCGGCGCTGGGCGTGAAGGAAAGCCGCAAGGTTCTGGAACTCATCAAGGACGTGAAGGCACGCGGCATGCCCATCGTGCTGATCAGCCACAACATGCCCCACGTCTTCGAGATCGCGGATCGCATCCATGTCCATCGTCTGGGCAAGCGGCTCTGCGTGATCGACCCCAAGGAATACACGATGAACGACGCGGTGGCCTTCATGACCGGCGCGAAAGAGCCCAGCGTGGCCGAAGCCGCCTGAGCATTTCCCGCTGAAACGCGTGATAACGGCCCGCCCCGACCGGCGGGCCGTTTGCATTTTTTAATGCGCGCCCAAGTCTTTGCACATTTTCCGCCTATCCCCACGGCCGAACCGGCAGATTTTCGCGGAGACGCGGCGCTTTCGCCGTGACGCTTTGAAATCGCAAGACGCGCGGAGCATCGTCGGCTCGGATAAAAAAAGGAGAGCAAATATGACCCGCTTCACCCTCCCCCTTTCGGCCAGCCTGATCGCTCTGGCCTCCGTGGCCTCTGTGGCCTCCGCCCAGGGAACCAGCTTCACCGACATCGATATAGACGGAAGCGGCACCCTGACCGAGGAAGAGTTCGTTGAAGTCTTCGGCGAGGCCGGCGTTTCCGCCTTTGCAAGCTACGATGCCGATGAAGACGGTGTCGTGACCCCCGATGAAGTCAAGAACGCCGGTACGCCCGAGGAGGGCGAGGCCATCACCTTCGAGGATCTGGACGTCAATCAGGATGGCGTGCTGGACGAGGAAGAGCTGGCCGAAGTCTTCGGCGGCAACGCCAATGAAGCGCTCGCCAAGTTCGACCAGAACGGCGACGGCTATGTGACCAAGGACGAAGTCCGCTCTTCCGACGATCCCCTGGGCGAGCGCGGCAATGCCAAGTGGGGCGAGGCCGGACCCGGCAACAGCGGCAAAGGCTCGGA
>CAZTEV010000144.1:0-4463 GCA_964612785.1 uncultured Roseivivax sp. | reverse complement strand
GAAGGCGTAACGCCACTCCGAACAAGCCACCCCGCGCCGCATGGCCGGGGTGGTTTTTCATTGGGCAGACGACACGCCGCAGGCCGCGATCCACCTTTTAGCTATGTTCCTCTGCCGCGCTTGGCGCTAGCTCAGAGGCATGGATGTCGTCGTCATCACCGCGACCATCGCGGGTCTCTTTTTCGTCCTGGGCATCGCCGAGCCGCTCGCGGCGCGGGCACGCCTGCCCTACACCGTGATCCTGGCGGGCCTCGGCATCGTCATCGCGGCCTCGGCCTCGTTCTTTCTGCGCACCGAGATCACCGATGCGCTGAACCCCGTCGCCAATGCGATCCTGAACTTTCCGATCCGGTCCAACGTCTTCCTTTATGTCTTTCTGCCGACGCTGCTGTTTCAGGTGACGCTGGGGATGAACCTGCGGCGGATGGCGGACGATTGGGTGCCGATCCTCGTCCTGGCCGTGGTCGCGGTGTTCTTTTCGACCCTCGTCGTGGGCTGGTCGCTGTCCTGGGTCAGCGGCATCGATCTCGTGGCCTGTCTGCTGCTGGCCGCGATCATCTCGACCACCGATCCGTCCGCGGTTGTGTCGATCTTCCGCTCGATCGCGGCCCCGCGCAGGCTGGCGCGCATCATCGAGGGCGAAAGCCTGATGAACGACGCCGCCGCCATCGCGCTTTTCGGGCTGCTGATGGGCTTCGTGATGCGCGGCGTACCGGACCCGTCCTGGCAGGACGCCATACTGCGCTTTCCCGGCCTGATCCTGGGCGGCGCCGCGGTGGGCATGATCCTGGCCCGCGCGATGGTCTTTCTGATGTCCTTTCTCGACCGGCATGAGGCCGCGCAGATCTCCTTGTCCGTGGCCCTGCCCTACCTCGCCTATATCGCGGCCGAACAGGTGCTGGGGGCCTCGGGCGTCATCGCCGTGGTGGCCGCGGGCATGACCGTGACGGTCACGGCGCCCGGGGCGATCAGCCCGACGAGCTGGGCCAATATGCGCGAGGTCTGGGGCCTTCTTGCGCATTGGGCAGGCGCGCTGATCTTCGTGCTGGCCGCGCTTCTGATCCCCCGCCTTCTCAGCGACGTGACCCTGGGCGATGTCGCGCTGATCCTGTTTGTCGCGCTTGCGGCGCTCTGCGCCCGTGCCGCGATCCTCTTCGGGCTATTGCCGCTTCTGAGCGCGCTGCGCCTGTCGCCCGTGGTCGAACGCCCCTACCGCGCCGCGATCCTCTGGGGGGGATTGCGCGGGGCGGTCACGCTTGTTCTGGCGCTTGCGGTCACGGAAAGCCTGCGCGTGCCGCCCGAGACGCGGCGCATGGTCGGTATTCTGGCGACCGGATACACGCTGTTCACGCTGGTGGTGCAGGGCTCTACCCTGCGTTGGGTGATCGGCAGGCTGGGTCTCGACAAGCTGTCGGCCCTGGATGCGGCGCTGGCCAAGCAGGTTATCGCGGTGGCGCTTCAGACCGTGCGCGAGGACGTGGCCGAGACCACCAAGAATTACGACCTCAGCCACGATACCGTCCGCTCTGAGGCCAAGGCCTTCGGCGAACGGCTCGACGGGGCGGTGAAGGCCGCCGAGACCTCCGAGGACGTGCTCGATCGCGACCGCATCACGCTGGGTCTTGTGGCGCTGGCCTCGGCCGAGCGCGACATCGCCATCGAACGCTTCCGCGAACGCGCGATCTCGGCACGGCTGGCCGACCGGGTGCTGACCGATATCGACCGGCTGGTGGAAGCGGCGCGGCAATCGGGCCGCGTGGGCTACAGGCGGGCAGCCCGCGAGGCGGTGGGGCTCAATACTTCGTTCCGGGCTGCCGTGTGGCTGTTCAACCGGCTGAAGATCACCCGCCCCTTGTCGCGGCTGACCGCCGACCGGTTCGAGGTGCTGCTACTGCAGGGGCTCGTGCTGCGCGATCTCGACGGCTTCATCGACCGGCGCATCCGCCGCATCCATGGCAAGCGCGTGGCGGACCTGCTGCACGAATTGCTGGCGCGTCGGGTGGAGATGGTCGAACAGGCGCTCGACGGTCTGCGCCTTCAATATCCGGGCTATGCCGAAGAGCTGGAGCGCCGCTTCATCCGCCGCACGGCGCTTCGTCTCGAGAAGCGCGAATATGACGAACTGCTGGAAGAGGGCCTGATCGGCGTCGAATTGCACACCGACCTGATGGAGCGGCTGAACCGTCGCGCCGCTCAGGAGGAAAAGCGCCCCGCCCTGGATATCGTGCTGCAGAAGGCCGAAATCGCGCGGCAATTCCCGCTCTTCTCGGAACTGGATGAGGCCACGCTGCGGCGGCTGTCGAAGGCGCTGGTCACGCGTTACGCCGCCGAGGGCGATGTGCTGGTCAGCCGCAACACCGCCGCTGACACGGTCTATTTCATCGCCTCGGGCGCGGTCGAGTTGCGCGCGCGCGGGATCGCCTACCGGCTGGGCCGCGGCGAGTTGTTCGGCCAGCTGGCCATGCTGACCAAATCCGCCCGCCGCGCAGAGGTGCGCGCCATCGCGCCCTGCACGCTTCTCGCCCTTGACGAACAGCGCTTCCGCAGGCTCCTGCGGCGGTCGAAGGCGATGCAGGAGGCGGTGGCCCGAAGCGCGGAGAAACGCGGCATCACCGTGCCCTATCTCGACGAGATTCGCGCCGCCAAGGGCTGAATCCGGCCCGGACCCGCCCTATATGGCGCCCATGGACAGATCGCACGCGACAAGGTAGCCACGCCCCCCATGGCCAAGACACCGGACAATCCGAATTACAAGGTGATCGCCGAGAACCGGCGTGCGCGGTTCGACTACGCGATCGAGGAAGATGTGGAATGCGGCATCGTCCTGCAGGGCTCCGAGGTGAAGTCGCTGCGCCAGGGCTCGGCCAATATCGCCGAAAGCTATGCCGAGGTGAAGGATGGCGAGCTGTGGCTCATCAATTCCTACATCGCGCCCTATGAGCAGGCGATGTTCGGCCATGAGGACCGCCGCCCGCGCAAGCTTCTGGCCTCCAAGCGCGAGCTTGCGAAATTCTGGAACGAGACCCAGCGCAAGGGCATGACGCTCGTGCCGCTGGTCCTCTATTTCAACCATCGCGGCATCGCGAAGATCAAGATCGCGCTCGGCAAGGGCAAGAAGACCGTGGACAAGCGCGAAACCGCCGCCAAGCGCGACTGGAACCGCCAGAAGGCGCGGCTTCTGAAGGAGCATGGCTGAACTTGCCACTGCCGCGGCTTGGCACTAAGCCCGATGAGATATGTGAGCGATGCAAACCGAGGTAGCCATGGCTGACGACGACCCGCGTATCCTGGTCTCCACCGATTGGCTGGCGGCGCATCTGAAGGACCCCGATCTGCGGGTGCTCGATGCCAGCTGGTACCTGCCCGATATGGGCCGCAATGGACGCGCCGAATACGAGGCCGCGCATATTCCGGGCGCCCGCTACGTCGATATCGACGATCTCAGCGATGCGCGCTCTGAGTTGCCGCACATGGCCCCCCCGCCCGAGAAATTCATGTCGCGGATGCGCGCGATGGGTGTGGGCGACGGACATCAGGTGGTGGTCTATGACGGCGCAGGCATGTTTTCCGCCGCGCGGATCTGGTGGCTGTTCCGGCTGATGGGGCATGCCGATATCGCCGTGCTCGATGGCGGCTTCCCGAAATGGCAGGCCGAAGGCCGCCCGGTTGAGGACATGCCCCCGATCATCCGCGACCGCCACATGACCGTGCGGCGCCAGGCTCATATGGTGCGCGATGTCACGCAGGTCTCGTCAGCCGCGAAGCTCGGCGATCACGAGGTGATCGACGCCCGCTCTCCGGGCCGCTTTCGCGGCGAAGAGCCCGAGCCACGGGCAGGCATGCGCTCGGGCCATATCCCCGGCTCGAAGAACGTGCATTACGCGCAGCTCCTGAACCCAGACGGCACGATGAAAGAGCCCGCCGATCTGAAAGCGGTGTTCGAGGCCGCGGGCGTGGACCTCGCGAAGCCCGCGATCACCACCTGCGGATCGGGCGTGACCGCCGCGATCCTGTCGCTTGCCATGGAACGCTTCGGCAAGAGCGACCATTCCCTCTATGACGGCTCCTGGACCGAATGGGGGCAATTCCCCACCCTGCCCGTCGCAACCGGAGACGATTGATGTTCGAACAGCTCAAAGAGCAACCCGCCGACAAGATCCTGGCGCTGATGCAGGCCTACAAGGAGGATCCGCGCGAGGACAAGATCGACCTCGGCGTGGGTGTCTACAAGGACGCGCAGGGCAACACGCCGATCATGCGCGCGATCAAGAAAGCCGAAAAACAGCTTTGGGACGAAGAAAGCACGAAGGCCTATACCGGCCTTGCGGGCGATCCGCTGTTCGGTGAGCGGATGGCGCAGCTCGTTCTGGGCGATGCCGTCGACATGTCCAAGGTCGCGAAAGTGGCGACCCCCGGCGGCACCGGCGCGGTGCGCCAGGCCTTCGACCTGGTGCACATGGCCA
>CAZTEV010000143.1:0-6831 GCA_964612785.1 uncultured Roseivivax sp. | reverse complement strand
CGAATTCAAGGATTTCATCGCCAAGGGCAATGTCATGGACATGGCCGTCGGCATCATCATCGGTGCGGCCTTCACCGCCATCGTCACCTCGCTCGTGGGCGACCTGATCAACCCGATCATCGCGCTGTTCACCGGCGGCATCGACTTCTCGGGCTGGTTCTACACGCTCGACGGGTCGGATCAGAGCTCGCTCGAGGCGGCGCGCGAAGCAGGTGTTCCGGTCTTCGCCATCGGCTCGTTCCTGATGGCCGTGATCAACTTCCTGATCATCGCCTTCGTGGTCTTCATGCTGGTGAAGATGGTGAACCGCGTGAAAGCGGCGGCCGAGACGCCCGACGAGGTCGCCCCCGAGGTCGAGACCGGCCCGTCGGAGCTGGATATCCTGATCGAGATCCGCGACGCGCTGAAGAAGTAATCCGGTTTCCGGAGCGCCGCGCGGGGGGCAAGCCGCCCCGCGCGGCCTTTTCGATCCGCGTATCGCTCAAAGCGCGGTTGAGTGCGCGGGACGGCTCTTTTAAGACCGGCGCGACCCCGCCCGAGGACAGGACGCGCCCGCCATGACGACAACCGCACGGATCGCCGCGATCTCCGTTCTCGTGGGGATTGTCGTGCTCGCGGTAAAGACGCTGGCCTGGTGGGTGACGGGCTCCGTCGCGCTGCTGTCGGACGCGCTTGAAAGCATCGTCAACGTGGCCACCGCAATTGCAGCGCTCGTGGCCGTGCGGATCGCCGACAGGCCGCCCGATGCGGATCACCCCTACGGTCATCACAAGGCCGAGCTGTTCTCCGCCATCATCGAGGGCGTGCTGATCATCCTCGCGGCCCTTTTCATTCTGCGCGAGGCCTGGGAGGCCTTCCTGAACCCGCGCACGATCACGGCGCCCTGGACGGGCCTTGCGATCAACCTCGCGGCCTCCGCGCTGAACGGGGTCTGGGCCTTCGTGCTGATCCGGCAGGGCCGCGCGCTGCGATCGCCGGCGCTTGCCGCGGATGGGCGGCACCTTCTGACCGACATCATCTCCTCGGTGGGGGTCGCTGTGGGCATCGCGGCGGCGACGCTGACAGGGTGGCTCTGGCTCGATCCGGCGCTGGCGGCCTTCGTGGCGCTGAACATCCTTTGGGCCGGCTATCACGTCATCTCGGCCTCCGTGGGCGGGCTCATGGACAAGGCCGTGCCGGAAGAGGATCTGAGCGCGTTGCGGGATCTGATCTCGGAACATGCGGAAGGCGCCATCGAGGCGCATGACCTGCGCACGCGCCATGCCGGGCGGCACACCTTCATTGAGTTTCACCTGATCGTGCCGGGCGAAATGACCGTCCACGAGGCGCATCAGATTTGCGACCGGATCGAGGCCGGTCTGCGCGGTGTCATCCCCGATTGCACCGTGAACATCCATGTGGAGCCCGAGCACAAGGCCAAGCATAGCGGGATCGTGGTGCTCTGATCACCGGGCGCGGGCGGATTGCAGGCACGGGGCGTTTTTTGCTCAACCGTCCTTCACTTGAGACATGGCGCGCTTTGCAAAACGAAGGGGCTCGTTGCTCCACCGTCTTTTTGCGTGAGAGATGGTGCGCGTAGAAGCGAGGGGCTGTCTGCCCCACCGGCATTTCACTTGAGAAATGGCGCGCCTGGCAAAGCGAGGGGGCTGTCTGCCCCCTCGCGCTCCCCCGAGAGGTATTTATGGTCCGGTCGTGACAGGGGCGCGCGCGTGGGGCCGCGGCGTGGGACGCGCGGGTGGTGAGCGGGCGGGCTGGTGCGGCTCAGGGGCGCGGGAGTTGCTCGAGATAGGTCTGGGTTGCGGTCTTCACATGCCGGAAGCGGTCGCCGCCCAGATGCGTGCCGCCGAACCACCGGGTGACGATGACCACATGGTTTTCGATCCCCGCGCCTTCGAGGCAGTTCAGGATCACCATGCCCGCGCCGCCTTCGCCATCGTCCTGTTTCACCGGCCCCTCGGGCAGCAGCGCCGCCCAGGTGTTGTGCGTGGCCTTGGCGAATTTCTTGCGGCGTTTGAGCCGAGCCACCAGCGCGTCGGCCTCGGCGCGGCTGGACGCGGGGCCGCCTGCGACCGCGTATTTCGAGCCGCGGTCGCTGAGCACATTCATGAGGATCGTGAGCTCGGACATGGCGCCGACCTGCGCGATGCGGGCCCGCGCGTCAAGCGGCGTCCTTCAACACGAGATGCGGCGCGGTCACGTCGATGCCGAGGGCGCGGCCCACGGCGTAGTAGGTGAGCTTGCCATCATGCACGTTGAGCCCGTTGAGAAGGTTCTGATCGTCGCTGCAGGCCTGCCGCCAGCCCTTGTCCGCCAGTGCCAGCATGTAGGGCATCGTCGCATTGCCGAGCGCCAGCGTGGAGGAGCGCGCCACCGCGCCCGGCATGTTGGCCACGCAGTAATGCATGATGCCGTCGACCTCGTAGATCGGATCCTGATGGGTGGTGGCCTTCGAGGTCTCGAAGCAGCCGCCCTGGTCGATGGCCACGTCCACAAGGGCCGCACCGGGCTTCATCTCCGACAGCTGGTCGCGCGTGACGAGTTTCGGCGCGGCCGCGCCCGGGACCAGCACCGCGCCGATCACCATGTCGGCCTCGGTGACCAGCTCTGCCGTGGCGGCGCGGCTGGCATAGACCGTCTTGAACGTGCCGCGATAGACCTCGTCGAGGTGGCGTAGGCGTGCCAGCGACCGGTCGAGCACGGCCACATCCGCGCCCATGCCCGCGGCCACGCGCGCCGCGTTCGTGCCGACAATGCCGCCGCCGATCACCACGACGCGCGCGGGGAACACGCCAGGCACGCCGCCCATCAGCACGCCGCGTCCGCCATTGGCTTTCTGCAGCGTCCAGGCGCCCATCTGCGGTGCGAGGCGACCCGCCACCTCGGACATCGGCGCCAGAAGCGGCAGGCCGCCGCGATCGTCGGTGACGGTCTCGTAGGCGATGCAGGTCGCGCCCGACGCCATCAGGTCGCGGGTCTGGTCGGGATCGGGGGCCAGGTGCAGATAGGTGAAGAGGATCTGCCCTTTCCGCAGCATGCGACGCTCGGCGGGCTGGGGTTCCTTGACCTTCACCACCATCTCGGCCTCGGTGAAGACCGCCTCGGCGTCGGGGACGATCTTCGCGCCCTGGGCGATGTAATCGTCATCCGAAAAACCCGCGCCATCGCCCGCACCGGCCTGGATCAGGACCTCGTGGCCATGGGCCACCGCCTCGGCGGCGGCTTCGGGGGTGATGCCGACGCGGAATTCCTGCGCCTTGATTTCTGTGGGACAGCCGATTTTCATGGGCAAACCTCCTTGCGCTATGGTCTCCAGTCTTGCGCAGCCAACGGGGAATGTCCGGTCGAATCGCTGGTCATTTCCCGCAATCTTCGCAATATTCCAGCGGTTGGCTGCGGATTGGCGGGAGATACTTCGTATCATGACCATCGACACGGTAGATCGTCGCTTGCTGGGGATCCTGCAGAAGCGCGGCCGGATCTCGAACGCGGATCTTGCGGAGGAGGCGGGGCTGTCGCCCTCGGCCTGTCACAGGCGCGTGGCGCGGCTCGAGCAGGAGGGGATCGTGGACCGCTACGTGGCGCTTCTGGATCCGCGCAAGCTGGGCCTGCCCGCGACGATCTTCGTGGAGATCACGCTGTCGCGGCAATCGGACGATCTGCTCGACGAGTTCGAGACCGCCGTGCGGCGGATCCCCAACGTCCTGGAATGTCATCTGATGGCCGGCACCGCGGATTACCTGCTCAAGATCGTGGCCGAGGACACCGAGGATTTCGCCCGCATCCACCGGCAATACCTGACCCGGCTGCCCGGGGTGGCGCAGATGCATTCCTCGTTCTCGCTGCGCCGCGTGTCAGAAAGCACCGCCTTGCCGCTTTGAGGTTTTTCGGAACCGCGGGGCAGGGCGCGCGTTGCATCTTCTCAGCGAATCAAACCCGACGTCGCACCGCGATCTGCCCGGCAGATGGCACACTCCTTTTCGTATTGCGTCGGGATGCGGCCGGATCAACCGGCCCCGATACAGAGAGGACGACATGGACAATCACATGGACAAGATGCGGCAGGAGCCGCTTTTGTTTTTTCCCAAGGTCAACAGGCGGGTCTTTTCCGTCTCCGCCATCCTCATCCTTGGCTTCATCATCTTCGGCGCCGTCTTCAACGAAACCGCGGGCGCGATTTTCTCGGCCATGCAGGGCTGGCTTGCGGGCAATCTCGGCTGGGCGATGATCGCGCTGGTCAACATCCTGCTGATCGCGGTGGTCTATCTGGCCTTCGGCCGGTTCGGCGACATCCGCCTCGGGCGCATGACCGAAGAGCCCGCCTACGACCTGTTTTCCTGGGTCGCGATGCTGTTCTCGGCGGGCATCGGGATCGGTCTGATCTATTGGGGCGCGGCCGAACCCATCTACCACTATTTCGCGCCGCCCTTCGGCGATGCCGAAACCGAGGCCGCCGCCAAGCAGGCGATGACCATTTCCTTCCTGCATTGGGGCTTTCACGCCTGGGCCATCTACGCGATCGTCGCGCTGAGCCTTGCCTATTTCCACTTCCGCAAGGGCCTGCCGCTGACCATCCGTTCGGCGCTTTATCCGCTTCTGGGCGACCGGATCTTCGGCTTCTGGGGCGATGTGGTCGATATCCTTGCCGTGTTCGGCACGATGTTCGGCATCGTCACGTCGCTGGGGCTTGGCGCGCTGCAGATCAATTCCGGCCTCGGCACGGTCTTCGGGATCGAACAAAGCCCGGTCGTGCAGATCCTCGTCATCGCCTTCATCACGGCCATGGCGACGATTTCGGTCGTCGCGGGGCTTGATGGCGGCATCAAACGACTGTCTTCGATCAACATCCTGCTGAGCCTCGTCTTTCTGGTCTTCATGGTGATCGTGGGGCCCACGCTCTTCATCTTCGACACCTTCGTGCAAAGTTACGGCGCCTATGTGCGCGATCTGGTCTTCTGGGGCACCTGGTCGGAGGCCTGGACCGATGGCGGCACCTGGCAGGACAGCTGGACGATCTTCTACTGGGCCTGGTGGGTCAGCTGGGCGCCCTTCGTCGGTGTCTTCGTGGCTCGCATCAGCCGCGGCCGCACGATCCGCGAGTTTCTCGTGGGCGTCATGCTGATCCCGGCCTCGATCATGTTCTTCTGGTTCTGCGCCTTTGGCGGCACCGCGCTGTCGATCTCGCTGTCGGGCGATCCGGCGCTGGTGGAGGCGACGCGCAATTCCTACGGCGACGCGATGTTCGTGCTGCTGGATTACTTCCCGATGGCCGAGCTGACCTCGGGCTTCGCGATTGTCCTGATCGTGCTGTGGTTCGTGACCTCGTCCGACTCGGGCTCCTTCGTGATCGACATGCTGACCGCGGGCGGCGATCCCAACCCGCCCAAGGTGCAGCGGATCTTCTGGGCGATCTCCGAAGGGGCTGTGGCCTCGGTCCTGCTTCTGGCAGGCGGTCTTTCAGCCTTGCAGGCCGCAGCGGTCGTCGCGGGCTTCCCCTTTGCGGTCATCGTCTTCCTGATCCTGATCGGGCTCGTGAAGGCGCTGCGCTGGGATCCGCTGATCGTTTACCGCCATAACCGGCAGTACCGGAACGACGACGAGGCCGATCACGCCATGCCCCCGGAACTGCCCGGTGAGCTTTATGGCGCCGATCCGACCCCGCCGCCACCGGCCCAGGCCGTGCCCGCGGAATAGACCAGAGACCCCCGCCCCCACGGGCGGGGGTTTTCTTTGGCCGCTCTCTTGTCCGGACCCGCGCGATCCGGCACATCTTGGGCCAAGCGGAGGAATGCCATGCAGATCGAGACGGATTATGTGGTTGTGGGCGCGGGCAGTGCAGGCTGCGTCGTGGCGCGCAGGCTCGCCGATGCGGGCCACCGGGTGACGCTGCTGGAGGCAGGCGGGCGCGACAATTACCACTGGGTGCATATTCCCATGGGGTATCTCTACTGCATCGGCAATCCGCGCACCGACTGGATGTTCAAGACGAAGGCCGAGGCGGGGCTGAACGGGCGCCAGCTGCTCTATCCCCGGGGCCGGATCCTCGGCGGCTGCTCGGCCATCAACGGCATGCTCTATCTGCGCGGACAGGCGGCCGATTACGACGGCTGGCGCCAGATGGGCCTTTCGGGCTGGGGTTGGGACGATGTGCTGCCCTATTTCAAGCGGAGCGAGGATTACGTCGACGGCGAAAGCGACCATCACGGCGCGGGCGGTCCCTGGCGGATCGAGAACCAGCGCCTGTCCTGGCGCGTGCTGGACGATTGGATGGAGGCCGCGGCAGAGGCAGGCATTCCCAAGGTCGACGATTTCAACACCGGCAACAATGAAGGCGTCAGCTATTTCCGCGTGAGCCAGAAGCGCGGCTGGCGCGTCTCCATGGCGAAGGCCTTCCTGAAGGGCGCGCCCGAGGGCCTGTTGCGGGTCGTGACCGACGCCCAGGTCAAGCGCCTGACGCTCGATGGCGGACGGGTCACGGGCGTCCTGTTCGATCAGGGCGGCACCGAATGCACGGCCACGGCCCGGGCCGAGGTGATCCTCTGCGCGGGCGCCATCGGCTCGCCGCAGATCCTGCAACTCTCGGGGCTCGGACCCGCGGCGCATCTGGCCGAGCACGGCATCGAGGTCGCGCGCGACATTCCCGCCATCGGCGGCAACCTGCAGGACCATCTGCAGATCCGCTGTTCCTGGCGGCTCACGGGGGCCAAGACGCTGAACACGCTGGCCAGCACGCTTTTCGGCAAGGCCAGGATCGGTCTGGAATACGCGCTGAAACGGTCGGGCCCGATGTCCATGGCGCCCTCGCAGCTGGGCGCCTTCGCGAAATCGCGCCCC
>CAZTEV010000142.1:0-6914 GCA_964612785.1 uncultured Roseivivax sp. | reverse complement strand
GCCCACATCGACAAGGCGCGCGCCGACTGGCAGGTCGGGTTGGCCCCCTGCCCCACGCCCAAGGGCTTGCCGATCAAATCCAGGGCGCCCGCGATGATCAGGCTGTGCGGGTCAAGATCCGGCCCGAACCAGGACAGAAGCCGGTCCCGGACCGCCGGGGCGAAATCAATGGTCATGACCCGCCGGAAGGCAGGCGCTATGGGCGGGGCGAAGAGCACGCCGCGCTCGAGGATCTTGGCAATGCTGTAGACGGATTGCGCCGTCGCCGGGGCAATGCTCATGCGGATCAGATCTTCGACCAGCCCCTGGAATTGCGTCCAGCAGTTGAAACCCGTCGCGCCCAAGCCCAGCGCCTCGGGGACATAGGGATGTTCGGGATGATCGAGCGCCCAGACAAGAAAGCCCGCGTGATAATCCGAAACCAGCCCGGTTTCATGCATCGAGCGCGCAAAGCCCATCGCTTCCCGCGACAGCGCCACCTTGTCGAGCTGATCGAGCCGGGCGATGTAGGCATCGATGCCCGGATCATCGTAGGTTTCCGCGGTTGGACCGAACAGTGCGGTGACCAAGCGTTCTGCGCCCAACCGCTCTGGC
Organism: uncultured Roseivivax sp.; assembly: GCA_964612785.1. Lineage (GTDB taxonomy): Bacteria > Pseudomonadota > Alphaproteobacteria > Rhodobacterales > Rhodobacteraceae > Roseivivax. The sequence goes on along the minus strand of CAZTEV010000142.1, from coordinate 6,320 downwards.
CCCATGGGGTTGTCTTCGCGGGCGAGCACGATGGAAATCTGCGTGATCATGTCCTTGACCGGCCCCAGTTGCACGGGCCGTTGCTCAAGGATGCGCCAGATCTCCGCGACCATCTGGCCCAGAACGTCCTGCAGGCCGATCCGGTCCGCAATCTTGCGGAGGATCTTGGCCGTCACAGCCGCTCTCGGACCGGCGGCACGGCTCGCCTCGTCGGAGAAGTCGAAGAAGCGCGGCAGATTGAGCGCCAGGAGCTGGGTCAGGAAATGGCGCGCGTGATGCTGCTGCAGGGACGGATGCTGGGCATCCCCCATGGCCACGGCGAGAAACCGCATGACGCTTGCCACTTCGAGGGCGGCCACAAGCCGGTCTTCGCTTTCAAGGGTGCGCCCGGTCAGTTGGGGCAGAAGCGCATTGGGCGTATCCCAGTCCGAGCCGACGAACAGCCCCGCCCGGTCCAGCTCCAGCGCGCGATCCAGTATGGCCTCGAGCCCGCCCTCCATGACCATCAGTCGAGACAGCACATCGAGAACGGGCCGCTGGTTCTGCAGCTTGGAGAATGGGCGGGCCCGCGCAAGCCTTTCAAGCGCGACATCGAGCGTGTTCGACAACCGCTCGACATCGCCAACAACCGTGTCCATTAGGTTCAACCCCGCAAGGATGCCTCGCGGGCCTCCTCAGACATAGAAATCAAGCTCTTCCTGAGCTTTCAAGAGATCCCGCAGTGTATGCGGGTCCTCGCCGAAGAAATAGGCCAGCCCCCAATGCGTGCCGAACGCGGTGCGCTTCGTCACCTTCTGTTCCATCGGTTCGGACAATTCGTGGAACTCGAAATAGGGGTGATTTGCCGTTTCATCCGGCACTTCAAGCCGACTGACGACGCGCCGACGCGGATAGACGCCGAAACATCCCGCATGCCCCTTTGCACCGGTCACTTCCTCCGGGAAGAAGGCGTCGATCTCCTCCTGGGTCGTCTGCGGGTCGAACATCAGGATAAGGGCCTGATAGCCGTTGAAGCCGTAGGCCCGCTCGATCAATTCGAGCGCCTTGAAGCCCGGCGGACGATAGGCGACCTCGCCGAAGTAGAGCTTGTTGTCGCTTGTCAGGAAGTATTCGGGGTGAATGAAGCCGAAATCGATATCGAAAGCCTCGATCAGCTTTTCGATCTCCTCCGTGATCCGCGCGCGATGCGCCTCGAGCTCGGGCGTGGCCGGCACGAAGACCGAATAGCCCAGCGTCACATATTCCGAAATGTTGAGGAACTGGATCTTGCCGTTCTTGATCCAAGCCTCGACCGCGAATTCCCAGCCATCGAGATGGCTTTCGAGAAGCGCCGGAAATTCATCGTCGGGGATGTTGTCGACATCTTCCGGCGTCCGGATCACCCGGTGACCTGCCGTGCCGGATTTGTCGAACGCCTTGAAATGGATCGGATCGTTCGGATCACCGTCAAGCTTCAGCAGCGTCTGGTTCACGCGCTTCAGAAACCGGATGACGTCCCCCCGGTCATGCGCTTCCTCGAAGACACCAACGCGAATGCCGCCCAGCTGCGCACGCCGCTTCATCAACGACTTGTCCCGGAACAGCATCGACTGACCGAGGAGCCTGGGGTTCTTCATAAGGACCGCGTTGATCGCACCGGCCCATTCCACCGTTTCTTCGTAAAGCGGGATCGCAACGTCCACGCCTTCATCAGCCAGACGGTGGGCCAACTCGTGCGAACGCTCGTTCAGGCGATCGAAGTCCCACGCGATATAGGGAATGTCGTTTGCCTGGCAGTATTCTTCCGCCCAGGGCGGAGCGACCACCACATACCGCCGATCGAAGCGATCCGCGGCATCGATTGCGTTCAGTGACCAGCCTAGCAGGGCCACATAGCCCTTCTCCGGATTAAAGTCGTTCATAACGCCTCCTGTTTGTGCCACAGCGCAGCAGCGCGTAATCGCGCTCCGACGTAACCGACCGGTCACTTCCTCAGCGAGATGTGTGCAGGGAAGAGCAGCCATGCCACGACACGTGGTTTTCTTGGCTCCCAAAGGCCTAACAAGCGCCGGACCACGTTGCAACAGGTGTGTTTTTCTTCGACTTGTCAGCGACTTAATGAAATTTCTGGTTTAAACTGACTGAGCGAGCGGCCCAGCACCAACCTGGTCGCAACGTGGCGACCGACCGCCAATGGCACGGTTAATCGGGTCATCATTCCGGTCAGAGCCGGGGCAGCCGCCGATGCGCGCGAAGCGCAAACCGGCACCGTCAGCCACCGGATCGTGCGGGGCTTTAATTGCCTTGAGGACCTGCGCGATGGTCGAAACGACACCGGGCATGCGTCGCGCGCTCTGCGGTTGGCCGCCAGAGAATTGGCACCCCGTCCTTGGCCCCGAAAAGACACGTCCGGTCCAGACAGAGCCACGGCCGCGAAAGGCGGATCCCTGTCGCGCACCGCCCTCGGCGCCCCCCTTACGTTACGCAGGGTCGCGCTTTTGGCAGCCCCTCACGGCCTGCTGCCCTGAACTCAACCCCGCCCGCGATACGGCGGCACACCCTGGTCGGGAATCCAGACGTTCTCGGGGACGGGACCGGTCTGCCAGAAGACGTCAATCGGGATGCCGCCGCGCGGGTACCAATATCCGCCGATGCGCAGCCATTGGGGCTCCAGGAACTCGACCAGCCGACGGGCGATCGAAATCGTGCAATCCTCGTGGAAGGCACCATGGTTGCGGAAGGATGTGAGGTAGAGCTTCAGCGCTTTCGACTCCACCAGCCATTGGCCCGGGACATAGTCGATGACCAGATGAGCGAAGTCGGGCTGACCCGTCATCGGGCAGAGCGAGGTGAATTCCGGCGCGGTGAAGCGCACGTTGTAGCTGATATCGGCCTGCGGATTGGCCACCCGTTCGAGCTCGGCCTCTTCCGGGCTTGCGGGAATACGGGTCGCCCCGCCGAGTTGCTTCAGGTCGCTGTAGATCGAGTCGGTCATGTGAGTCTCCGGAAGATCAGACGCCGCGCTTGTTGCCCCAGATCAGGACATGCAGTTGCGGCAGGATACGGGGGGCGAACCAGCGATCCGCCATGGCAGTCTCGGTCAACCAGCCAAGCCGGTCAGCCAGTGCCTGCGGGTCCACCGGGGTCTCAGGGTCGACCTCGGGATTGCCGGGCTGGAGGTAGAGCGGCAGGTCGGGCTGGCGGGCATGGGCTTCCTTGGCCCACTCATAATCGATGAGGTCGAAAACGACGATCTTCATGACGGTGCTGCGGGCGCCCCGTCCGGCTTCGACGCAATCGGCAAAGATGTCCCAGGCCACCGCCTCACCGCTTGAAGGCGGCTTGGGCGACAGGACCAGCGTGTCGAGATCGGAAAACCACGGCCGTGCCACAGACCCTTGCGTCTCGCAGGCGAAGCGGTAGCCATCCGCCTTCCCCAACGCGATCAGCGGTCCGAAATCCTGGATCGCCGGGTTTCCACCGCTGAGCGAAACCGTGACCGGCCGCCCCTCCGACAGGCGGCGCAGCTCTTCCCAGACCGCCTCGGAGGTCATCGGCGCCCAGTCATGGCGATAGGCACTGTCCACCGCATGCATGCTGTCGCACCACGCGCAGCGGTAATCGCAGCCGCCGGCGCGCACGAACAATGTGGGCTCGCCGATCAGCGCGCCTTCGCCCTGTATCGTGGGACCGAAGATCTCGGCGATGCGCAGGGGCGTCATGGCCGGTATTCGGCCCAGGTCTTGGGCGTCTCGCTGACCAGCGCGGCACTCGTCTCGGGCCAGCGGGCCTTGCACCAGTCGTAGAAATGTTTGGCCATGTTTTCCGCCGTCGAGGGCAGCTCGAGCACGTCGTTCAGATGCCGGTGGTCGAAATTGTTGTCGATATAGTCCTTGAGCGGCTTCAGGTCATGGTAATCGCGCACGAAGCCATCCGCATTCAGCGTCTCTCCGGCCAGCTCCACGACCACGATGTAATTGTGCCCGTGCAGCCGGGCGCATTGGTGCTCCGCCGGAAGATGCGCCAGCTGGTGGGAGGCGGAGAAGTGAAATTCCTTGCGAATGCGGTACATCAAGGCGCCTCCTTCTCGGCAATGGCCTTCGCCCAATACTCGGGGTCGGCATATTCGGTCGGGTCCGATATACCCGCGAGGTGGAAGGCCTCGCGCCGCTCCACGCAGGTGCCACAGCGCCCGCAATGGACCGCCCCGCCCTTGTAGCAGGACCAGGTCTCGGCGAAGGGCGTCCCGTGCTTGGCGCCCTCGACCACGATGTCGGCCTTGGTGCGCTCCACGAAGGGCGTGTGCAATCGCACGTCGGCATAGCCGTCGAGCGCCATGCGCTGCATCGCGTCGAAGGCTTGCGTGAAGGCCGGGCGGCAATCGGGATAGATGAAGTGATCCCCCCCGTGGACTGCAGTGGCGACGGCCTCATCGCCATTGGCCGCGGCGACACCGAAGCCGATGGCCAGCATGATCGCGTTGCGGTTCGGCACGACCGTGATGCGCATGGTCTCTTCGGCGTAATGACCGTCGGGAACGTCGATATCATCCGTCAGCGCCGATCCGCTGAGCGCGGCACCGATGGTGCGCATGTCGATGAGGTGATGGGGCACCTCAAGACGGCGGGCCGCGGCGGCGGCGAAATCGAGTTCCTTGCGGTGGCGTTGACCGTAATCGAAGGAGACGAGCCGCGTGAGCTGATGCTCCGACGCGACAATATGGGCAAGCGACACGGAATCGAGTCCGCCCGAGCAGATGACGAGAGTTTTCATTTTTGACCCTTGTTTTGATGACCGGGTGGGCTGCGACCGGTTGCGCGCGCTCCTACAGCCTGAAGAGCAGCGCCGCAAGGGCACGGCGCGGCCCACAATCATGACAGTCTGTTCGGTGCAGCTACCGGTGATCTACCTTTAAAGCATCAGAAGAGCGTCCAGCCATCGAGAGCGTCGGCCCCGCCCCTTCCCAAAATTCATCCGAGGGACGCTCTGAGGCGCGCATGCGCGGCCTCGGCTGCAGCCAGCGCGCCTTCCAGGACGCCGCCATCCTCGGGCGCGGTTTCGCTGCCGGCGAAGATCAGCCGCTCGGTCGGCGGGAGTGGGCGATAGACCGGGCGGCTTGTCGGTGGGGTCTGGTCGGCGATGGTCGCGGTGGCAGGGTCGACACTCCAATCCTTGACGATGACCTCGTCGGGGGTCGCGGCCAACGCGCCGAACAGCCTCTCCAGCTGGGCCATCGCCGCGTCTCGAAACCCCGGCTGACGTGCGGCGCCGGGATGCGCAAACCCGAAAAGGGCACCCGTGGTGCCGTCAGCAGGCGAGACATCGTGAATCTCGGACAACGGCCCGCGATGCGAGATCGCATCGCCATTCAGCCCTTCGGCCCGCCAGAAGGGCGCTGGATAGGTCGCCACCAGCTTGGCCTGCCCCGCCATCCAGGTGGGTACATCGGGGACCGAGACGCCCAGCCCTGCTGCCAGGCGCGGCGGCAGAGCAAGAACCACATACGAGGCGCGGATCGTGTCGTCGGCGGTCGTGACGGTGACCCCGTCCATGTCCTGTATCACTTTGAGCGCCGGGCACCCGAGGCGCAGGCAATGACCCAAGTGTGCCGCAAGAGCGTCGGGCACCTGCGACAGCCCTCCCTCGACGCGCAATGCGCCGCCCATGGTGGCGAAGTCGAGGTCCCGGCGGATCGTACCGGCCGCATCCTCGAAGACCAGCAGCCCACTTGCGTATTGCGGAAACGTCCGCAGGCCCAACCGATCGAGCAGCGCCAGCATCCGGCGGTTCTGCGGCCAGACCCAGGACGGCCCGAGGTCGTGGCCCGCCTGCGACAGGACCCGTCCTCCGGGCCGGTCGCGTGCCTCGAGCACGATCACGTCGCGCCCCTCGCCGCGCAGCGCGGTCGCCAGTGCAAGCCCTGCCAATCCCGCGCCGATGATGCAGACTTCGCTGTCGTGGGTCATCGAGGCACCTCGCAAAAACGGGGCACATGCCACGCTTTGGCATCAAGCGCCACCGCCAACGGCAGGCGCCGCCAATCGCATGGACAGATTGCGTTCGCATCAGCGGACACCAATCCGTCGATCCCGCAAATGCCCAGCCTGTCCAAGGCGGCCTGCGCGAGCAAACGATCCATTGCCCGGTTTTCCATGAGGCTTTTCACTGGTGCATCCCCCGCTAATCTCGGCATCGCGCCCCCGGACATTTCTGGGATGGCACACACGTCCCTTCGATCGGCACAATGCGTTCATCAAGAGCCATTTTGCCCTGCCATGCATACACGCAAGCGCCTTCAGGGCAATCGAGCCAGACGGCATGAGGCGCCTGGAAAATCAACG
>CAZTEV010000141.1:0-6954 GCA_964612785.1 uncultured Roseivivax sp. | reverse complement strand
CGGGCCCGAGGCTTTCGGCCTGCACCGACATCCACAGCGCGTTGATGTCGTCGGGCGTCAACTCGCCCCCGCGGCGCGCTTCGTGCAGCTTGCATTCGAAATCGTAGAACGCGATCTGGCGCACGACCGTGTTGATCATGTCCTCGACCTTGCCCGCGAGCATCACCTTGCGTTCCGCATCGTCCTTGGCGTTGCGCAGCATGCGGCGGAAGGTCAGCATCTCGCCGAAGACGGAGGCGGTTTCCGCAAGCGTCAGCGGCGTGGAGGCCAGCATCTCGCCCTGATCCGCCGCGAGGACCTGGTGCACGCCGTGGCCCAACTCATGGGCGAGCGTCATCACGTCGCGCGGTTTGCCGAGATAGTTCAGCATGACGTAAGGATGCACGTCGGTGACGGTGGGATGCGCGAAGGCGCCGGGGGCCTTGCCGGGCTTCACGGCCGCGTCGATCCAGCCATCGGTGAAGAAGGGCTGGGCGATCTCGGCCATCTTGGGGTCGAACTCCGAATAGGCGTTCATCACCGTCTCGCGCGCCTCGTCCCAGCCGACCGTGCGGGTCGTCTCCATCGGCAGGGGCGCGTTGCGGTCCCAGACCTGCATCACGTCGAGGCCCAGCCACTTGCGCTTGAGCTCGTAATAGCGGTGCGAGAGCTTGGGATAGGCCGCGACCACCGCGTTGCGCAGCGCCTCCACCACATCGGGCTCCACGTCGTTGGACAGATGCCGCCCGGTCTGCGCAGTGGGCATGCCGCGCCAACGGTCGAGGATCTCCTTCTCCTTGGCCTGCGTGTTGTGCACGCGGGCGAATGTGCGGATATTGGCGCCAAAGACGCGCGCCAGCTCGCGCGCAGCGGCCTCACGCTTGGCGCGGTCCTGTTCGGTCAGGTTGTTGAGCGTTGCCTCGATGCCCATGACCTCGCCATCGACCTCGAATTCGAGGCCCGCGATGGTCTCGTCGAAAAGCCGCTCCCAGGCGTCGCCCACGACGCCCATGTCGTGCAGGAACTTCTCCATCTCGTCCGACAGCTGATAGGGCTTCATCGCGCGGACGCGGTCGAAGGCGGGCTTGTAGCGCGCAAGACGGTCATCTTTGAAAAGAGATGCATAAGCATCGTCTTCCAACCGGTTGAGCTCCAGCGAGAAAAAGACAAGCGGAGTCGTGTAGACCGTGATCTTTTCCTGGCAGTCCGACAGGAATTTCGCCCGGTCCGATGCGGTGGTGTTCTGATAATAGCGCAGGCCCGCGAAGGACATGATGCGGCCCGCGATATTCTCGATCTTCTCATGCCGTTCGATCATCTCGACGAAGGCGCCCGCATCGAGAGCTGCGATCTTGCCCTCGTAATCGGCGGCGAAGCTCTGGCAGGCCTGCTCGAGCCAGTCGAGATCGCGCTTGAGCTCGGGCGCGTCCGGGGCGGCGTAGAGATCGGACAGGTCCCATTCCGGCAGATCCCCCAGGTCGCGGCCCCCGGCAGAGGCGTTGGCGTCGAAAAGCGGGCGTGCGGTCATGGGAAGCTCCTGTTGATCCTGTTGCAGGATAGGTGGCGCAAGGCGCGGCCCGGTTCAAGGCCCGCCGCGTCGCGCGCTCGGGCGCGAGGTGCCGCTCTTTAGCCGCCCTCGGCTCCCACGGCCCCCAATGCGCTCGGCGTTCGGGCCACCGGGCACGCCCATGCGCTTCACCTTTCCCGAAAAACGCACTCCGCGGCCTGCCACAAGCGGGGCCGTCACCCATAGGCGGCCAACATCGCTTTCAGATCGTCCAGCGTGTTGGCCTCGGAGAGCGGCTTGTCCTGCCGCCAGCGGGACATGCGCGGGAAACGCAGGGCGACCCCGGATTTGTGCCGCGGGCTTTCGTGGATGCCCTCGAAGGCGATCTCGAAGACATGGTGCGGCGTAACCTGGCGCACCGGGCCGAAACGTTCGGTCGTGTTCTTGCGGACCCACTGCGTGATCTTGCGGAATTCCACATCTGTGAGGCCGGAATAGGCCTTGGTGAACGGAACAAGCGCGTCGCCATCCCAGACCGCGAAGGTGAAGTCGGTAAAGAGATTGGCGCGGCGGCCATGGCCCTGCTGGGCATAGATCATGACCGCGTCGATGGTCAGGGGATCGAGCTTCCATTTCCACCAATCGCCCTTCTTGCGCCCAGACAGATAGGGGCTGTCCCGACGTTTCAGCATGACGCCCTCGGCCCGCATGTCGCGCGCCTTAGCCCGGGTCTCGGCCAGCGCCGCCCAGCTGTCGAAGGGGATCAGGCGAGAGGGACGCACCGGCGCCTCGGCGGGCAATTGCCCGAGCATCCTGTCGAGCCGCGCGCGCCTTTCGGCCATGGGCGCGGGCCGCATGTCGCGGCCCTCGGCCTCCAGCAGGTCATAGGCCAGAAGGATCACGGGCGCGTTTTTGAGAAGCTTCTTCGGCACGGTCTTGCGCCCGATCCGCGCCTGCAAGGTGTTGAACGGAAGGGGCATTTCGGCCTCGGCGTCCCAAGCCACGATCTCACCGTCGAGCACCGTGCCCTCGGGCAGGTAATCGCGGGCGCGGGCGAGTTCCGGGAAGCGGTCGGTCATCAATTCCTCACCGCGGGACCAGACATGGTGCTCGGCGCCCCGGATCAGAAGCTGGCCGCGGATGCCGTCCCATTTCCACTCCGCCTGCCACTCCTCGGGCGGGCCGATATCGATGGGCCCGTCGTCGAGCTGGTAGGCCAGGTAGAAGGGATAGGGGCGGGAGGCGTCCGCGGCGGGATCCTCGGCCTCGATCAGGGCGTGATAGGTCGTGTCGTCCGGCGTCCACTTGCCCATGAGTTTATGGGCCAGCACGGCCTCCTCCTGACCCGTGGCCTGGGCCAGTGCGCGGGTCATCAGCTTTTGGCTGACACCGATGCGAAACCCGCCGGTGATGAGCTTGTTGAACAGAAACCTTTCGGTGGTCTCGAGCGTCTCCCAGGCCGCGAGGATGCGGGATTTGCGGGCGGGAATATCGAGTTGCGATAGCGATTTAAGTTCTGTGATCCAGTGTGTTAGCGGCTTGTCTTCATGTGTATCCGAGGGCGGCAGAACCAGCGCGATGGTCTCGGCCAGATCGCCCACGATGGGATAGCTTTCCTCCAGAAGCCACAGCGGAATGCCCGCGCGCTCCGCCGCCCATTCGCGTAGCTGCGTGGTGTTGACTGCCCGTTTCGGGCGACGCCCGGAAAAGAGCGCGATGGTCCACAGCTTGTCGTCGTCTGGGGCGGTGCGGAAATACTCCGCCAAGGCCTTGGTCTTGAGAGTCGTCTTGGTGGTCTGGTCGATGGCGGTGAAAAGGGCTGCGAACTCCTTCACGGTTGCACCTCCTCGGTCTCGGACGAGACCTCGTCGGAATCCTCAGATCCGAACTCGGTCGAGAGGACATGCGCATCATAGCCTTCGGACTTCAGCCATCGCGCGAAGATTTCCGTGTAACCATGTGTGCAGAATACCTTTTCCGCGCCCGTCTCGCCGATGGCCCAAAGCAACCCTTCCCAGTCGGCGTGATCCGAGATGACGAAGCCGCGATCCATCGCGCGGCGTCGGCGGACCCCGCGCAGGGCCATCCAGCCGCTGGCGAAGGCCTGGCTCGAGGGACCGAAGCGCCGTATCCAGGGTGTGCCGAGCGCGGAAGGAGGCGCGATGATCAACGGATTCTTAAGGTTTTTGGTGTCCAGTTCGGCAGTGACCTGCGTGGTCGCGGGCAGGGGCAAGCCCTGATCGCGCAGGATGCGATTGGTGGCCTCGACCGCGCCATGGGTCAGGATCGGACCGATATCCGGTTCGATCAGCGACAGGACGCGCTGCGCCTTGCCAAGGGAATAGGCGCCCATCACGGAGGCGCGGCCTTCGGCGGCATTGGCGGCCCACCAGGCGTTCACCTCGGCGGCGACCTCTGCTTCGGGGCGCCATTTGAAAACGGGCAGGCCGAAGGTGCATTCGGTGATGAAGGCGTGGCAGCGGACGGGTTCGAAAGGCGCGCAAAGACGATCCGGTTCGGTCTTGTAATCGCCGGACACGACCCAGACCTCGCCCCCGACCTCCACCCGGATCTGGGCGGAGCCGGGAATGTGGCCTGCAGGATGGAAAGAGACTTGCGCATCGCCGATGCGGCGCTGGGCGCCCATGGCGATCGTATCGAGCGAGACATCGCCCAAACGGTACCGCATGACCGGCGCGGCCTCTTCCGTGGCAAGGTAGTGCTCATGCCCCGAGCGTGCGTGATCCGCGTGCCCGTGGGTGATGAGGGCCCGGGACACAGGTCGCCACGGGTCGATATGGAAATCGCCCGCGGGACAATAGATGCCGCGGTCGGTGAAGGTCAGGACGGGCTCTGTCATGGCGGGAAGGATAGGGCGGGCCGGAGCGGCGCCAATGTGCGGCAGGCAGGGTCTGAGCGTGGGGCGGTTGCCGCCATTCGCTTTGGATGCCTTGGTCGGTGACGATCAGGCGGGGCGCTGTCATGGCGGGAAGGACAGTGCACGCCCGAGCGGAGCCAGTGCGCGTTAGGCAAGGGTCTGGATCGCAGGCGGTTTTCGCAACCCGCTTTGGCGCCCGAAAACGGTAAGGGTCACGACGGGCTCAGTCATCGCGGGACCGATAGGGCGGGCCGGAACGGGGCCGATGCGCGGCGGGCGAGGTCCAAGCCTCAGGCGGTTGCGGCATCCGCCCCGCTTTGGCCCGCGCTGTCGAAATGCGCCAGGATCTGGCGCATGACGCGGGCCCGCACGGAGGCCCCGTCCATCAGGACCTCGTGCTCGCCGCCGGGCACCTTCTCCAAGCGTCCGCCGGGCCAGGCTGCCATCCGCGCCTCGATCCGAGGCACATCGACGATGCGTTCGTTGGTGCCGACGAACGTCAGGCAGGGGTAATCCGGGCTGGGCATCCGCGACAGGACGCGGCATTCCTTGAGCGCCTCGTTGAGCCAGCGCAGCGAGGGGCCGCCCAGCTGCAGTTTCGGCTCTGCCAGGACCTGCGCGCGCATGTAGTCGAACATCTCGCGGTCGCGGGTCAGCATGTTGTCGTCGAAGCCTTCCGAGACGATGTAGCTTTCGGGCTTCGTGCCGGGCGCGATCTGGTGGCCCATGCCGACGCGCGCGCCGCCCCAGCTGAGCGCCCAGGCCGCGGGCCGCATCACGGGAGAGATGCGGATGCCCCACATCGGGCCGGTGAAGGCCGCCGCAACGACCGGCAACCCGTTCATCAGCGACCGCAGGCCGATACAGCCGCCCATGGAATGCCCGATCAGATGCCAGGGTTCGGGTAGGTTTTCAGACCGCGCCCAGGCCACCATCGCCTCCACATCGCGCTGATAATCGTCGAAGACGTCGACATGGCCCGTGCGGGCATCGTCCAGAAGCCGGTCCGACAGGCCCTGACCGCGCCAGTCGATGGTGACGGTCTGATAGCCGCCCGCCGCGAGATCCGCGGCGGTGCGGCCATATTTCTCGATGTATTCGGTGCGCCCCGGAAAGAGCAGCACGGTGCCTTTGGCCTCCGTGTCCGGGGCTGCCGGGTAATGCCCGACGCGCAGCCGCTTTCCGTCCACCGACTGGATCCAGATGGCGCGGGCGCCGTCCGGGCCTTCCGCGGCCTCGGCGAGGAAAGGGGCTGCCTCCGACATCAGGCCAGAACGCCTGCGAGCTTCATCGCCATGCCCATATCGCCGTCGATGGACAGCTTGCCGGACATGAAGGCGGCGGTCGGATTCATCTCGCCCTCGAGGATCTGGCGGAACGTGTCCGCATCCGCGGTCATGGTGACATCGGCCTCTTCATCCGCGGCGCGGGCGCCCGAATCGTCCATGATCACAGTGCCTTCGCCCTCGATGTCGAACTTGGCGGTGCCGCCGATCTCCTGACCGGCCAGCTTGTCGTTGAGGGCCGAGACGGCCTCGGTGATGATATCGCTCATGCGCGTTGTCCTCCATGTGATCCGGTCCGGGTGGCATTTCCCGAACGGGGCGCTAATCTCATCGCCACCATGAGTAGGACCCGATCCAGATTCAATTCTACCGTTGCGGCACTTGCCGCGCTGGTCACGTTTTCCCTACCCGCGCCGGGATCGGCGCAGGAAGGCGAGGCGCGCGCGCAGGAGCTGCTGCGCGACCTGGCGCAGGCGGTCGATGCCGCCGAGGCGCAGCGGTTGGAACGGGAAATTCATCTGGAATGGTCGAAATCCGGCTCCGCCGCGATGGATCTTCTGTTGAAACGGGGGCGCGACGCGCTTGAGGTGAACGAGCCCGAGCGCGCGGTCGATCATCTTCTGGCGCTCACGGATCACGCGCCCGGCTTCGCGGAAGGCTGGCACACGCTGGCGCAGGCCTATTACCAGCAGGAACGCTTCGGCCTGGCCGCGGATGCGTTGGAGCGCACGCTTGCCCTCAACCCGAATCATTTCGGGGCGCTGCAGGGTATGGGCGCTATTCTGGAACAGCTCGGCCGCCGGTCGCTGGCCTATCGCGCCTATGCCGAAGCGCAGGCATTGCGTCCGTTCGACGAGGATGTGACAAGCGCGTTGCAGCGGTTGGATATCGCGGCGAACGGCACCCGGCTCTGATCCCGGGGCGGCAAAGGGCGCAATCTTATGGAAATGAGATCCCGCGTGGCGGCGGTGCTCGGGCCGACCAATACCGGCAAGACTCATTATGCAATCGACCGGATGCTGGGCTATCGCACCGGCATTATCGGGCTGCCGCTGAGGCTTCTGGCGCGCGAGGTCTACGACAAGCTCGTGGCGGCGCGGGGCCCCGGCGTTGTGGCACTCGTCACCGGAGAGGAGCGGATCGTGCCGCCCCGCGCGGCCTATTGGGTCTGCACCGTGGAGGCCATGCCCGAGGGGATGGGCACCGATTTCGCGGCCATCGACGAGATCCAGCTTTGCGCAGACCCGGAACGCGGGCACGTCTTCACCGACCGGCTGCTGCGCATGCGCGGCACGCACGAGACG
>CAZTEV010000140.1:1351-7035 GCA_964612785.1 uncultured Roseivivax sp. | reverse complement strand
GGCATCTGGTCGTAGACCTTGCGCAGCGCGGGCGCCATCTTGTTCGTAAGCGTGCCCGCGACGATCATCAGGTCGGACTGACGCGGGGAGGCGCGCGGCGCCACGCCGAAGCGTTCGGCATCATAGCGCGGCATCGAGGTCTGCATCATCTCGACCGCGCAGCAGGCCAGACCGAACGTCATCCAGTGAAGCGAGCCGGTGCGCGCCCAGTTGATGATGTCCTCGGTCGAGGTCAGCAGGAAGCCCTTGTCGGTCAGCTCCCGGTTGAGGTTCTGAACGGCGACTTCGCGGTCTGCACCCGCCGTATTCGCGCCTGTCATCACTCCCATTCGAGGGCCCCTTTCTTCCATTCATAGGCAAAGCCGATGGTCAGCACCGCCAGGAACACCATCATCGACCAGAACGCGGTCATCGACACGTCCGAGAAGGCCACAGCCCACGGGAACAGGAACGCGATCTCCAGATCGAAGATGATGAACAGGATCGACACGAGGTAGAACCGCACGTCGAACTTCATCCGCGCATCGTCGAAGGCGTTGAAGCCGCATTCATAGGCCGACACCTTTTCCGGGTCGGGATTGCGCACGGCGATCACCACGGCGGCCAGAATCAGCACCAGCCCGAGGCCGATGGCGATGGCCAGAAACACGAGGATCGGGAGGTATTCTCTCAGCAAGTCATCCACGGGGGTCGACCCTTTCCCTTGGCGTGCCCGCCCGGCTTCGGCGGACCATGTCCGGCGTGGCCCGAACGCCACGCTTTACGATCATCTATCGCCGCACCAAAGTCGGGTCAACGGGCCGAGGCCGTTCTGAGCCGTCACGGGGCCGTGTTTTGGGATATCTGCGAAAGTAGGCCGCAGGCATCCTCTGCCGCGGCGCGGGGTTGGCAAGGAAAGGACGTCTGCCGAAGCAGACGCCCCCACCCGGCGCACACCATAGACCACACAACTTTTTACATCGCACCCGGTGTCAGAATGACATTCGGGCAATCCGCAAGGGCGGATCGGTCGCTACGCTGCCCCGCAGGACCAGAGGCCCCGGGGCGCCACGGCGAAGGCCTGGCGGTCATCCGCTCTTCTAGGCCGTCGCGCTGGACTACGTATTTGATAGCGCGGTTTGGTCGAAAGGTCGCACGTGCGATGGTATGCTGGCACTATCCTAAAGCATAGCGGCCCGGATCCGGGCGGGGAGTCAGCCGCGCCAGCGCGGCGGGCGCTTGTCGAAGAAGGCATCAAGCCCTTCGCGTGCCTCTTCGGTCTCCCACCGCGTGGCCAGGGCCTCGATCGCGTGATCGACCTGCGCCGCATCGACGCGACCTGCCAGATCGCCCAAGAGCGCCTTTGCCGCCGCCACCGCCCCGGGCGCGCATTCGAGATACGGCGCAACCTCGGCCTCGATGGCCGTGTCGAGCGCTTCAGGCGCCACCACGCGCGTCAAAAGGTTCAGGCGCACCGCCTCATCCGCGTCGAAAACGCGCGCATTCATGAAGACCTCGCGCGCCCGCGCAGCCCCCATCCGCGCCACGACATAGGGGCCGATATTGGCGGGCAGCAGGCCCAGCCGCGTCTCGGTCAGGCCCATCTTCGCGCCGCTCACGCCAATCGCCACGTCGCATACGGCGGCCAGCCCCACGCCGCCGCCGAAGGCATTGGCGTGAATACGGCCGATCAAGGGTTGCGGCAGATCGGCCAGCGCGCCCAGCGCAGAGGCGATGCGGCGGCTTTCGCGTTTGCGCGTCTGCGCATCCATGCCGCGCTGCGCGCGCATCCAGGCCAGATCGCCCCCCGCGCAGAAGCTCGGCCCCTCTGCCGCAAGGATCACCACCCGGCAGGCCGCATCTGCGGCCAGGGCCTGCGCCTCGGCCTCGAGCTCGGTCATCATCTGCGCCGACAAGGCATTGTGCTTCTCGGGCCGCGCAAGCCAGAGCGTCACGACCCCGCGCGCGTCCCGGTCCGTCCGGATGAACTCAGCCATGATCCGCCTCCTTGCCCCTCAGGCTCCGCGCGATTGTCGCGGCCTCGGCCAGCACGGCGCGGTCGAGCCCAGTCTCATAGCCCAGCGCGGACAACCGGTCATGCACCGCCTCGGTCGCGACATTGCCCGCAGCCCCCGGCGCGTAGGGACAGCCGCCAAGCCCCCCGACAGCGGCGTCGAAAACCCGCAGGCCACGCGCCAGCGCCACCTCGATATTCTCGAGCGCGCGGCCCGACGTGTCGTGAAAATGCCCGGCAAGCTCTGCCGCCGGCATCTCCCCCAGCACGGCGGTCAGCATAGCATCGACCGCCTCGGGCCGCCCGCGTCCGATCGTGTCACCGAGGCTGACCTCATAGGCGCCCATGTCGCGCAGGGCGGCCACGATGCGGGCCACCGCCTCGGGCGCGACCGGCCCATCATAGGGGCACTCGACCACGCAGGAGACGTAGCCGCGCACCGGCAGACCGGCGGCGCGGGCGGCCTCGGCCACGGGAGCGAAACGTTCGAGACTTTCGGCAATGCTCGCGTTGATATTGGCGCGGCTGAACCCTTCCGAGGCGGATCCGAAGATCGCCACCTCGTCGGCGCGCGCAGCAATGGCCGCTTCCAGCCCCTTCATATTGGGCGTCAACGCGGCGTAGCGGACACCCGGAGCCCGCGTGATCGCGGCCAGCACATCGCCCGAGGAGGCCATCTGCGGCACCCATTTCGGACTGACGAAGGACGCGACCTCGATGCGCCGGAAGCCTGCGCGCGACAGGGTATCGATCAGCCGCACCTTGTCCGCGACCGGGATCTCGGCGGGCTCGTTCTGCAGCCCGTCGCGCGGGCCAACCTCGAAGATCTCGACGCGATCCGTCACGCCTCCTCTCCCGGCAAGGGGTAGAAGTCGCGGTCATACAGATCCTGTTCACCATCGCGGGCCTTGGCACGCGTGTAGCCCGGGCGGGCGCGCAGGCGGTCCCAATAGGCCATGATCGCAGGAAATTCCTCCATGCGCACGTAATAGCGCGCCAGCTCGAACCCGTAGGCGAACATGATGTCGGCGGCTGAAAAGCCCGATGGCAGCAGGTAGGGGCCCTGCATCCGCTGATCCATCGCCCGAAGCGCGCCGCGCAGCCGGGCCGTCAGAAGCTTGATCACGACGGGCGAGGCATCGGCCGGATCGCGCAGGAACACGCGGTTGAGGTTCAGGTTTTCCACCAGCGCCCCGACGGTTTCCGAATAATGCAGCATTTCCAGGTATCTGGCGCGATCGGGCGTGCCCGGCGCAGGCGCGAGCCCCGCCTCGGGATGGCGTTCGCACAGGATTTCGAGGATCGCGCCGCTTTCGAACAGCACCTCCGCCCCGATCTCGAGCGCGGGCACACGGCCCGCGGGCGAAAGCGCGAGGAACTCCGGCGTCCGCATCGAGCCGTCGCGGATCGAGTAATAGGCCACGTCGTAATCGAGCCCCAGCTCCTCCAGCAGCCACATGACCCGGAAGGAGCGCGCGAGGGGCACATGATGCAGGCGAATCATGCGTGCGCCTCCGCGTCTTGCGCGTCGGCGTTTTGGCCATCCGCGTTTTGGCCATCCGCGTTTTGACTGTCCTCGTCCGCAAGCCGCAACAGCGCAGCCCCCGCGGCGACCTGATCGCCTTCAGCCACCAGCAACTCGGCCACGGTTCCGTCCCGGCCCGCGCTCAGCGCGTGTTCCATCTTCATCGCCTCGAGCACGGCCAGCCGGTCCCCGGCCGCGACCGTGTCGCCCGCGCGGACGAGGACGCGCACAACCCGCCCCGGCATCGGCGCCTCGATCACATCGGCCGAGTGCGCCGTGGCGGCGCGGGCCAGCGGATCGACGATTCCGAATGTCGCGCCGCTGCGCCCGAAAACAGTCACGCGGTTGCCATGGCGGATGGCCCCGGCGGCAGGGCTGCCGCCGAAATGCCAGGTACCGCCCCGCCGCTCGGCCATGATCTGCTTGTCCGGCAGGTCCACCCGTACGCAGTCTGGACCCAAGGCCTGCAGGCGCACATTCACCTCGTCCCCATCCGGTCCGGTCAGGCCGAACTGCTGAACCAGCGGCTGCCACAGGGTGAAGCCCTGAAAGGGAGCCGCCGCACGCGAAAGCCCCGCCGCCTCCAGCGCCGCTTCGGCCAGAACGCCGGACCCGGGCGCGGGCGTGGCCGTCAACGCGTCCAGATCCCGCCCGATGAGGCCTGTATCGACCAGGCCCTCCGCGAACCCCGCGTGCCGCGCCAGGGCGCTCAGGAAGGCCAGGTTGGTGACCGTGCCTGCCACCTCCGTCGTCTCAAGCGCCCGCGCCAGCTTCGCGAGCGCCACAGCGCGGGTCGGCCCATGGGTGATGATCTTCGCGATCATCGGATCGTAGTGCGGACTGATCTCGTCGCCCGCACGCACGCCCGTATCGGCCCGGACGCCATCCGGGAAGACCAGATGGTCGAGTCGTCCGGTCGCGGGCAGGAAGCCTTTTGGCACGTCTTCGGCGTAAAGCCGCGCCTCGAAGGCATGGCCCTGCAAGGGAATATCCGCCTGCCCAAGCGGCAGCCCCTCGCCCGCCGCGACCCGCAATTGCCATTCGACCAGATCGATGCCTGTCACCGCCTCGGTCACCGGGTGTTCGACCTGCAGGCGCGTGTTCATCTCCATGAAGAAGAACCCGTCCGACGACAGCCCGCCCGCGCTGTCGACGATGAATTCCACAGTACCCGCGCCCTTGTATCCGATGGCCTCCGCCGCACGCACCGCTGCCGCGCCCATGGCCGCGCGGATCTCGGGCGTCATGCCGGGGGCCGGTGCCTCCTCGATGACTTTCTGGTGGCGGCGTTGTAGCGAACAATCCCTTTCGAAAAGATGAACGGCGCTTGTCCCGTCGCCGAAAACCTGCACCTCGATATGGCGCGGCTGGGCCACGCATTTCTCGACCAGCACCGCATCGTTGCCGAAGGCGCCCCGCGCCTCGGCCCGCGCGGAGGCCAGCGCCTCTGCGAAATCCGCCTCTGCCTCGACCACGCGCATGCCCTTGCCGCCGCCGCCCGCCACGGCCTTGATCAGGACTGGATAGCCGATCTTCGCGGCCTCGGCCTGCAACAGATCCTCCGACTGGTCCGCCCCGTGATATCCCGGCACGACCGGCACGCCCGCCTCCACCATCAGCGCCTTGGCCGCGTCCTTCAGACCCATCTTGCGAATGGCCGCGGCCGATGGCCCGATGAAGACAAGCCCCGCCGCCTCAACCGCCTCCACGAAATCGGGATTTTCCGACAGGAAGCCGTAGCCCGGATGAATGGCCTCGGCCCCGGTCGCCCGCGCTGCCTCGATGATGGCGTCACCGCGCAGATAGCTGTCCGCAGGCGCCGCGCCGCCGATATGTACCGCTGCATCCGCCAGCGCCACATGCCGCGCGGTGCGGTCCGCATCGGAATAGACGGCCACACTCGCCACGCCCATGCGCCGCGCGGTCTCGATGATCCGGCAGGCGATTTCACCGCGATTGGCGATCAGGATCTTACGGAACATGGATGCCCTCCCAAGCCGATAGGCGCCGCACCGCCCGCTGTCCGACCATGCGTCCCACGCTCCAGACAAGGGCGCGCGCCACAGTCACGACCGGACCAAAAATACCTCCGGGGAGCGCGAGGGGCTGGCCCCTCGCTTTCCCTGGTGCGCCATTGGTCCAAGGACAATGGCGGCGGGGCTGGCC
>CAZTEV010000140.1:0-1251 GCA_964612785.1 uncultured Roseivivax sp. | reverse complement strand
GCTTTCCCTGGTGCGCCATTGGTCCAAGGACAATGGCGGCGGGGCTGGCCACTCGCCCCCGCCTCCAACACAGGCGAAACGCGCGAAATCTCTCACCGCTCCCCTCACATCCGGAACACGCCGAAACGTGTCTCCTCGATGGGCGCACACAAGGCCGCCGACAGCGACAATGCCAGCACGTCGCGCGACTTGCGCGGATCAACCACGCCGTCATCCCAAAGCCGCGCCGAGGCATAAAGCGGATGACTCTGCCGTTCGAACATCTCGACCGTTGGGCGCTTGAACGCGGCCTCGTCTTCATCCGACCAGACCTCGCCCGCCTTTTCCATCGCCGCGCGCTTCACCGTGGCGAGAACCCCCGCGGCCTGCGCGCCGCCCATGACGGAGATGCGCGAATTGGGCCAGGTCCAGAGGAACCGGGGCGAATAGGCCCGCCCCGCCATGCCGTAATTGCCCGCCCCGAAGGAGCCCCCCACGAGCATGGTGATTTTCGGCACCGAGGTCGTCGCCACCGCCGTCACCATCTTGGCGCCGTGCCGGGCGATGCCTTCGTTCTCGTATTTGCGACCGACCATGAAGCCGGTGATATTCTGCAGGAAGACCAGCGGGATACGGCGTTGCGAACAGAGCTCGACGAAATGCGCCCCCTTCTGCGCCGCTTCCGAGAACAGCACGCCGTTATTCGCGACGATACCGACGGGGCAGCCCTTCACATGCGCGAACCCCGTGACCAGCGTGTCGCCGAAGCGCGGCTTGAACTCGTCGAAGCGCGAGCCGTCGACGAGCCGCGCGATCACCTCGCGGATGTCGTAGGGCGTGCGCAGATCCGCCGGAACAACGCCCAGGATCTCTTCGGGATCATAGGCGGGCTCTTCGGGGCTTTGCCATTGAACGGTCGCGGGCTTGGCGCGGTTGAAGCTGCCCACCGCACGGCGCGCAAGCGCCAGCGCGTGGGCATCGTCCTCGGCCAGATAATCCGCCACGCCCGAGAGGCGCGTATGCACGTCGCCCCCGCCCAGATCCTCGGCGCTGACCACCTCGCCGGTTGCCGCCTTCACCAAAGGCGGCCCGGCGAGGAAAATCGTGCCCTGATCCTTCACGATGATGGTCACGTCGGACATGGCGGGCACATAGGCCCCACCCGCAGTGCAGGAGCCCATGACAACCGCCACTTGCGGGATGTTCTTCGCGCTCATCCGCGCCTGATTGTAGAAGATGCGTCCGAAATGGTCGCGGTCTGGGAAGACCTCG
>CAZTEV010000139.1:0-7044 GCA_964612785.1 uncultured Roseivivax sp. | reverse complement strand
GGCTGCCCTGCGCCTTGTGGATCGTCACCGCCGCGCCATGCAGGAAGGTGGCGCCCATCCGCGCGGCGAAGGGAATGAAGGGCTCTTCCTCGTCCGGTTTCTCGATCTTCACGATGGAGGCGGCAGAGATCCGCGGCTCGGGCGCGCCCATCACATGCAGGCGCGAGAAACCGGGCTTCTTGCCAGGGCCGAGATAGACCACTTGCGCCCCCTTGATGAGCCCCCGCGCCTCCAGATCGAGCCGCTTCTTGCGATGCTTGAGCGGCAGCTCGATCCCGTCGCAAATCAGGGGCTCGCCCTCCAGAAGCTCCGTCTCGGGCGCGCCATAGACCGCACGGAAGGCGTTGATCAGCCGGATCCGCGTCGCGTTGCGCCAGACCAGCACGGGCGAGCGCGCCATCATGTCGACCTCGACCCTTTGCGCCCAGACCACGCGGTCGTCCTGCCGCGCCTTGTCTTCCACCATCCGTTCGAAATCCGAAAATGTCAGGGCCGGGTCCGCCAGCGCATGGGCCAGATCGAGGATCGGGTTGTCCGCCTCCTGTCGGTGCACGCGGGCCAACTCCATCTTCTGGGCAGGCTTCAGCCCGTCGAAGACCATCGCGCCCGACTGGTTCACCGGGGCCAGCTGCGCGGGATCACCGAACAGCAGAAGGTTCGGAAAGATCTCCTGCAGATCCTCGAATTGCCGCGCATCGAGCATCGAGGCCTCATCGACGAAGCCGATATCCAGCGGCTCTTCGCGGCGTTTCCAGCCGGTGATGAAATCCGATCCCCGCAAGCCCGCCGCCGCCAGCGCCGCGGGCACGGATTTATGCCCCTGATACGAGGCGAAGGCCCGGTCGAGCGCGTCCTCGCTCAGCGCCTCGATCTCGGGCTTATCGCCGTTGCCCATCAGCCATTCGGCGATCTTTTCGTATTCCGGGTCATAGACCGGCGTGTAGAGAATGCGGTGGATCGTCGTCGCGGGCACGCCGCGATTGCGCAACACGCTTGCCGCCTTGTTGGTGGGTGCCAGGATCGCAAGCGTGCGGCGGTCCTTGCGGCGACGACTTTCGTAATCGCCCGAGACGGTCTCGACCCCCGCATCGCCCAGCGCGCGGGCCAGCTCGGCCAGAAGCATCGTCTTGCCCGATCCGGCCTTGCCAAGCAGCGCCATCACGCGCGAGCGGCCCTCTTTCGCGGGCAGGCACAGCCCGTCTTCGAGATCCACGCCCGCCTCGCGCAGCATCTCGGCCACGCGGTCATAGGCCTGGGCCTGATCGTCGGAAAATGTCAGTGCGGGGAGCGTCATGGGCGGACCCTACAGGCCCGCCCGGGCGACCGCCAGAGCTCAGGCGGCGGCGGCGGTGGCGTTGCCTGCGCGGGACGCCCCGAACGCAGCGTCGAACCATCCGCGCGAGCGCGCCCGATCGAGGCCCGCCGCCGCCGCGACGCGCGCCTGCGCCGCGCCCGAGAAGGACCAGAGCCCCACGGAGATGCGCGCGCGGCCCTGCCCTTCGGAGCCCAGAACCTCGGGCGCGGCACCGATGCGGTTGTAGATCCGCACCATGCGCGCATCGAAGACACCGACGAAGTGCTCCACGCCGAAGCCCTGCATCACCTCCCCGCCCGCCAGCATCAGCGCCGCGGCGGCACCGGGATCGGTATCGCGCGCGAGGCAGAAGCGCGTGCATTCCCAGATCAGCGGGCTTTCGATCCGCCCGCCCCCCGTCAGATGTCCGAAATGGTCGTTCACCATGGTCGCACCGGTCGTGGGCATCAGCCGCATGGAGCCCCCGTGGCTTCCGTCGGCGCGTTCCCAGATCACGTAAAGCGGGTTCAGCGCGTCGTAGGCGTCCCGCTCCTCGCCCGCCGCATCGACCGAGACCGCCCAGCCCAGCCGGGTGTGAAACTGATCGGCCCGGTCGCGGAACATGCTTCGGGCCAGGCGTGGATGGCGGGACAGGTCGGTGCCGTAGAGGTAGCGGATCATTTGAATGCCCTTTCTGAGACGTCGGAAAGAGCAAATCGCGCGCCGCGTTAATGTTGGTTAATCGCAGCGTACGCTCACACGACGATCAGCCCGCGATGCAACGCCTGAGCGACCGCATGGGTTGTGTTAAGCGCGCCCAGTTTGAACCGCGCGCTTTCGATATAGACCCGCAGCGTGGATTCCGAGATCGCCAGCGTCTGGGCCACCTGCGCGCGGGAATATCCCACCGCAATCAGCGTCATCGCATCCACTTCCCGGGGCGACAGGGTCGTGGCGGGGTGCGGGCTGCGACCGGGCTGGAATTGCAGCGCCTTGTCGTTGAAGTAATGCGCGATCAGGATCAATTCGCGGCGATGGCTTTCGGTGAAATCGAGCCATTCCGCGTCGCCGCAGCTGTGATTCAGCGTGAACAACGCGAATTGCCCGTTGGGGCCGCGGATCGGAACGGAAAAGCCCTGATTGCCGACGCCATGCGCCATCGCATCCTTCAGAAAGGCGCGCGCCGATTTCGACGACCAGTCGAGCCGTTTCCAATCGACGGGGTGAAACCGCTGAAAACAGCCGATAATGACGGGATCCGTGCGCAGGTAGTCCTGATTGACATAGCGTTCGACCCAGACCGGATCGTAGGTGCCGCAGCCGAATTGTTCGCCATTGGCGGCCACCCAGTGATAGACGATGTGGTCGATGCCGTAGCTGTCTCGCAGATCCTCGATCAGGGGTTGCAGATCTTCCTGGGAAGTCGCGGCCTCAAGCCGCGCCAGTTGATCGTCCAGTCCGGAATTGAGCAACGCGCGTTCCACCGGTCGTTTCCCTTTCATGGGACGCGATCTCGGCATGGGCGATCATTTGCGCTTCGTCCAATTGAGCAGCCAGAAGGTCGAGCGCGTTTGCATTGGCAAATCGTGTCAGATCCGAGAGTACGTCGATTATCCAGTCGTGTCTCATGAGATGCTCCACTCGAAATAGTTAACGAAACGTTAATGCAACCTTAGCAAGAAGAGTGTGCCGCGAAAATTCACGAATTTCACTTCCCCGGAAATGGCGAGGCGGCGATGCACAAGCGTCGCAAATGGCCCGAATGTGCCTTTGAACACGAAAAGACCCGCATCCGGCCATCGGATGCGGGTCCCATCACGGCGCGGGGCGCGTAACGATTCTTAAGATTTGGCGGCCAGCGCATCCTCAAGCGTGCGCAGTCCGGTCACCGGTGCCTGGACCAGCACCGACATGTTGCCGGGCTTATGCTCGTTGCGCATCATCTTCATGTGCGCCTCGGGGATTTCCGACCAGGGGAAGACCTCGGACATGCAGGGATCGAGCCGCCGCTCCAGCATCAGCCGGTTGGCCGAGGAGGCCTGCTTGAGATGCGCAAAGTGGCTGCCCTGCAGACGCTTCTGGTGCATCCACATGTAGCGCACGTCGAAGGTCGTGTTGAAACCGGTGGTGCCCGCGCAGATCACGACCATGCCGCCCTTCTTCACCACGAGCGTGGAGACCGGGAAGGTCGCCTCGCCCGGATGTTCGAAGACCATGTCGACATTCACGCCCTTGCCGGTGATGTCCCAGATCGCCTTGCCGAACTTGCGGGCCTCTTTCAGCCACTCGTTGTATTCGGGGCTGTTCACCGTGGGCAGCTGCCCCCAGCATTTGAAATCCTTGCGGTTGATGACGCCTTTCGCCCCAAGCGACAGAACGAAATCGCGTTTGTCCTCGTCCGAGATGACCGCGATCGCATTCGCGCCGGCGGTGTTCGCCAGCTGGATCGCGTAGGAGCCGAGGCCGCCCGACGCGCCCCAGACCAGGACGTTCTGACCCGGCTTCAGCTCATGCGGGTGATGGCCGAACAGCATCCGGTAGGCGGTGGCCAGCGTCAGCGTGTAGCAGGCGCTTTCTTCCCAGGTCAGGTGCTTCGGGCGCGGCATGAGCTGCTGCGCCTGCACGTTGGTGAACTGCGCGAAAGAGCCGTCCGGCGTCTCGTAACCCCAGATCCGCTGGGTGGGCGAGAACATGGGATCGCCGCCGTTGCATTCCTCGTCGTCGCCATCGTCCTGGTTGCAGTGGATCACGACTTCGTCGCCGACTTTCCAGTTGCGCACCTTGTCGCCCACGGCCCAGACGATGCCCGACGCGTCGGAGCCCGCGATGTGGAACTCGGCACCATGCACGTCGAAAGGCGAGATCGGCACGCCCTTGCCCGCCCAGACGCCGTTATAGTTGACGCCTGCGGCCATGACGAGAACCAGCACTTCGTGGCTGTCGGGGCGGGGCGTATCCACGACCTCGACCTTGAAGGACTTGTCGGGATCGCCGTGGCGTTCGCGCCGGATCGTCCAGGCGTACATCTGCTTCGGCACGAAGCCCATCGGAGGGATTTCGCCAATCTCGTAGAGATCCTTTTCGGGTGCATCGTATTCCGCGATGCCGGTCTGGGTGTCGAGCGCCATGGCTGCCTCCTGTCCTGCGTGCTGTCTCGTCGTGCAATCACGCCGCACTGCGGCAGCGGAATCGCTCTGTCCGCCGGAATATCGTCGGTTGCGCAACATTTCAATCATGTTTGCGGTCTGAATTGTAATTTTATGACCGAGCAGTTGCAGAAAGTTATGCTGCGCCTGCAAATTGCGGAAGAAGATGACGGACCGAGTTCGCGTAGTAGCGCAGGATCGGAGCGCCTGCCTCGGTCGGATGGAGCGCATCATCCCGGTCCTCGACGATCCCGCGCGCCAGCAATCGCTCGACCGCGTAGGCCACGCCGTGCCCGCGATTGTCCTGCGGCAGGACCAGGGTCTGGTCGGTCGCCTCCTGCACCTCACGGAAGGCGGTCTCGAGCTCGGTGCGGGTCATCGCGCCACGCGCTTCGAGCAACAGCGCCACGAGCGGCACCGGAAGGATCGGGATGGCACCGGCGATGCGCGCCAGGATTTCCGCGCCCAGCGCCTCGGGCGCGCGGGCGAGCCGCGCCTCCGCGCGCAGCGAAACGGGCGTGCCGAACCGCACAGCGGTATAGCCGAAGCGCTGGAACCGCCCGGTCACGCGCCGCCAGACAAGCCCCAGCGCATGTCCGAAGGCCGACAGCACGCCCGCGCGAAACCGCCTGTCGCCGCGATTGTCGGCGTCGATCAGGATCCGATCCTCGAGCACCCGGTCGTAATTGATCGCGACCGGCACGAAGACCACGTCGCGGGTGGACAGATCCGCGCCCTCGGCGATGTATTTCAGCAAGCCCACCTTGGGCGGCTTGATCGCCCCGTCGAGGCTGAGACCGCCTTCGGGAAAGATCGCCTGCGCGACGCCACCACGCGTGGCCATGTGCACGTATTTCTCAAGCACCTTGCGATACAGCGCGTTGCGCGATTTGCGCCGGATGAAATACGCCCCCATCGCCCGGATCAGGCCCGAAAGCGGCCAGACCCGCGCCCATTCCCCCACCGCATAGGACAGGGCCGAGCGGCGCGCGGCCAGATACGTCACCAGCACGTAATCCATGTTGGAACGGTGGTTCATCACGAAGATCACCGTGGCGTCGCGGTCGATGGCCTCGATCGCTTCGTGGTCGAGATCCATCACGTCGACACGGTAAAGCGCATTCGACAACCAGCGCCCCGCCCGGATCGCGACGCCGAAATAGGCCGAGGCCGAAAAGGCCGGGACGATTTCGCGGGCATAGTCGCGGGCCTTTTCGAAGGCCACGTCTTCGCGCAGATTGTTCTCGCGTGCATGGGCCACGACGGCCTCGGTCACGTCAGGATCGTAGATCAGCCGCTGGATCAGGTCATAGCGCCGCGCCAGCTTGAAGGGCTGGATCGGGCGTTCGAGCCGTTCGTTCAGGCGCGCCACGATCTTCTCAGCCCGGCGTCGGAAGAACCAGCGCACGGAGGGAAACAGGAAATGCGACGCGAAGGTCACCGCCGCGAAAAGCATGATCAGCAGGAAAAGCCACAGCGGCAGGGAGACTTGCGTGCTCATGGGGCGAAGGATGGCGTCTGCCCGCGCTTTAGGCAATCCCGGGGCGCATCGCTGCGGGCACATGCGCAACAGGCTTACCCGGCCCTGCGCGGCAGGCTATACACAGGGCAATAACGCCGCATTGCAGCGAATTGACATAGCCACAAAGTTTCGAATAGTGCTACCGCAGCGAAACATTATTACCCAGACGACTCATTCCGCGAGGACCGTGATGACCGAGACCCGAACCCCGCCACAAAAAGACAAGCCGTGGCTCATCCGGACCTATGCCGGCCATTCCACCGCGCAGGCGTCGAACGCGCTGTATCGCGGGAACCTCGCGAAGGGGCAGACGGGCCTGTCCGTGGCCTTCGATCTGCCGACCCAGACGGGCTATGACAGCGATCACATCCTGGCACGGGGTGAGGTCGGCAAGGTGGGCGTCCCGGTCTGCCACCTGGGCGACATGCGCACGCTCTTCGATCAGATCCCGCTGGAACAGATGAACACGTCGATGACGATCAACGCGACCGCGCCCTGGCTTCTGTCGCTCTATATCGCCGTGGCCGAAGAGCAGGGCGCGGATACCGCCAAGCTGCAGGGCACGGTGCAGAACGATCTCATCAAGGAATACCTGTCGCGCGGTACCTATATCTGCCCGCCGAAGCCGTCGCTGAAGATGATCGGCGACGTGGCCGAATATTGCTACAAGCACATCCCGAAATGGAACCCGATGAACGTGTGTTCCTACCATCTGCAAGAGGCCGGCGCCACGCCCGAGCAGGAGCTGGCCTATGCGCTCGCCACCGCCATCGCCGTGCTCGACGAGTTGAAGCCGCGCGTGCCCGCCGAGGATTTCCCGACGCTTGCGGGCCGCATCTCGTTCTTCGTGAATGCGGGTATCCGGTTCGTGACCGAGATGTGCAAGATGCGCGCCTTCGTGGATCTGTGGGATGAAATCCTCGCGGAACGCTACGGTATCGAAGACGCCAAGTACCGCCGATTCCGCTACGGCGTGCAGGTCAACTCGCTGGGGCTGACCGAGCAGCAGCCGGAAAACAACGTCTATCGCATCCTGATCGAGATGCTCGCCGTGACGCTGTCGAAGAACGCCCGCGCCCGCG
>CAZTEV010000138.1:0-7104 GCA_964612785.1 uncultured Roseivivax sp. | reverse complement strand
GCCGTGCAGAAGCCGCAATGCACGCAGTTGCGCAGGATCTCGTTCGAGCGCGCGACATCGGCATCCTTGAGCTGTTCGGGGGTGAAGGTCGTCTGCATTGGAGAATCCTCAGCGTGAAATCATCTGCGCGGTGGCGAGGCCGAACCACGGGATCGTGGTGGCGAGGCTGCCTGCGACGCGCGTGGCAAGATCGGTCCGGGGGCGGTGCAGCATGCGCCGGACCGTATGGGCGACGAAGGCCACCGCGCTGATCCAGCCCAGCCAGATCGCGGTGAGGCCCGCAAGCGGCGCGCTGTCCGACAGGCGCAGCCCGGTCAGGACGGCGGCCATCGCGCCCACCGCCAGCGCGGCCAGAAGCGGGCGGGACGGCTCGGGCTGCGTAAGCAGCAGGAACAGCAGCGGCCCGACCGCGAAGGACAGCACGAAGGCGATCGTCAGCGGTGGCATCATGCGGGCACGGGGGCGGGGCTGAAGAGGCCGCGCGGATCGAACCGCGCCCGCAGCCCCTCGGTGATCTTCGCCACGGGCGCCGGTTCCGGATGCAGGCGCGGGAGCGCGCCGCGCGCGGCATCGGACATGCGCACCAGCGTGCCGTGGCCCTTGATGTCGCCCATCCGGGCGCGCGCATCCGTGCCCTCGGGCATCCGCGCCCAAACCAGTCCGCCGCCCCAGTCGAACAGCGTCTCTTCCGCGCCAAGCGCTTCGGCCAGACGCGGCCCGTCCGAGGGCTTGACCGAGAAGCGCCAGACATCGCCCGGCTTGCCCTGCATCGCGGCCACATCGCGCACATCGGCCCAACCCGAGGCCACGCGCTCCTGATCAGTCTCCACCGTGATCTCTCCGAAGGGGGCCAGCAGCTTTTGCAGCTCGCCCGCACGGTAGGTGATCTGCGTCTCGAACCCCTCGATCCGCAGCATGGTCACCGGCTGGCCGTCCGCGCCTTGTGGCAGATGCGCCGCGCCGGTGATCTCGAACGGAGAGCCGAGCGCCCGGCTCATGGCGTCGACCGCGCGGGTCGCATCAAGGCCCGGGATCGTCAGCGTCGCGATCATCTCGGGCACCGGCAGCACCTTGAGCGAGACCTCGGTCATCACGCCCAACATGCCCCAGCTGCCCGCCATCAGCTTGACCAGATCGTAGCCGGTCACGTTCTTCATCACGCGCCCGCCATTCTTCACGATGGTGCCTGCGCCATCGACGAACCGCACGCCCAGCATGAAGTCCCGCGCGGCGCCCACCTGAATGCGGCGCGGACCCGATGCGTTGGTCGCAGCGATGCCGCCCAGCGTCGGCGTGCCCGACGTGCCCAGAAGGCCGCGATGGTCGATGGGCTCGAAGGCCAGGCGCTGGCCCTCGGCGGCAAGCGTCTTCTCGATCTCGGCGACCGGGGTGCCGGTGCCTGCCACCAGCGTCAACGCGCCCGGTTCATAGAGTATGATCCCCGACAGCCCGGATATGTCCAGAAGCGCGCCGGTCTGGCCGCCGCCCCGGGTGCCGCCGCCCCGGATCTGTACCGGGTCTTTCGCGGATTTGATGAAATCGCTCAGTTCGTCTTCGGTCTTGGGTTTCATGACCTGCATCTATCCAAAACGTGGGAGGCCCCGGCGCATGGGCCGGGACACGGGATGTGGGGCGATTACTCCGCCGCGATGTCCAGCGCGCGCCGCGCTTCCGAGGCATCGAGCGGGAAGACCTTCGCGGGGTTCAGCAGCCAGCCGGGATCGAACACGTCCTTCACGGCCATCTGCGCCTCGAGATCCGCAGGCGCGTATTGCACATGCATCAGGTCGCGCTTTTCGATGCCGACGCCGTGTTCGCCGGTCAGGCATCCGCCGACCTCGACGCACAGACGCAGGATGTCGGCGCCGAACTCCTCGCACTTTTCAAGATCGCCGGGCTTGTTCGCGTCGAACAGGATGAGCGGATGCATGTTGCCGTCGCCCGCATGGAAGACGTTGGCCACATCGAGCCCGTATTCCTTCGACATCTCGCCGATGCGCGTTAGCACCTTCGGCAGCTCCGAGACCGGGATAGTCCCGTCGAGGCACATGTAATCGTTGATCTGCCCCATGGCGCCGAAGGCCGATTTCCGGCCAAGCCAGATCCGCCCCGCCTCGTCGGCATCCTTGGCCTCGCGCAGCTCCACGGGATTGTGGCGCTTGGCGATGTCCATGATGAGGGACAGCTGATGCGCGATCTCGTCCTCGGATCCTTCCACCTCGACGATCAGAAGCGCCTCGCAATCGGGATAGCCCGCCTTGGCGAAGGCCTCGCAGGCGCGGATGCAGGGCCGGTCCATGAACTCGATCGCCACCGGCAGGACGCCCGCCTTGATGATGTCCGAGACGCAGGTGCCCGCCACCTCGTTGGCGTCAAAGCCCATCAGCACGGGCCGCGCGCCTTCGGGCTTGCGCAGAATGCGCAGCGTCGCCTCGGTGACGACGCCCAGCTGCCCTTCCGATCCGCAGATCACGCCCAGAAGGTCGATCCCCGGCGCATCGAGATGCGCACCGCCCAGCTCGACCACCGTGCCGTCCATCATCACCATGGTGACGCCCAGCAGGTTGTTCGTGGTCACGCCGTATTTCAGGCAATGCGCGCCGCCGGAATTCATCGCGATATTGCCCGAGATTGCGCAGGCCAGCTGCGAGGATGGATCGGGCGCGTAGAAGAAATCCTCTTCTTCCACGGCACCGGTGACCGACAGGTTCGTCCGGCCCGTCTGCACGCGGATGAAGCGGTTGTCGTAATCGGTCTCGAGCACGTCGTTCAGCTTCGACACGCCCAGGATGACGCAATCCGCCGTGGGCAAGGCACCGCCTGCCAGCGAGGTGCCCGATCCGCGCGGCACGACCGGTACGCCCATCTCGTGGCAGATCTTCAAAACAGCCGCGACTTCCTCGGTGTCGGCGGGCAGCACGGCCGCGAGCGGCGGGCATTTGTAGGCGGTCAGCGCGTCGCATTCATACGCGCGGGTTTCCGCGACATCGTCGATCACCGCATCGGCGGGCAGCACGGCGCGCAGCCGCTCCACGATCTCGGCCTTGCGGGACAGCACGCGGGCGTCGGGGTCGGGCATCTGCATTGCGAAATCTCCCTTTCTCTCCTGAGACTGTATCTAGCATTTTGCCGCGCGAGACCATACCCACGGACGAGGCGATGCATCGCCGCAGGGGCGCGCAGAGAGTTCGGCAGGGGGCAGCACCATGGTTTGGGTCAAGGTCATTCACATTCTGTGTGTCATGGGCTGGATGACATCCATCTTCGCGGTGCCCCGCGCGCTGATCTACTGGAAACGCGAATATGCCGACCGGCAGGATTTCGGCCCTCTGGGCGATCTGACGATCCGGCTTTACCGGTTTTCTCTGGGCCTGGGCGTGATCGCGATCATCACGGGGTTCTGGCTCGCAGGCATGCTCGCCATGCCGGGCTGGGTCTGGTGGAAGGTGGCGCTCGTCGCGGGCCTTGCGGCGCATTACGGCTGGACCGGGCGGATGGTCCTGCGGGCGCGGCGCGGCGTCTTCACCGAAAGCGACCGTTTCCTGCGGATCTTCAACGAGGTGAGCGTATTCGTCGTGATCGCCGTGCTCTGGGTCGTGGTGGCGCAGCCCGCCTGACGCAGGGCGCCTACACGCAAAAATGAGCCTCGTTTCAATGCTCCGGTGCTACTGATCCGAAATGCCTATCCGCCGCCTCACATCCCGCATCGTCCTGCCGCTGGCCCTGGCCGCCGCCGCGCCGGTCCTGGCCGACCCGACCGAGATCCGCGACGTGACCATCGAGAAGGCGGGCATGGATTGGCGCGTCTCGGTGACGCTGGCCCATCCCGATACGGGCTGGGATCACTACGCCGATGGCTGGCGCGTGGAGACCGAGGACGGCGCTGTGCTCGGCACCCGCGTGCTGCACCACCCGCATGTCGAGGAACAGCCCTTCACCCGCTCGCTCTCCTCGGTGATGGTCCCGGACGGGGTCTGGACGGTCTATATCCGCGGGCGCTGCTCGGTCGACGGATGGGACGATGCGCGCGTCGCCGTGAAGGTCCGCCCCGGCCTCTGAGCCCGCGCCGCCGTCCCGGGGACACCGGGCGTCCCACGCGCGGACGACGCGCCACCCCCTGTCACGTTCGGACCAAAAATACCTCCGGAGGTGTGGAGGCAGAGCCTCCACCGCGGGCGCGCAGCGACCGCGCCCCCGCCCGCGGGGCTCAGCGCTGCCCTTCGCGCAGCCAGGCGCCCAGGATCAGACCGGCGGCCAGAAGAAGCGTCAGCCAGGCGGGCAGAAGCGGCACGTTGCGCACGTTCAGCGTCTCGAACGCATCGCGAGGGGTGATGCCGATCCAGCCGCGACCCGCTGCGGGCCGTCCTTCGCCCACTTCGCGGATCCGGGGCAGCCCGTCGGCGATGCGCAGCGCGCCGCCGCGCATGGCGTCGAGCGCGGGCGCCATCACGGCATCGGTGGCGATGGTTTCCTCAAACTCGCGCGGCGCGGCGGGGCCCAGACCGATCACGGCCTCCTGTTCGCCTTCCGCCAGACGATAGAGGCCGATCTCCGGCCCGTCATAGAGGGCCTCGAACCGGCCCGGGCTGACCTCGTCGAGCGTCACCTCCTCGGTCTCGCCATCGGGGCGGGTGACGGTGACCGGACCGACGCCATCCTCGAGCGTCCGGCGGATGATCCGCATGGTCTGGCCCGTGGCTTCGGCGAACAGCGTTTCTTCCTCGAGCTCGGGCTCCTTCATCATCCAATGCGCGAGCCTGCGCAGCAATTCGAGCTGCGGACCGCCGCCCTCATAGCCGCGCGACCAGAGCCAGGCCTGGTCCGAGGCCATCAGCGCGATGCGGCCCTCGCCCACCCGGTCGAGCACCAGAAGCGGGCGATCCTCGATGCCGGACATCAGCACGTTGCCTGCGCCTTCGGGCTCGACCTCGATCTGGCGCAGCCAGCGGCCCCAGCTCTCCGCGCCGGTCAGGCCTGCGGTCACGGGATGGCGGTCGCCCAGATCGGTGATCTGCGGCTGGAACGGTTCCTCCAGCACGCGCGCGGTGGGCGCGCCCGGTACGATTTCGCCCAGGGGCGAGCGGAACAGGCTGTCGGCCGAGGCGAAGTCGGGCCCCGCCGAGATCAGCACCGCGCCGCCTTCCTCGACATAGTTGCGCACGTTGTCGAGGTAGATCGCGGGCAGGATGCCCCGGCGCTTGTAACGGTCGAAGATGATCAGGTCGAAATCCTCGATCTTCTCGAGGAACAACTCCCGCGTCGGGAAGGCAATCAGCGACAGCTCGTTCACCGGGACGCCGTCCTGTTTTTCGGGCGGGCGCAGGATGGTGAAATGCACCAGATCCACGGAACTGTCGGATTTCAGCAGGTTGCGCCAGGTGCGTCCGCCCGCATGCGGCTCGCCCGAGACCAGGAGCACGCGCAGCCGGTCGCGTACGCCATTGACCTGCACCAGCGCGGAATTGTTGCGGTCGGTCAGCTCGCCCACGCCTTCGGGGGTGGTGAACTGGATCACGTTCAGCCCGCCATGGGGCAGGGTCACGGGCAGGTCGATATCCTCGCCCACGGGAACGGTGAAGGTCTGCGCGGGCTCCCCGTCGACGGAGATGTCGAGCGGCACGTTCACCGTTGCGGGCGCCGCGCCTGAATCCTCGATCCGGAGCGTCAGAGTGAAGCTTTCATCGAGGATCGCGAAAGCGGGCGCGTTGCGGATGATGAGCCGCCGGTCCCAATCGTCCTCCTGTCCGGTCATCAGAAGATGCATCGGCGCGGGCAGATCCGGCATCCGGTCCATGTCATGCAGCCGTCCGTCCGAGGCCGCGATGATGCCCGCGATCCGGCCCACCGGCTCCTCGGCCAGCGCCTCGGTCAGCGCGGTCATCAGCTGCGTGCCCTGATTGTCGGCCCCGTCGCCCACGCGGATGCGCCGGATTTCGGTGTTGGGCCGCGCGGCCAGCTCCGCTGACAGCGCGTTGACGGCGCTTTCGGTGGCCTCCGAGCGGCCTGCGAGTTGTTGCGACGCGCTCTGGTCCTCGAGGATCAGCACGATGTCGGAGAGCGGCGCGCGATCCTCGTCCTGAAGCGATGGCTGGGCCAGGGCCGCGATCAGCACGAGTGCCGCAAGGCCCCGGAGGCCCCATCCGCGCAGGCCGCGCCACAGCGCGACTACGATGCCCGCGAAGGCAATTGCCGCCAGCACGGCAATGAAGATCCAGGGCAGGAGCGGGTCGAAGACGATGCTTCCGGTCATTATTGTCCAAGCCTGTCGAGAAGGGCGGGCACATGCACCTGGTCGGATTTGTAATTGCCGGTCAGCACATGCATCACGAGGTTGACGCCGAAGCGGAAGGCAACCTCGCGCTGCCGCTCCCCGGTATAGCCCGATCCCACCGGGCGCAGCGGCTGGCCGGTTTCGTCCACGGCCCAGGCCGAGGCCCAGTCATTGCCGCCGATTACCACGGGCGTCACGTTGTCGTTGAGATTGCGGAAGGGCATGCCTTCGATCTGTTCGGCATCGGGCGGGGCGGCTTCGACCCAGACGTCACGGCTGGCATAGCGGCCGGGGAAATCCTGCAGCAGGTAGAAGGTCCGGGTCAGAACATGGTCCTCGGGCACCGGCTCCAGCGGCGGCACATCGAGCGGTGCCGCCAGCTCCTGCAGCTTGCGTCCGTTGGGCGATCCGCCGCCGAAGCGCGCGATATCGGCATCGCGCGTGTCGAACAGGATCATCCCGCCTGCGCGTAGATAGGCGTTCAGCTTGGCATAGGCCGCGGGCGAGGGCTGCGTCTGATTGGGCGTGATGGGCCAGTAGATGAACGGGAAGAAGGCCAGCTCATCCCGTTCCAGATCGACGCCCACGGGCGGGCCCGGTTCGACCGAGGTGCGGAAGAACAGCGTGTCGGACAGGCCCGTGAGCCCGGCTTGCGCCACGCGGTCGATCTGCGCGTCGCCGGTCAGGATATGGGCAAGGGTGACCTCGGCGGTGACGGCGGTGGCGAAGTTGGTGGCCTCCGCATCCGAGGCCGCCCCCGATTGCGCGCGGACCTCGGGCGCAGGGGCGATCATCAGCGCGGCCAGCAGCGCCGCGGCGCCCGCCCGGGCCCC
>CAZTEV010000137.1:0-7157 GCA_964612785.1 uncultured Roseivivax sp. | reverse complement strand
TCGCGCGCCAGCGGGCGCAATGTGAAAGCGGCGTTCGAAAGCATCCTGAAGGGTCTGCCTGATCGTTCCAGATGCAATGAACATCCGGGTCGTTTTTGTCTGTAGTTGGAAGACTATACGGCGAAATCAGGAATTCTGGAGCGGATATGGCAACAGGCGTGAAATGCGCGATGCGACTTTGGGAGATTGTTGAAAATGCATATTTTTCAAAGGTCTGCGAGGTGCAGTTAAGCAACAGGACCAACAGGCTGCGCAGGTTTGGCGCTGCAGAGCAGGGCCAAATGCGACCACAGCCCAAACCTTTGACAGAATCGCCTCTGCGGGCAACGGGCCGGGCGGATGCGCCCGGCCGTGCGGGCCTCAGCGCCCCTGCTGGCGGCGCGCCATGAAGGCCAGCCGTTCGAACAGATGCACGTCCTGTTCGTTCTTCAGAAGCGCCCCGTGCAGCTTCGGAAGCGCATCCGCGCCGTCGCGTTTCAGATCCGCCGGATCCAGATCCTCAGCCAGCAGCAGCTTCAGCCAGTCCAGCACCTCGGAGGTCGAGGGCTTCTTCTTCAGCCCGGGCTGTTCGCGGATCTCGTAGAACTGCGTCAGCGCCTCGGTCAGAAGCTGCGGCTTGATGCCGGGGTGATGCACCTCGACGATCTTGCGCAGCACGTCCGGTTCCGGGAAGCGGATGTAGTGGAAGAAGCAGCGGCGCAGGAAGGCGTCCGGCAACTCTTTTTCGTTGTTCGAGGTGATGATGACGATGGGGCGGTGACGCGCGCGGATCGTCTCGCCGGTCTCGTAGACGTAGAATTCCATCCGGTCGAGTTCCTGCAGTAGGTCGTTCGGAAACTCGATATCAGCCTTGTCGACCTCGTCGATCAGCAGCACCACGCGGTGATCGGCCTCGAACGCCTCCCACAGCTTGCCGCGGCGGATGTAGTTCTTCACGTCATTGACGCGTTCGTCGCCCAGCTGGCTGTCGCGCAGGCGCGAGACCGCGTCGTATTCGTAAAGGCCCTGCTGCGCCTTGGTCGTGGACTTGATCGACCATTCGATCATTTCGGTCCCCAGCGCCTCGGCCACCTGGCGCGCCAGTTCGGTCTTTCCGGTGCCGGGTTCGCCCTTGACGAGTAGCGGTCGCTGCAGCGTCACGGCGGCGTTCACGGCCATGGTCAGATCGTCGGTGGCCACATAGGCGTCGGTACCCTCAAACTTCATCGCAGGTCAGTCTTCCTGTGCTGTTGCGTTCGGTGAACGCCAGTTTTTTCAGCGCATTCTGGCCACTTGAGTAGTGACACAGCGCCAGCGTTCGGCTATTCGGCTCCGCGCAGGGGTGCCAGATTATCAGGGGAAAAGCCATGGCTGATATCGGCATGATTGAGGGAGCCCAGATGAAACCAGAATCCTTTCTTTCAGACGATTACCGACCTTCCGATGACGAAGAGTTCATGAATGATCGTCAGCTCGAATATTTCCGCCGCAAGCTGATCACCTGGAAACAGGACCTCTTGGCCGACACGCGCGACACGATCGAGGGGCTGCAGGACAGCACCCGCAACATCCCCGACGTGACCGACCGCGCGAGCGAGGAAACGGATCGCGCGATCGAACTGCGCACCCGGGACCGTCAGCGCAAGCTCGTCGCCAAGATCGAGGCGGCGCTGCGCCGCATCGAAGAGGGCGAGTACGGCTATTGCGAAAAGACCGGTGAGCCCATCTCGCTCAAGCGTCTGGATGCGCGTCCCATCGCGACCATGACGCTTGAGGCGCAGGAGCGGCACGAGCGCCGCGAAAAGGTGCATCGCGACGACTGAGCGCGGCACCGTCCGAGTTTGAAGGCGCCGGGCCGCAGGGTCGGGCGCCTTTTTCGTTTACGGGAGACGGATCATGGACATGCAGGCCACGCGCATCGCCGTGATCGGCGCAGGCATCGGCGGGCTCGCCGCGGCGACGGCCCTGGCACGGCGCGGCGCGAAAGTGACCGTGTTCGAGCAGGCGGAGGCGATCCGCGAAGTGGGCGCCGGGCTGCAGCTCTCTCCCAATGGCTGGAAGGTGATCGCGGCCTTGGGTCTGGGGGGCGCGTTCTCCGCAGCACCTCAGGCCGCCGCGGTCTCCTTGCGCGATTACCGCGCGGGCCGCGAGGTTCTGCGGCTGGACCTCGCGCGGCTGGGCCCCGGCATGATCTACCGGTTCGTCCATCGCGCCGACCTGATCGAAGCGCTGGCAGAGGTGGCGCGGGCGGCGGGCGTCGAGATCCGGCTGGGCCAGCAGATCGCCACGGTCACGCCCGGCGCGCCCGCGCGGATCGTCGCGGCCACGGGCGAGGCAGCCGAGGCCGATCTGATCCTGGGCGCCGACGGCCTGCATTCCGTGGTTCGGCCCGTCCTGAACGGCGCAGCGCCCGCGCGCTTCACCGGGCAGGTGGCCTGGCGCGCGGTGGTGCCGAACGTGGTCGGACATCCCTTTGAGGCGCGGGTGCATATGGGCCCCCATCGCCATGTGGTCAGCTATCCCCTGCGGAACGGGGCCTTCGTGAACCTTGTCGCCGTGCAGGAACGCGCGAGCTGGACCGAGGAGGGCTGGTCACAGACCGATGAGGGCCGCAACCTGCGCGCCGCCTTCGCCGATTTCGGCGGCGACACCGCCCGGCTTCTGGAGGCGGCGGACCGTCCGGGCCTCTGGGGGCTGTTCCGCCATCCGGTTGCGGAAAACTGGCACGGCGACGGGTTGGCGCTTCTGGGCGATGCGGCCCATCCGACGCTGCCGTTCCTGGCCCAGGGCGCGAACCTCGCGCTTGAGGATGCGTGGGAGCTGGCGGATGTGCTGGAACGCGCGCCGGATCTGTCCACAGGTCTGGCCGCCTACCAGACCCGGCGCCGGGACCGGGCCCAGCGGGTCATCGCGGCGGCCAATGGCAATGCCTGGAAATATCACCTTGCGATGCCCGGCCTGCGCGATGCGGCGCATCTGGCCCTCAGGGTCGCGGGGCGCGTGGCGCCGGGCGCGATGCTGCGCCAGTTCGATTGGCTTTATCGCTACGATCCGACCGCGCCGCGCTGACGGCCCCCACCTTTTGGGCAGGCGACAGGCGGCCTATCTGCAGATAGACAGGCCGCAAGGAGGACCCGACATGGACCGTTTCGACCCCATTCCCGAAACCGCGCTCGATTGGCACCGCGCGGGCGAGGGCGCGTGTCTTGCCACGGTGATCCAGACCTGGGGCTCGGCCCCGCGCCGCACCGGGTCGCAGCTGGCCATTTCCGGGCAGGGCCGGATCGAGGGATCGGTCTCGGGCGGCTGCGTCGAGGGCGCGGTGATCGTGGAGGCCATCGAGGCGCTGGAGGCGGGCGAAGCCCGCGAGCTGGAATTCGGCGTCTCCGATGACGACGCCTTCGCGGTGGGGCTGGCCTGCGGCGGCACGATCCGCGTGCTGATCGAACCGGTGGGGGCGGTCCTGCCCGAAGCGATGCTGGCCGAGCTTGTCGCGGCCCGCGCCGCACGGCGGCCTATGGCCTATGTCGTGGATCTCGACAGCGGCGCGCGCAGGCTCGACACCGACGGCCATGCCGACCGCTTCCGCATGGACCGCTCGGGCTTCGAGGAGGGCAGCCGCACCTTCGTCACCATCCACAACCCGCCCTTGCGGCTTGTCGTCGTGGGCGCGGTGCATATCGCCCAGGCACTGCTGCCCATGGCGCGGATCGCGGGGTATGATCCGGTGGTGATCGACCCGCGCGAGACCTTCGGCTCCGAGGCCCGGTTTCCTGGTGAGACGATCCTGCATGACTGGCCCGACGAGGCGGTGGCGCAGGCGGGCCTCGACACCCGCACCGCGCTCGTGCTGCTGACCCATGACCCGAAGCTCGACGATCCGGCCATCATGCGCGCGCTGCGCTCGGACTGCTTCTATATCGGCGCGCTGGGCTCCACCCGGACCCATGCCAAACGCGTGGAGCGGCTGCGCGCGGAGGGCTTCACCGATGCCGAGATCGGTCGCATCCACGGGCCCATCGGCCTAGATATCGGCGCGGCAGGCCCGGCGGAGATCGCGGTGTCCGTGATCGCCGAAATGACGCAAGTGCTGAGACAGCGGCCATGAAATTCGGCCCCGTGCCCCTGTCCGAGGCCGAAGGCGCGATCCTGGCCCATTCCGTTGCCCTGAGCGGGGGGCGCCTGAAGAAGGGCTGTGTGATCGGCCCGGAGGATCGCGCCGCGCTGGCCGCGGCGGGGCATGATCCGGTCGTGGTCGCCCGGCTCGAGCCCGGCGATCTGGGCGAAGACGACGCCGCGGCGCGGCTCGCCCGCGCGCTGGTGCCCGAGAAGGAGGGCGGTCTGCGCATCGGTCCCGCCGCAACGGGCCGGGTCAATGTCTTCGCGACGGGGCCGGGGCTCGCGCGCATCGACGCGGGGGCGATCGACGCGCTCAACGCCGTGCATCCGATGATCACCGTGGCGACCGTCCCGCCGTTCCAGCGCATGGAGACGCGGGGCATGGTCGCGACGGTCAAGATCATCTCCTACGGGGTGCCGGAAACCGCGCTAGAGGCGGCAGCCGCGGCGGGGCAGGGCGCGCTGGGATTTCACGCGGCCGCCATCACCAACGCGGCGCTGATCCAGACCGAGACGGACGCGGCGCTCAATCCCGAGAAGGGGCAAAAGGCCATCGGCGACCGGCTCGACCGGCTCGGCGTTGCGCTGGCGCCGCCGCATGTCGTGCCCCATGAGGTGGACGCGCTGGCCCAGGCCCTGCGCGGGGCGCAGGCGGAGGCGCTGTTCATCCTGACGGGTTCGGCCACCTCGGACCTGCACGACACCGCGCCGGAGGCTTTGCGCCGCGCAGGCGGAAGCGTCGCGCATTACGGCATGCCGGTCGATCCCGGGAACCTTCTGTTTCTGGGCGCGCTCGACGGACGACCCGTGGTCGGGCTTCCGGGCTGCGCCCGCTCGCCCGCGCTTAACGGGGCGGATTGGGTGATGGAGCGGCTTTTGTGCGGTGTGCCGGTCACGCCTGCGGACATTGCAGGCATGGGTGTGGGTGGCCTTCTGAAAGAGATCCCCCAGCGCGGCCGCCCCCGCGAGGCGTGACGCTCACTGTCCCGGCCTTGCGCCGGGACCTCGTGACCAAGACGCGGCCTCCGCTCGCGT
The DNA here is from genome assembly GCA_964612785.1 of uncultured Roseivivax sp. Classification (GTDB taxonomy): domain Bacteria; phylum Pseudomonadota; class Alphaproteobacteria; order Rhodobacterales; family Rhodobacteraceae; genus Roseivivax. Next base: position 2,024 of record CAZTEV010000137.1, on the reverse strand, counting down.
CCGCGCCGCAGCAGACCTGCGCCCCGTACGCGACATCGCCCCGCCGAAAAGACCTGCCGTTTGCCAAAGGGTCTCGCGCGATCGGCGCCCACGAAAAAGGGCGCCTCCCGGGCGCCCCTCGTCATCGCGATGATGTCCGGGTTACTTCACCGGGCCGACCATCATGATCATCTGACGGCCTTCCATCTTCGGCATATTCTCGACCTTGCCGACATCCTTCACATCCTCGGCCACCCGTTCGAGCAATTCCCGACCAAGGTTCTGGTGCGCCATTTCCCGACCGCGGAAGCGCAGGGTGACCTTCACCTTGTCGCCCTTCTCGAGGAACTTGAAGACGTTTTTCATCTTCACGTCATAGTCGTGCACGTCCGTGTTCGGACGGAACTTCACTTCCTTGACCTCGATGGTCTTCTGCTTCTTACGGGCCTCGGCTTCGCGCTTTTGCTGTTCATACTTGAACTTGCCGAAATCCATGATCTTGCACACGGGCGGCGTGGCGTTGGGCGAGATCTCGACCAGGTCGAGACCGGCCTGTTCGGCCAGTTCGCGGCCCCGTTCCGGGGTGACGACCCCGATATTTTCGCCCTCGGCGCCGATGAGACGGATTTCCGCAACGCGGATACGGTCATTGACGCGGGGGCCCGTGTCACGGGTGGGCGGCGCGTTGTGAGGTCTGCGGGCTATGGCGTTGTTCCTTTGTGTGGTGACGAATTCGAGGCTGGAAAATAGGCGTCTCGCCCCTGTTATTCAAGCGAATTCACGGCGAAACCGCGGGTTTTCCGGCGCGGCGCCGCCCTGCGGCACAGCCGTCGATCTGAATGACCGGCACCGGCTTTGCGCTGTCGGAGGCCGGGGTGTCGAAAGATAAGATGCGATTGATACGCGATTTTTCTTTTCGGAACCGTTCACCTGCTGTATATTCGTGTAATTACGCATTTGCAAAAATCGACATAGGCGTCGACCCTTTTGGTTTGCGCGGACCACAATGAGGAGAGAGCTGATGCGCCGCGGCTATCCCGAGAAGTCCACTTTGCGTTTCAAACTGGCGCTGTCCGGCGCGTGTCTGTCGACGCTGCCGATCATCGGCTGGGTGACGGATACGACGTGGCTCGTCCGCGTGTCCGAGACGCATCCCGCGATCGTCATGCCCACCGCTTTGGCGTTTCTTCTCTGTTTTTCTGCCCTTGTACTTTTCGCCCGAGGACAGGCCGAAAAGGTTCAGACCGTGCTGCTTATCGCGGTTGTGGCACTTCTTGTCGGGAACTGGGCCTATGCGGATCTTCACCAGCTGCCCGTACTGCTGGGGTTTGCCCGTCACATTCCCGCGCCCGGTGACGCGATGTCGGCGGCCACGACGATCGGTCTTTTGCTGGCGGTGCTGGCCCTGCTGGAGCTGCGAAAGCGTCCCTATTCCGCCTGGGCACTGAGCATGGCGGTGTTCGGATTGTCTTCGACGGTGGCGATCCTGCTCGGTCATTCCTTCGAGCCGTCGTCGATCTATGCCCTGCCGCCGCTGGCCTCGATGTCGGAATATACCGGCGGGCTGTTCGCCCTGCTGTTTCTGGCCCTCCTCATGCCCGAGGTCGAGGCCGAGTTGACGCCGCCGCTGTGATGCGGCGGCGCAAGACGCTGTCGGATCAGTCCAGAAAGGCCTTCTCGACCACGTAATGTTTCGGGTCGGAATTGGCGCCTTCCTCCAGACCGTAGCTTTCCAGAAGCTCCTTGATCTCGAGGTTGAAGGCGAGGTTGCCGCAGACCATCGCGCGGTCGCTTTCGGGGTTGATCGGCGCGACGCCCAGATCCTCGAACACCGTGCCCGCGCGCATCAGATCGGTGATCCGGCCCATCTTCGGGCTCTCTTCGCGGGTGGTGGTGGGGTAGTAGCGCAACTTCTCGTGGAAGCCTTCGCCCATCAATTCGGCCAGCATCTCGTCCTGGCGGATATCCTCGATCAGCTTGCGGCCATATTCCAGCTCGCCCACCTCGCGGCAGGTATGGGTGATGATGACCTCGTCGTAATCCTC
>CAZTEV010000136.1:0-7218 GCA_964612785.1 uncultured Roseivivax sp. | reverse complement strand
TCGGTCGACATGGTGTCGAACTTCATGCGCGATTTCTCGTATTTCGTCTGCGACATGGGGATCGCCTATCGTGAAGACATCGACGAGGCGAAAGAGGCGATGTTCGACGCCTTCGAAGAGCTGAAACAGGACGAGGAACAGGCCAAGCTCATCATCGCGGATCTGGAATGGTTCGGCCTCAACTCCTTCGGCGACAGCGCCATCGTGTTGCGCGCGCGGATCAAGACCGTGCCGGGCAGCCAGTGGGGCGTGGGCCGTGCCTACAATGCCATCCTGAAGCGGCTCTTCGATGAACGCGGCATCGAGATCCCGTTCCCGCATCAGACCATCTTCTTCGGCGAGGCAAAGGATGGCCGCACCCAGGCGCTGCGGCTCGCCAATGTGACCGAGGAAGTAGAGGGCGAGGCCCACGAGGTCGAGACCGGCGCGCACGACACCGACACGAAGGACGGGCGAAAGCCCACCCAGGACGCGCCGCCCGACGAAGAGGGGCCGGACGCGGAACGCTGAACCCCGCCTGAGCGCATCGCCGCCGTCCGGATCCGTCCGGGCGGCGGTTTTCATTCATCGGGGCATTCCCTTGGACCTGTCCTGCAGGCATTGTGCAGCTGCGGCATCCGCCGCGCCTGTAGCCTACTGGAAGGAGTAATTTGGTATGGGACTGGGAGATTTTCTTGGTAAGGCCACCGAGGCCCTCGGCGGCACCGACGAGATCGTCGCGAAGATCAGCGAAAGCGGCATCGACCTGTCGGCGCTGACCGATCTGGACCCCGAAGCGGTCACCGCGATGCTCGAGGAGAAGGGCATCGACCTGTCGATGCTGGAAAATCTGGGCCTGTCGGTCGAGGACGTTCTGGCCAAGGTCCGGGAACACCTGGCCTGATCCGTTCCGGCGGCGCGTCCTGCGCGCCGCCGATCCGTCACGGCCCGCTCATGCGTCGATCAATAGCGATCCCACAACGTCCAGCCGATCCGCCGCCGCCGTGACGATCAACACTTCGCCCGACCGGGTGGATTGCCCCGTGAGCGCGCGGATATTCACCTGATGCGTGACGATCATCGCAGGCCGCGGCAGATCCGCGATCAGCGTCAGCGCCGCCGCGGTCTGTGCGGCGGAATCGCCCCGCCCGGCGAAGAAGGAATTGAAGGGCGGCGCGTCCTCCACCGGCCCCATGTCCAGAAGCTCGGCCGTATCTCGGCAGCGGCACCACTGGCTTGTCAGGACCCGCTCGAAGGTCACGCCCGCCTCCCGCAGCGCCGCCCCGATGGCGCGCGCCTGATCGCGACCGGCGGCATCGAGATTGCGCTGCGTGCTGCATTCCCCGATCTCGAACCGGTCCGGATCGCCGATCCCGGGGGCCCGGGCGTGGCGCATGATGGCCAGCGCCTCGCCCCGCGCCAGCCGATCCAGGGCCTCCGACTGGGCCCGCAGCGACCCGGCCCCGATCAGGGCCAGCCCGCCCGCGATGAAGCCGCGCCGCCGCATCCTCAAAGCTGCGCGTCGAGGAAGTCCATGAACCCGTCCCAGGATCCCTCATCGGCGGACAGATCGTAATCGCGCGATCCCCAGACGGTGAAGCTGTGGCGCGCCCCGCCGAAGATGTGCGCGTCATGGGTGACGCCCGCGGCCTGCATCGCATCCAGCGCCGCGGCCATGTCCGCCATGCCCGAGACCGGATCGGCCGAACCATGGAACAGGATGATCGGCGCCGCCGTGGCGCTGTAATCCTGCCCCTCGGGCGTGCCGAGGCCTGCATGGAAGGCGGCGAACCCGTCGATCTCCGCGCCCGCGCGGGCCGCTTCCAGAACCGCCGCGCCGCCGAAGCAATAGCCCGACATCACGATGTTATCCGTGGCGCCGGGGATATTCGCGGCCTCCGCGATCGAGCCCATCAGCCGCTCGCGGAACAGCGCCCGATCCTGATAGAGCGCTCCCGACAGCGCGCGGTTCTCGTCGACGCTCTCCGGATTTTCGTCGGCGCCGTAGACGTCGATGGCAAAGGCGGTATAGCCCGCCGCGGCCAGCATCTCCGCCCGACGCTCCTCATAGGCGGTCATGCCGTCCCAATCATGCACGATCAGAACGGTGCCCTTGGTGGTCTCGAGGTCGCTGTTGCGGGCGACATAGCCTTCGAACTCGGTATCGCCGACGGTGTAGCGATGATACTCGCCGGTGATTTCGGCCTGAGCGAGCCCTGCAGCGGCCAGAAGCGGCAGGGTCAGGAATGCAGTGCGGATCATGGGGACCTCCCGATGGATGATGTGCCTTCCTGAGAAAGATAGCGCGATTTCCGCCGGGGCGAGCCCCGACCTGTTCGGCCCTCTACCATCCATGTGACCCACGCCCCGAATGGCGCGCTGCCCCCCTGTCACGACCGGACCATAAATACCTCTCGGGGGAGCGCGAGGGGGCAGACGGCCCCCTCGCTTGGCGACGCGCGCCAATTCTCAGTTGAAATGGCGGTCGGGCAGAAAGCCCCCCACACTGCCTTGGCGGTCAGTGATGAGGTCGGATCAGAGACCGGCCTTGCGGATCGCCCCGCCACGCGCCAGAGATCCCCCATGATCCGGCGACATCACAGCGCGAACGGCACCGAGTCCGAGGCCTTCTATTCCCCCTGCATGGCCTATCGCTACGGCCTCGCGCGCCGCTGGTCCGACGCGCCGCCGGTTCTCTTTGTTATGCTCAATCCCTCGACTGCAACGGAGGCCGCGAACGATCCGACCATTCACCGCTGCGAGACGCGCGCGCGGGCGATGGGGGCAGGCGGGGTGCGCATCGCGAACCTTTTCGGCTTTCGCGCGACCCGGCCCGCGGATCTGCGACGCGCGGCCGATCCGATCGGCCCCGAGAACGACGCGCTGCTTCTCGACTGGCATGCGGAGGCCTCGATGACAGTGGCGGCCTGGGGTGTGCACGGGGCCCATCTCGACCGGGCTGCGACGCTTGCGCGGCAGATGGGGCCGCTCTGGCATCTGGGTCTGACGCAGGCCGGGCATCCGCGTCACCCGCTTTACGTGCCCTATGCCCGCACGCCCGAGCCCTGGCTCGGGCACGACCGCTACCCGGCCGATTAGTCACCGGCGCCTTAACCAACCCGAGCGGGAAGCTTTGCCTTGCGCTGCGGCCCGCGCCATACTTCCGGCGCGCGATGTGCGTGGTATCGGGGGGGCGGCGATGCTCTTTCTTGCGGGTCTTGTGGGCGCGATGGTCGTGGGGTCGGTGGCGATCCTGTCGGTCGTGCCCGAGGATGCGGAAACCGATCCGGACGAGGCACACGCCGACGCCGCGGACGAGGCGACGCAGGATACGGTCGGCGCCGATCCCCAGGCTCCGGGCGGGACGTCCATCCTGGAGGCCGCCGCGCAAAGCCTGACGCTCTCGCCCGAAGGCGGGCTCATCACCGCCGGATCGCCGGATGCGGACCAGATCGACGGCACCGACGTGACCGACCAGATCGCGGGCGGTGCGGGCGCGGACAGCATCGCGGGCGGCGGCGGCGATGACGAACTCCGGGGCGGGCATGACGACGATGCCCTGCGCGGCGATGCCGGGCAGGACACGCTGCATGGCGAGGCTGGCGCGGACTTGCTCGAAGGCGGGGCGGGCGACGATCTGCTTCTGGGCCATGACGGCGCCGACAGCCTGTCGGGCGGGGATGGACAGGACAGCCTGGAAGGCGGTCTGGGCGACGATCTTCTGACGGGCGGGGCCGGGAACGATGCGCTGCATGGCCGCGAGGGCGCGGATACGCTGCGGGGCGATGCGGGCGCGGACACGCTCTTCGGCGGCGATGGCAACGATCTGGTCGAAGGTGTCGACTGGCGCGCATCGGAGACGCCCAGAGGCGGCGATGCCGACTTCGTCAATGGCGGGGCGGGCGCCGATACGCTGGTTCTGGGCGATGGCGATACCGGCGATGGCGGCGCGGGCGGCGATGTCTTCGTGACCGGCCACTGGATTGGCGGGGAGGGAGCGAGCATCGCGGATTTCACCCCGTCCGAGGATCGTATGGTCGTGGTCTATGACGATGCGCTGGGTCCGCCCCATGACATGACCTATTCCAGCGATCCCGATGCGGCGCATCTCGTGCATCTGCGCGCGGGCGATCAGGTGCTCGCCACGCTCAATGCCGCCGATGCGCCGCCGCTTGGCGATATCGTCCTGATCGCGGCCAGCGATGCGGCGGCGATGCTTCAGCCCGGCTGATCCGCAGTAACGCAAGGCGGACGATCGCGCCCATGACGTCCCTGGCCAGGACCGGGATTTTGCCTTTCCAAACCGCGTGAATCACCCTATACGCCCGCAATCCGGCGTCAGAGCGCCCGGAAACCTCCAACGGCCCTGCTGGACGACATCCCGGCTTGCGCCTTCACACCAACATCCAAGGAGACCCCGATGTCGATCACTGCAGAGACCAAGCAGCAAATCATGAAGGAATACGCCACCGCCGAAGGCGATACCGGTTCGCCCGAGGTTCAGGTCGCGATCCTGACCACCCGCATTTCCGCGCTAACCGAGCATTTCAAGACCCACAAGAAGGACAACCACTCCCGTCGTGGCCTTCTGAAGCTCGTCGCGCAGCGCCGCAAACTGCTCGACTACCTCAAGTCGCGCGACGAAGCGCGCTACCAGACCCTGATCGGCAAGCTGGGCATTCGCCGCTAAGCCGAGTGTCAGGCCAAGATCGCAGCGAAAACGCGCATCCCACCCGGATGCGCGTTTTTTCGTTTCGGGCATCAGGCGTTCCGCAGGGTCCAACGTACAAAAAATCGAATGCAACGCGCCGCCTGAGCCTTGGCGATTGCGCATTGTCAGCCGGGCAGAGGCCCCGTACTTCCGGCCCATGACCGACAGCGAGCTTGAGATATTCCTGATCTGCGCCCCCGGCCTTGAACATTTCCTGGGCGAGGAAGCGCGTGCGGCAGGTTTCACCGTCACAGCGATCATCCCGGGCGGCGTGACGCTGAAAGGCGGCAGGGCCGAGGTCTGGCGCGCCAATCTGGACCTGCGCGGGGCGACCCGTGTCCTGGTGCGCATTGCGGCCTTTCACGCGCATCATCTGAGCCAGCTCGACAAACGCGCCCGCAAGTTGCCCTGGTCCCGGTGGCTGCGCGCCGACGCGCCCGTGCGCGTCGACGCGACAAGCCGCAAGTCGAAGATCTATCATGCGGGCGCGGCGAAAGACCGGATCGAGAAAGCCATCGCGGCCACGCTCGGCGCCGAGATCGCCGCGGACGCCCCCGTCACGGTCAAGCTGCGCATCGAGGACGACCTCTGCACGCTGTCCCTGGATACATCCGGCGCCTCGCTGCACAAGCGCGGGCTGAAGGAACAGGTCAACAAGGCGCCGATGCGCGAGACGCTGGCGAGCCTTTTCCTGCGCGCGGCGGGCTATGACGGAGTGGAACCGGTCGTCGATCCCATGTGCGGGTCGGGCACATTCGTGATCGAGGCGGCAGAGCGGGCGGCGGGACTAGCGCCCGGCCGCGCGCGGCGCTTCGCCTTCGAGGATCTGGCCGGCTTTGATCCCGCCGCCTGGGAGGCCGCGCGGTCAGCGCGAACGACCCAAGCGCCGCCGCAGGCCCGCTTTGCAGGCTCCGACCGCGATCAGGGCGCCGTCACCATGAGCCGCGCCAATGCCGCGCGCGCGGGCGTGGAGCCATATTGCACCTTCGCCTGTCATCCGGTGACCGAGGCTGCACCCCCCGAAGGTCCGCCAGGCCTTGTCATCGTGAACCCGCCCTACGGGCTCAGGATCGGGGCGAAATCCCCGCTTTACGGTCTTTACGCGGCCTTCGGCGCACGGATGAAGACGGAGTTTCCCGGCTGGCGGGTGGCCATGATCACCTCCGAGGCCAAGCTTGCCCGCGCTGCCGGTCTGCCCTGGCAGAAGCCCGGGCCGGTCGTCGATCACGGCGGCACGAAGGTTCGGCTGTGGCAAACCGGCCCGCTCTGACCGGCGCTCTTCCCAAAACGTCAAATCTCCTGTAGGGGCCAACCTATCTGAGACGTGATGCCTGAAGCCCCCGGGCCATGCGAAGGATAGGGGGCGGCGGCAATGGGGCCGCCATTCAAATCGGAGACCCGGGATACGCCCGGGAGTGCTCCGCCATAGGATACGATGATGTTCAATACGACGACGAAAAGCATGCAGTGGGGCGAGGAAACGCTCACACTGGAAACGGGCAAGGTTGCCCGTCAGGCCGACGGTTCGGTGATCGCCACGCTGGGCGAGACCTCGGTCATGGCCAACGTGACCTTCGCCAAGAAGGCGAAAGAGGGTCAGGACTTCTTCCCCCTCACGGTCCACTACCAGGAAAAATACTACGCCGCGGGCAAGGTGCCGGGCGGCTTCTTCAAGCGCGAGGCGCGTCCGACCGAAAAGGAAACGCTGACCGCGCGCCTGATCGACCGTCCGATCCGCCCGCTCTTCGTGCCGGGCTTCAAGAACGAAGTGCTCGTGATGTGCACCGTTCTGTCCCACGATCTGGTCAACGATCCCGACATCGTGGCGATGATCGCGGCCTCGGCTGCCCTGACGATCTCGGGCGCGCCCTTCATGGGTCCGATCGCGGGCTGCCGCGTGGGCTATGAGGGTGGCGAATACATCCTCAACCCCGAGGTCGAGGATATGCAGGGCCTGCGCAACAACCCCGACCAGCGTCTCGACCTTGTCGTCGCGGGCACCCGCGACGCTGTGATGATGGTCGAATCCGAAGCCTACGAGCTGACCGAAGAGGAAATGCTGGGCGCGGTGACCTTCGCGCATGAGCAGCTCAAGCCCGTGGTCGACCTGATCGTGTCGCTGGCCGAAGACGCCGCGAAAGAGCCGTTCGACTTTCAGCCGCCGGATTACTCCGCGCTCTACGAGCGGGTGAAGGGTCTGGGCGAGGCGCAGATGCGCGACGCCTATGCGATCACCGACAAGCAGGAGCGGACCGCCGCGGTTTCCGCGGCCAAGGACGCTATCATCGCAGAGCTGTCCGAGGACGAGCAGGCCGATCCGAACCTGGGCTCCGCGCTCAAGAAGCTGGAATCGACCGTTCTGCGCGCCGACGTCGTGAAGAATTCGCGCCGCATCGACGGTCGCGCGCTGGATCAGGTGCGTCCGATCGTGTCGGAAACGGGCGTTCTGCCCCGCACGCACGGCTCGGCGCTGTTCACCCGCGGCGAGACGCAGGCGCTCGTGGTGACCACGCTCGGCACCGGCGACG
>CAZTEV010000135.1:0-7228 GCA_964612785.1 uncultured Roseivivax sp. | reverse complement strand
GGCTGATCAAGGCGCAGGAACTCAAAAGCCAGGAGGCCGTCTGGCAGGAGCTGGGTTGGACCACGCGGAACGGCTGTCATGTCTGCCGCCCGGCGATCAACTACTACCTGCTGGCGGACTGGCCGCTCGAGTATCGCGACGATCCGCAATCGCGCTTCGTCAATGAACGCAAGCACGCCAACATCCAGAAGGACGGCACCTTCTCGGTCGTGCCGCGCATGTGGGGCGGGCTGACGACCCCCGGCGAATTGCGCGCCATCGCCGATGCGGCCGAGAAATACGCCGTGCCCACGGTCAAGGTGACAGGCGGTCAGCGGATCGACCTTCTGGGCGTCAAGGGCGAGGATCTGCCTGCGATCTGGGCCGATCTGAACCGTGCGGGCCTCGTCTCGGGGCATGCCTATTCCAAGGGGCTGCGCACCGTGAAGACCTGCGTCGGTGCCGAGCATTGCCGCTTCGGGACGCAGGATTCGACGGGGCTGGGCGTGAAGCTCGAAAAGCGGCTCTGGGGATCCTGGACGCCGCACAAGGTCAAGCTCGGCGTCTCGGGCTGTCCGAGGAACTGCGCCGAGGCGACCTGCAAGGATGTGGGCATCGTCTGCGTCGATTCGGGCTACCAGGTGGGTGTCGCGGGCGCGGCGGGCATGGACGTGAAAGAGACCGAACGGCTGGTCGACGTGCCCACGGAGGCCTTGGCCATCGACTGGACCGTCGCCTTCGTGCAGCTCTACCGCGAACACGCCAAATATCTCGACCGGCCCTATAAATGGGTGGCCAAGGTCGGGCTGGACTGGGTGCGTGAGACGCTCTCGGACGATGCGACCCGTGCGGAACTGATCGCGCGTTTCGACCTCAGCCAGAGCGTTTATCAGACCGACCCTTGGGCCGAACGCGCCACGCCGGAGGCAGCCCGCCGCTTCGCGCCGCTCGCCGACATGACGCTGGAGGCCGCGGAATGAGCCTGGCCGTCCCGTACCGCCGTGCCCCGGACCTGATCCGGGGCCTCAGCCCGGCCATCCCACACCGCCGTGCCCCGGACCCGATCCGGGGCCTCAGCCCGGCCGTCCTGCACTTCCGTGCCCCGGACCTGATCCGGGGCCTCGCCGGTCCCGTGATCCGAGGCCCCGCGATCCAAACCCCCGGATCAGGCCCGGGGCACCACCCCCTGTTGAACGGAGCATCCACATGAGCTGGATCGACCTTGGCGCCATCGACGACATTCCGCTGCGCGGCGCCCGCATCGTGAAGACCCATGCAGGCTGCGTGGCGGTCTTCCGCACCGCCGAGGCCGAGGTCTTCGCCACCTCGAATACCTGCCCGCACAAGGGCGGGCCGCTCTCCGAAGGGATCGTGCATGACCGCAAGGTCACCTGCCCATTGCACAATTGGGTGTTCTCGCTCGAGACGGGCGAGGCGCAGGGCACCGATGAGGGCCGCATCGCCACCTATCCGGTGCGCCTCGAGGCGGGCCGCATCCTGATCGAGGCGGCGTCCATCGGACGGCGTTGCGCCGCATGAGCACCATCCGCTCCACCTGTCCCTATTGCGGGGTGGGCTGCGGCGTTCTGCTGTCGCCCGCCGCGGATGGCGGCATCGCCGTCAAGGGCGACCCGGATCATCCGGCCAATCGCGGGCGGCTCTGTTCCAAAGGCTCGGCTTTGGGCGAGACGGTCAGCCTCGGGGGACGGCTTCTCTATCCGCAGATCGACGGCAGGCGCACCGATTGGGACAGCGCCATGGGCCTCGTCGCCGCGAAATTCCGCGAAGCCATCGCCGAGCACGGTCCCGACAGCGTCGCCTTCTACGTCTCTGGCCAGATGCTGACCGAGGATTACTACGTCGCCAACAAGCTGATGAAAGGCTTCATCGGATCGGCCAATATCGACACGAATTCGCGGCTCTGCATGGCCTCGACCGTGGCGGGCCACAGGCGCGCCTTCGGAACCGACACGGTGCCCGGCACATACGAAGATCTGGACGAGGCGGATCTGATCGTGCTCGTCGGCTCGAACCTCGCCTGGTGCCATCCAGTGCTCTATCGCCGCGTGATGGACGCGAAGGCGGCGCGCGGCACGAAGGTCGTCGTGGTCGATCCGCGCCGCACGGCCTCCTGCGACGGGGCGGATCTGCACCTGCCGCTGAAGATCGGCTCCGATGTGGCGCTCTTCAACCGGCTTCTGTCCGAGATTTCCGCCAACGGCGCGCTCGACGCGGCCTATCTCGCCCATGTGGACGGAGCCCAGGACGCGCTGGACGCGGCCCGGGCCACCTCGATCGCGCCCACGGGTCTCGATGAGGCGCTTGTCGCGCGGTTCTGCCGGATGTGGATCGGCCACAGGAAGGTCGTGACCGTGTTCAGCCAGGGGGTGAACCAATCCTCTGCGGGGTCGGACAAGGTCAATGCGATCCTGAATTGCCACCTGGCCACGGGCCGGATCGGGCAGCCGGGCATGGGCCCCTTGTCGGTCACCGGTCAGCCCAACGCTATGGGCGGGCGCGAGGTGGGCGGTCTGGCGAATATGCTGGCCTGCCATCTGGAGATCGAAAACCCCGCGCACCGCGCCGCCGTGCGCCAGTTCTGGGACGCGCCCGCCATGCCCGAGGCGGCCGGGCTGAAAGCGGTCGAGATGTTCGACGCGGTGGCCGATGGCCGGATCAAGGCGCTTTGGGTGATGCATTCGAACCCCGCCGTGACCCTGCCCGAGGCCGATGCGGTGCGCGACGCGATCCGCGCCACGAGCTTCGCGGTCGTCTCCGACATCACCGCCGAGACGGATACCGCGCGGTTGGCGGACGTGCTTCTGCCCGCGAGCGCCTGGTCCGAGAAGTCCGGCACCGTCACCAATTCCGACCGCACGATCTCGCGGCAGCGTGCCGTGCGGGCCGCCCCGGGCGAGGCCCGGCCAGATTGGGCCCAGATGGCCGAGCTTGGGCGGCGGATGGGCTGGGCCCGCGCCTTCGATTATGAAGGCCCGGCCGAGATATTCCGCGAGCACGCGGCGCTTTCGGGCGTTGCGGGCGGCTTCGGACGGGATTTCGATATCTCGGATCTCGCCCGATTGTCCGATGCGGAATACGATGCGCTGTCGCCTGCGCGCTGGCCCATGGCGGGCGCGCGGCAGGGCGGGCGTTTCTTCGCGGACGGCACCTCCTACCACCCGGACGGCAAGCTGCGCATGATCCCGGTGCAGTATCGTCCGCCCGCCGTGCGGCGCGAACGGCGCTTCCCGTTCCGCCTGAACACGGGCCGGATCCGCGATCAGTGGCACACGATGACCCGGACGGCCTTGTCCCCGCGTCTGTCGGCGCATCTGGCCGAGCCCTTCGTGGAACTCCATCCCCAGGATGCGGGCAGACTCGCCATCGGCCCCGACAGCCTGGTCGAGGTGACAAGTCCCACGGGCCGCGCGATTCTGCGCGCGCAGATCACCGATGCGGTCAAACCCGGCGAGGTCTTCGCGCCGATGCACTGGACGGGCGAAACCGCGCCCTCCGCCCGGATCGACGCGCTGGTGGCGGCTGTGACCGATCCGATATCCGGCCAGCCCGAAAGCAAGGCCTCGGTATGCGCCTTGGCCCCGTTCCGGCCCGCATTCCATGCCTTTGCGGTCTCTGCGACACCGATCGCGCCCGAGACCGCCTATTGGGCCCGCATGCGGACCGGAGCCGGTTGGCGCGCGGAGCTTGCGGGGGCCGAGCCCCCCTCGGATTGGGAGGCTTGGGCGCGGGCGCTTTTCGATCTGCCGGACATGCCTGCGCAAAAGATCATCGACCGCGATGCGGGCTTTGCGCGCCTGGCGTTCCGCGATCCCTCGGGGCGCTTGCTGTCTGCGGTCTTCGCGGGACCGGCGCCGCTGGCGCTCCAGCGCGATCACCTCGCGCAATTGCCGGGTCAGGGGGCGGAGCATGCGCTGACGGGGCGCGCACCGGCCGATCTGCCCGATCCCGGCCCGACCTTATGTTCCTGCTTCGGCATCGGCGTGAACCAGATCCTGACCGCGATCGAGACCGGTCGTCTGGAGAGCGTCGCCGCCGTGGGTGCAGCACTGGGGGCCGGCACGAATTGCGGCTCCTGTCAGCCCGAGATTGCGGCCCTTCTCGCCGGGGCGCGCCTTGCCAGCAAGGAGGCCGCGGAATGAGCCTCGCGCCCTATGTCCGCATCCTCGCGCGCGGTCAGGGGCGGGCGCGATCGCTGAGCCTTGACGAGGCGCGGGAGGCGATGACGCTGATGCTGTCCTCTGCCGCCGATCCCGAGGCGATAGGCGCGATCCTCATGGTCATGCGCATGAAGGGCGAGACGGCGGAGGAGATCGCAGGCTTCGCGCAGGCGGTACAGGCGGCCTGTCCCGAATGGCATGGGCCGCGCCCCGCGCTCGACTGGCCCAGCTATGCAGCCGGGCGCACCCGCGGTCTGCCCTGGTTCCTGCTGTCGGCCAGACTGGTGGCGCAAGCCGGATATCCGGTGCTGCTGCATGGCTGGAACTCCCACCAACGCGATGCGGCCTCCGTGCGCGCCGCGCTTGCGGATCTGGGCATTCCACGCGCGGCCTCGATGGAGGAGGCGGCCGGTTCATTGGCGGGTACGGGCCTTGCCTATCTGCCGCTTGAGGTCCTGTCGCCGCGCCTCTTCGCGCTGTTGGCCTTGCGCGATGTGCTGGGATTGCGGTCCTGTCTCAATACCGTGGCCCGGATGATCAACCCCGCCTGCGCGGAGTCCGCGGTGCAGGGCGTCTTCCATCCGTCCTATCGCGGCCTTCAGGCGGATGCTGCACAGCTTCTGGGTCTTCGCCATCTTACCGTGCTGAAGGGCGGCGGGGGCGAGTTCGAGCACCACCCGGCCAAGGACATATCCGTCTTCGGTCTGCGCGGCGGTGCCCCCTGGCAGGGGAGAAGCGGCCAGTCCATGACAGCGCATCAGCGGCTGGCCGATGCCCCCAAAGACCCGGCGGCCTTGCGTGCGCTCTGGGAGGGGCGGCTCCGCGATCCGTTTGCCGAGGCGATCGTGATCTCGAGCGCCGAACTGGCGCTCTCGACGCTTGGGTCCACGGCGTCGGCCCGGGATCTCTGGGCCGCACGACCCGCAAGCCTATCCGCACCATTGCGATCAGGAGCGCTGCAATGAAAAGCTTTCCCATGTTCATCCGGACCACCGGGCGCCGCGTCGTCATCGCGGGCGGTGGCGAACAGGCGGCGCAGAAGGCGCGGCTGATCCTGAAGACCGATGCGGCGCTGGTCCTCGCGGCCCCGGCGCTCGATCCCGAACTGGCGGATCTGGTCGCCACCGGCCGGGCTGTGCATCATACGGGCCCCATAGGTCAGGAGGTGTTCGACGGGGCGGCTATGGCCTTCATCGCGTCGGGCTGTCCCGGCATCGACGCCAGCCTGCATGCGCTGGCGCAGGACGCGCGCTGCCCGGTCAACGTGGTCGATCAGCCTGCGCTCTGTGATCTGACCACGCCGTCGCTCGTTGATCGCGATCCGGTCGTCGTGGCCATCGGCACCGAAGGCACCGCGCCGGTGCTGGCGCGCCAGATCAAGACCCGTGTCGAAGAGATGCTGGCCCCCAATCTGGGCGGGCTCGCCGCCTTGTCCGGGCGCATGCGCGATGCCGTTGCCGCCCGCGTGCCGAAGGAGGCGCGGCGCGGCTTCTGGCGCTGGGTCTTCTCGGAGGCGCCGCTGTCCATGTGGGTGCGTGGCGAAGAGCGCGCGGCCGCCGCGGCGATCAAGACGGCGATTGCCGCGGGCGTTGCCCCGGGTCAGATCCGCGCTGGCAGTATCGCGCTCGTGGGCGCAGGCCCGGGCGCGCGCGATCTCCTGACCCTGCGCGCGGTGGCGCGTCTGCAGGAGGCCGACGTGATTTTCTATGATCGTCTCGTGGACGCCGATGTGCTCGAACTGGCCCGGCGCGATGCGGAACGGGTCTTCGTCGGCAAGGTCGTGGGCGCCAATGCCTGGCCGCAGGACCGGATTAACCGGGTCATGGTGGCGGAGGCCTTGAAAGGTCGACGGGTGGTGCGCCTGAAATCGGGTGATCCCGGGATTTTCGGGCGGCTGGAAGAGGAACTGGACGCGGCCCGCGCGGCTGGCATCACTTGCGAGATCGTGCCCGGCGTGACAGCGGCCAGCGGTGCCGCTGCCAGCCTCGGCGTGCCGCTCACGCAACGGGGATGCACGGACACATTGGTGCTGACGACGGGCCATCTGCAACAAGAGGGCGACCTGCCGGAGATCGCATCTCACATTCGGCCGGGCACGCGGCTGTGCATCTATATGGGGGTGCGCAACGCCGCGGCCTTGATCGACATCCTGCGTGGACAGGGCGCGCCCTGCGACACGCCGGTCGAGATTGTCGTCGAGGCGACGAAGGCATCGCAAAGGATCATCCGCACGGATCTGGCGCATATGCACGAGGACATCAAAGCCCAGGGTGTTTCCGGGTGCGCGATGATCATGGTTTCGCTGGACAAGGTGCGGAAGGCCGACTGGTTTTACCAGAACGAGTTGCAGGCTCCAGACTGGCCGGAGCCCCGGATGTTGGTCGGCTGATCAGGCCAGTTCCACGCCGTTTCGTATCTGGATGTCCCGTTCCATTACGCGGTGACCGCGATGGCTGCGGACTGTTTCGCGTGGTTCCGGTCCGGCGGCTTGCTGTCCGGCGACGGGTGCAGCCTAGGGACCTGATAGAACGCCAAAAATCGGCGTCGGCTTCCCTACCATGCGCTCTTGTCAGTTATGCTGATCCAGATGTCGGCGTCTTCGCGCGCCTTGGTGATACCGATGGGTGTGACTTGGCTGCCGTGCTCCCGATGGTGCGCGGGCGCATCCCGGTGATTTAAGGTTGCCCGGGTTATTGCAGCATGCAGCGGGTCTCTCGTCTCGACCACGCGTACTGCCTAATCGGCTTTTCCTGCACACGGGATGAATGAGGCCCATCTGTCTTGTGGACCGAAATCGCTCTGCGCTCTCGCGTGCATTCACCTAATGTGCGGGCCCCTGAAGGAGCGCTTGCATGTGAAATCAGCTACCCGGAATCGACATTACTGTGTTAACCGGACGGCTCGCCCCGGGGGCCATGGCCTGCATCGCAGGGGTTCGTGCCGTAAGCAGAGCGGATGTTGCTCAACCTCGATCACGGACGCCGATGGTGCTCTTTCGAGATCATGACCGAAAGCAGCATACCTGTCGCTGCTCAATCGCCTGGTCATGGGTGAGGGGGTGGTAGCGGAGG
>CAZTEV010000134.1:0-7287 GCA_964612785.1 uncultured Roseivivax sp. | reverse complement strand
GAATTTCGTGCCCGCATTCGCCTTGATCAGCGACACGGCCTCTTCGACGGTGACGTTTTCCTTGCCGGCGAAGGCTTCGCGGGCGGCGCGGGTGCGTTTACCAAGCTTTGCCATCTTATTTCACCTCGATGCCCATGGATTTCGCCGAGCCGAGGACGATCTTCATCGCCGATTCGACATCATTCGCCGACAGGTCCTTCATCTTGGCCTCGGCGATTTCGCGCACCTGCTTGCGGGTCACGGTCGCGACGGTCTCGCGGCCCGGGTTTTCCGCACCGCGCGGACGGTTGCGCTTGCCCACGGGCTTCAGGCCGGCTGCCTTCTTCAGATAGTAAGACGCAGGCGGCGTCTTGATATCCATGGTGAAGGACTTGTCCTGGTAATAGGTGATCTCGGTCGGGCAAGGCGCGCCCTGCTCCATCTCCTGCGTCTTGGCGTTGAACGCCTTGCAGAATTCCATGATGTTGATGCCACGCTGACCGAGGGCGGGGCCCACCGGCGGCGAGGGGTTGGCTTGACCTGCAGGGATCTGCAGCTTCATCTTGCCAGCAAGTTTCTTGGCCATTGGCCGTCTCCTTTCCATCTCCTCCGCGACGCGACGCGGAAGCGTTATGTGGCGTGGTCAGGTCTGGATATCGCGATATCCGCGCCTCCCACGATGTCCGCACGATCTGCGGACTGGGCGCGCGTTACAATGCTCCCGCTCGAAACGCAAGCGCCGATCCGGCATCCGGCGCGACAGCCCTAATCCCGCCTCAATCGCTTGCTAGCACCGAAAACCTATCGGAGAGCCTACTCCGAAGGCGCTGCGAGTAAAAGAACGACAGGCAATTGGATAAATGACCACGGCCTACATTTCCGAAGCGAGTTACGCGGGCACACCTGGATCCGACTTCGCCGAAGTCGCAGTGAGCACCGGTACCGACGTCACGGGATGGACACTGGTTTATTATAACGCCCAGGGCGATTGGCTGAATACAGTCAGCTTCCCGAGCATATCATCGACCAATTCTGGCAAAGACGTCTATGTCTTTAACAACCAGCTGGTGGAAGGCAATTCCCTCGCCATCGTGGACGATACCGGAACGACGCTGCAGTTCCTCTCCTTCTACGATCCGCCGGTCACGTCGAATGACGGCGATCTGGCCGGTCAGACACCGACATATGCGGGCGTCAGCACGACCAGCGGTCAATCCATCCAGTCAGACGATGGTGGCGGGACCTATTATGTCCAGAGCAGCCCGAACGAAGGCACCGTTCCCTGCATCGCGCCCGGCATGATCGTGGCGTGTCCCGGAGGGCCCCGCCCGGTGGAGGATCTTCGACCCGGCGATCCGGTCCTGACGCGCGATCACGGGGTGCAGCCGGTCCTGTGGTGCTCGTCCACCGACACGCGGATGGAGCGCCCGGACTTTACCGACCGTCCCATCTGGATCGGGGCGGGCAAGCTCGGCGCCCTGCGCGATCTTATCGTGTCTCCGCAGCATCGGCTGCTTGTGCCCGGACGGGGTCGGGACGGTGTCCTTGTGCCCGCAAAAGCGCTGGTCGGGACATGCGGCATCCGGCAGATGCGGGGACGTCGACGGATCCGATGGCATCACATCGCCTTTGCACGGCATGAACTGATTTCGGTGAACGGCGTCTGGACGGAAAGTCTTCTTCTGGGGCCGATGGCGATGGGCGGCCTGCCCCGCCCCGAGGCGCGGGCCCTGCGCGCGCTGTTCGCGCCGGTGGATGACGGCGCGCTGAACGGCCCGCCCGCGCGACCCTGCATCCGGCCCGGCAATGTGCACGTAATGCACGGCATTCGGCAGGCCTTGAAGGCGGATCAGGGACGCGCATGTGCCAGCCTTCACGGCTGACCCGGAAGGACCGTAAGCGGCGCGTGATTTCGCGGATTTTGGAAAGGATGGTGGGCTTTCGCCCACCCTACGCCGTAGCGGGCAATTCATGGGTTGGGTGAAAACCCACCGCCACGTTGCGGATCAGCCTTGCTTGGTGACCTGGGTAAATTCCAGCTCGACCGGGGTTTCCCGACCGAAGATCGAGACCGACACGCGCAGGCGCTGGTTCTCTTCGTCCACACCCTCGACCATGCCGTCGAAATCCTCGAACGGGCCGTCGTTGACCTTGACCTTCTCGCCCACCTCGAAATGGATGAGCGTGCGCGGGGCCTCTTCGCCCTCCTGCACGCGGCCCAGGATGGCCTGGACTTCCGCGTCGCGCATGGGCATCGGACGGCCCTGCGGGCCAAGGAAGCCGGTAACGCGGTTGATCGAGTTGATCAGGTGATAGCCCTGATCCGACATTTCCATGCGCACGAGCACGTAGCCCGGCATGAACCGGCGCTCGGTGTTGACCTTCTTGCCGCGCCGGACCTCGATCACCTCTTCGGTCGGAACGAGAACCTCTTCGATCTGGTCCTCAAGCCCCTGTTCGGCCACCGATGTCCGGATCTGTTCGGCCACCTTCTTCTCGAAATTCGAGAGAACGCTCACCGAATACCACCGCTTCGCCATCTGGCTGTGTCCTTACATTCTGTCCGGCGCCGTTGCGCCCTGTCTCAATAGAAAGGGGCGTGCAGCCCCGTCGCGATGCACGCCCGATCTTGATCGTGCTGCCGCATTACTCGCCTCGCCGCGCGAATTCAAGCCCCGCGCGGCCCGTGCGACCTCAGCCGCCGAAGAGGCCCAGAATGCCCTGCAGACCGCCACGGATCGCCAGATCCACAAGCGCGAAGAAGATCGCCGTCAGCGTCGCCATGATGAAGACCATGATCGTCGTCAGCACCACTTCGCGCCGCGTCGGCCAGACAACCTTGCTGACTTCTGCGCGGACCTGCTGGACGAACTGGATCGGGTTGGTCTTGGCCATGGCGTGGACCTTCGCTTGGGATGGGTTCCGCGGCAGATACGGCTTTGGCCGGGATCTTTCAAGCCGTTCCGACACGTCCGCCGCGCGGTGGCCCGCGTAGGAGGCGACCAGGGTTGCATCCAATTAGATGAACGCGGGCGCGGGGGCGCGCGCAAACGCAAAACCGCGGCGCAAGTTCCTGCGCTCACATGCACATCACGTGGTCGCGAATTCACGGAATTTCCACACCCATGGCCGGAACGGGGCCGGGCCTCGGGTGTTTATTTTCCAGACAGCGACGGCACTGCCCGTTGCCTCCGCACCGGGATCTTCCGGACCGCGGATGACAGAAATTGAGACGAAAGGAACGTACGATATGAAACGCTTCATGACTGCAACCGCCCTGACCCTTGCTCTGACCGGTTCGGCCTATGCGGCCACCGAAGGCGAGATCGCGACGATCCAGTCCTACCTGCCCGAAGCTGACATCGCCTCCTGGAGCGACACCGAAGTGGCAAGCGCGCTCAACATCATCAACTCGACCGAGAGCCGCTCCGAGATCGTCGGCCGGCTGAGCGCCCTGTACGCCGATGACGCGTACACGCCGATGTCGGCCTCGATCACCGAAGCCGAGATGGCGATCCTCGACCAGTATGTCGATGGCGTCGACTACACGATTCTGCCGCAGCCGACCTTGGACGCAGCCATCGCAGCCGCGCAGAGCGGTGAAGAGTCCGATCGCGCCGCACGCGTCCGTGCACTTCTGCAGGACGATGGCCAGATGGTCAGCGACATGAACACCGCGACGACCGGTGAAGTGGCCCTGATCAACAGCTACGCGCCGGAGCTCGACGTGGCGACGCTGAGCGACGTGGAAGTGAACACCGCGCTGTCGATCATCTACTCGAACAGCAGCCGCGGTGAGATCACCGGCAAGCTGAACGGCCTGTTCAACTAAAGAGTGCTGCCGCTTGGCGGCTGAGTAACGAGTAAACCGAAAGGGGTCCGCATCGCGGGCCCCTTTTGTTTTGCGCGGGCACGGCAAAGGCCGCGAGACACAGCATTAAAAGGCGCGCGCACCGCAGATCGGTCCATATGTTGCGGAAGGTTTTGGCAGGGGCAGCAGGGTTCGAACCCGCGACCTACGGTTTTGGAGACCGTCGCTCTACCAGCTGAGCTATACCCCTACGCGGCCCCTGCGATACAGCCCCGCCACAAGGGTTTCAAGAGGTGAATTGCCTTCCTGCACGCTTCGATGACCGGTCGGACCACCCTGCCTTCATGTTACGTTTTTTGCCTTTCGGATCACGCCGGACCCGTTTTTGCGCCGCCCTGCGTGATCGCACCGGAGCAAGCACGTTACTCTTGTTTCAACACAAAAATGCACAGAACTTGTGAGCTTTCTTTCACGGGCGAATTTGTTGCAGGACACGCGAATTTTTCGCGGTTTCGTGTCCGGAATCGAAAATTAAATAACTGATTTTATTCATTATTTATAATTTGTACGCGATAGTATGCCGCCACGGATTTCAAGGGCAAATCGCCGTGATCCGCCGTGACGAATCCTGTGATTGGCGCGTCGAGATTGCGCTCCCATTTGTCCTTCACCGGACGCAGACAGTCCGAAACACACACGCCTTCCGGGGCGCATCACACGGCCCCTCGGGGCACATCACAGGAGAAAGACCATGACCAAATTCACCACCGCAGCCGCCCTCATCCTCGCCACGGCAACCGGCTCTGCCGCACTCGCCGCGACGCCCGGCCAGATCGCCGAGATCGAGCGTTTCGCCAATGTCGATGTGGACGGCCTGTCCAACGCCGAAGTGAACTCGCTGCTGAACGTCATCCACTCGGGCGACAGCATCTCCGAGAAGCGCGCGCTCGTGCAGAACCTCGTCGAGAAGTTCCAGTAAGGCGCCTTCAGGCAGTTTGCGAAGCGGCCGGTCCCCTGCGGGATCGGCCGTTTTTCTTTGGGGCTTATGCGGCGTTCGGGCGGGGCAACCGCGTCGTGTCTCCGACGATGCCCCGGTCGAACAGGATCTGGATCTCCGTATCGTCGAGGCCTCCGACCTCCGACAGCACCGCCTCCGTATGCGCGCCGAGCTCGGGCGCGATCCGCGGCGCCTCGCGCGCGAAGCCCGAAAAGGCAGCCGGATGCCCCGGCACCGGAAAGCGGCCCAGGCCGGGTTGCTCCAGAACCGAGAAGATCGGATTGTCGGGGCTCAGATCGGGGTCCTTGGCCAACGCCTCGGCCACGTTGCGGAAGGGCGCCCAGGTGACGCCCCCTGCCTCGAGCGCCTGCGCCACCACCTTGCGCGGGCGGGCCGCGAACCAGGGCGCCAGGATCTGCGTCAACTCATGGCGCAGGCGGAAGCGGACGCCTTCATCGGACAGCGACTGCCCGCTGCGTTGCGCGAGGCGCCGCATGGCCTCCTGCGTGTCGGTCACCCGCACGAGCCCCGCCCATTGCCGTTCGGTCAGTCCGATGACCATGACGCGCTTGCCATCGGCGCAGACGAAGTCCTGCCCGTAAGCCCCATAAAGCGCGTTGCCGCATTTCTCCCGCGCCTTGCCGGTCATGGCCGCCTCTCCGATCATGCCCAGATGACCGATTGTGGCCGCCGCGATGTCCTTCAGCGCAAGCGTGACGCCCTGGCCCATGCCATGGCGCAGGCGGTGGCGTTCCGCCGCGAGCAGTGCAGTCACCACATGCCCGCCTGCCGCCACGTCCCAGGCAGGCAAGGCATGGGCCACCGGCGTATCCGAGCCTTCGGGTCCGGTCATGTCGGGAAGGCCCAACGCGGGATTGACCGTGTAATCCACCTGCGGTCGACCGTGGCGGTCCCCGGTCAGCGTGACCGACACCAGGTCCGGGCGATGCTGCGACAGCGTCTCGTGATCGAAACAGCCCTTCACCGCGAGGTTGGTGATGAAAAGCCCCGCATCGGGACCGGGCGCGGCGATGAGCCGGGTGATCACCTCACGTCCCTCGGGCGATTTCATGTCCACGGCCACGGATTTCTTGCCCTTGTTCAGCCCGGCCCAGAAATGGCTGCGGCCAGACGGCGCCACCGGCCAGCGCGTCGCGTCGAGCCCGCCTTCCAGCCGGTCGATGCGGATCACCTCCGCCCCCATCTGCGCGAGCGTCAGGCCCGCCAAGGGCACCGCGACGAAGGCCGAGCTTTCGATCACCCGCATATCTTTCAGAATACCGCTCATGTCGCGTCCTCCCATTCGGCCGTGGCCGTCATGCCCTGATGCTCCCCGCCGCGTGCGGTGCAGAGCGTCATGCCGCCCTCCCCCTCCGCCACGGCCAGAAGCCGCATCGGCGCATCGGGGAACATCGGATGCACCCCGCGATACCGGAACCGCGCGGGCGGACGTCCCTTCAGATCCGCCGCAAGCCGCGCCAGAAGCAGCGCCTGCAGCGGGCCATGCACGACGAGGTCGGGATACTTTTCCACCTCGCGCACATAGTCGCGATCAAGGTGGATCCGGTGCGCATTGAAGGTGCAGGCGGAAAAGCGGAACAGAAGGGTCCGGCTCAGCGCCACTTCGCGCTCCGCGATCACCGTCTCGGGTGGCGCGATGGGCGGCGGCGGCGTGTAGCGTTCGGGCAGGTTCAGGTAGACGATGTCATGCTGTTCGCACAGCGCCAGCCCGTCCTCGCCCGATATGTCATGCAGGACCGTGACGAAGACCATGGGCCCCGCGCGACCTTCCTTGCGGACCACGTCATCCACGACCGAATGCCGCGTCAGACGCTCGCCCACATGCAGCGGCTTCCGGAAGGCAACGGTGCCCCCCGCCCACATGCGCCGGGGCAGATCCACGGGCGGCAGGAAGCCGCCGAGCCGCGGATGCCCGTCGGGCCCCAGACCCGAGATCGGCGTCTCGGGCGGAAAGCCCGTCCAATGCCAGAGCGGCGGCAGCTCATCCCCCGGACCGAGCGGCCCCTGCCCGGTATCGGCCAGGGTCGCGGTCATCATCCGCGCCATGGTTTCGTCGACGCGCCCCTGCGCGGTCTCCTCGCGGCCGATCCAGTCGCTGATCTGCTGACGCGCCATGGCGGCCTCCTCCCCTTGATGCGTCATCATCTGCGGCGACAGCTCTGAAAGGCAAGTATTTTCAGTGACTTATAGGAATACAACGGTATGCAACACGGATGCGCGCGCAGCATTTTCCGGGTAGCGCTTTGGCGCATATGCGGATTTCGGGATGCTGCAGGTGCACGGTCAGGGCTGCGACAAAATGCGCTTCCGGGGTGTGGGGAGGTTTGCTTGAGGACTGAGAGACGAGAAAAGCCGCCCCGGGGGGCGGCTTTCTTTGGAGAGATCCCGGGTCGAGCCCAGGAAAATGGCGTGCGTTGCCTTGTCGAGATCCCGGATCAAGTCCGGGATGATTGCTGGGCCCCGAAGGGCCCATCAATCA
>CAZTEV010000133.1:0-7302 GCA_964612785.1 uncultured Roseivivax sp. | reverse complement strand
CCATCTGCATGAAGTCCGACCGCGTGCGCCGCGCCTCGCCCTTGGCGCGGACCTGTCCCGCCATCTGGATGGCGCCCCCGAAGAGAAGAAATTTCTCCGTCAGCGTCGTCTTGCCCGCATCGGGATGCGAGATGATGGCAAAGGTCCGCCGCCGCGCGATTTCGGCGGGCAGGGCGGGGCGGTTCTGGGGCACATCCAACATGGATCGCGTCATAGAAGCGGGCGGCGATCTTGGCAAGGAACCGCGGGTCGTGATCCGGGGTTCGTCCTGCAGGAAAGGAAGGTGTCCATGGCCCGCCCGAGCATCAAGAATGAAAAGCTGTATGATGATCTGCGCGATGAGGGCATGTCGAAGGAAAAGGCCGCACGCATTGCTAATGCGAAGGCCAATGACGACATGAACCCGTCGAAGAAGGGCGGTCAGCAGCCGCCCTATGAGGAATGGAGCAAGGATGATCTGTACTCCCGTGCGCAGGAGATCGGCATCGAGGGCCGATCGGACATGACCAAGGACGAATTGATCGCCGCTTTGCGCGACCATTGAGGCCGTGTTCTCATCTCTACCGTGCGATATGTGAACAGTTCATGAACACATGCGCCGCCGGGCGCAGATTGGGGACTTCGGGGATTGCAAAACGCGCCTAATCTGGTGCCGGAATGCCTGCGCAGATTTGCAAAAACGCCTTAAGTGTGCCTCGCAATAGTCGCGCTGCTGCCTCAGCCGCCCGAGGATTTTCGCAAAATGCTCGCGGTATCGAGATGCGACAGCATCTCTTCGCTCACCTCGAGAGAGCCATGCCCGCTGCGTTCGTGATCGCGCTGCAATTGCCCCAGAAGTCCCGCCATCTCGCTTGGCAAAATGGCCTTGGTCCGCGAGTCGATCAGCATGGATTCCGCCGCGATCCCTTCCGCGTAGATGATCTGATGTTGATCGAAAAGCATCTGAAAATAATCGACAAAACCGCCCGATAGCCGCTGGATCGTATCGCCGTTCACCAGATGGCGCGCGCGCACCAGCACCTCGGCCCGCCCGGCCCCCAGCGCATCCCGGCGCTGATAGATGAACAGCCGGTGATCGGGGCTGACGACCAGATCGTTCGTGTTGT
Organism: uncultured Roseivivax sp.; assembly: GCA_964612785.1. Taxonomy (GTDB): domain Bacteria; phylum Pseudomonadota; class Alphaproteobacteria; order Rhodobacterales; family Rhodobacteraceae; genus Roseivivax. The sequence continues at coordinate 6,196 of CAZTEV010000133.1, read as the reverse complement.
TCAGTGCCCCGGCCCGGATTTGCACAGGTGCAAAACGCCCGACCGCCCGCGTGGTGCGGTGTCCGATCCAGCGCAGCGCCTGCGGGCCGTCATCGCGCGTGAGCACCCTGTCGCCCACCTGCAGATCCTCGACCGCGCGCTGTTCGCCCGAGGCCATGGTGATCAGCGTGCCCCGGGTGAAGGAAACGCAGGCCAGCTGGGCGAAGCGGGCCAGCAGATCGTCGGTGTCGATGCCCACAAGCGCGTAATCGATCCGAGGCGCAAGCGGGGCGAGCGGCAGTAGGTAGAGCGCGCAGGCCAGGCCTTCGTCATCGGTCTCGACAAGGACCAGCGCATCATGCGTCTGCCCGTCACCCGCCATAAAGGTCACGGCGCAATCGAGGTGCAGATCCGCGCCCGGCTGGCCGACCTCGGTGCCCGGGGCGATGGAAAACGGCCCGTCCGTGCGGGCGATGACCCGCAATTGTACTTCGCGCGCCACCGGAGAGAGGTGGTAGATATCGGCCAGCATCAGCTCTTCGGCGAAGCTGACCGGATCGCCAAGATTGGCCCCGTTTGTCACGCGGAAATGCTCGGCCTGATAGACGGCGAGGGTTTGGGTCGAACGGGACGTGCCGGTGATCGTCATTGCAGGTCTTTCGGGGCGCGGGGCGTGGTCTTCTGCGCGGAGGCCTATAGGTTATCCCGCGAATATGGCATCACAAGGCCGCGGGACGGGCCTTTTTTCGCAGACAGGACAGAGAGGCAAGACACAGAATGGATTTGGGAATTCGCGGAAAGCGGGCATTGGTGACGGCGGCCTCGAAGGGGCTCGGGCGGGGTTGTGCGGAGGCGCTGGCGGAAGCGGGCGTTGATCTGGTCCTGAACGCTCGCGGCGCGGAGGCGCTGGAGGCCACGGCCGAGGCGATCCGCAAGGCGCATGGTGTGACGGTCACGACGGTCGCCGCCGATATCGTCTCCGAGGAGGGGCGCGGGGCGGTCCTGTCTGCGGCGGGTGAGGTGGACATCCTCGTGACCAATGCGGGCGGCCCGCCGCCGGGCGTCTGGTCGGACTGGACGCGGGACGATTTCGTGGCGGCGCTCGATGCCAACATGCTGACACCCATCGCGCTGATGCAGGCCTGCCTGCCCGGCATGATGGAGCGGGGCTGGGGCCGCGTCGTCAACATCACCTCGCAATCGGTCAAGGCACCGATCGCGGCGCTGGGCCTCTCGAACTCGGCGCGCACAGGTCTCACGGGCTTCGTTGCGGGCACCGCGCGGCAGGTGGCGCCCAAAGGCGTCGTCATCAACAACCTGCTGCCCGGCGCCCATGACACTGCCCGCATCGACGCGATCGAGGCCCGCGCCGCCCAACAGGAAGGCAAGAGCGTCGAACAGGTCCGGGCCGAACGTTTCCAGACCATCCCCGCCCGCCGCTACGGCACGCGGCAGGAGTTTGGCGCGACCTGCGCTTTCCTCTGCTCGCAGCATGCAGGCTACATCATCGGCCAGAACATCCTGCTCGATGGCGGTGGCATCAACGCGACGCTCTGATGGCGCGGGGGCCGGACGGGGCGGGCGTCGGGGCGGGAAAGTCGCTCGCCGATCATCTGTTCAATGCGCGCACGATCAGGCAGCTCGGACGCGAATATGCGGTTCTGCCAGACTTCGATCCGGAGCGGTTCGAGGCCGCGGCGCTGGGCGGTCTGGGCGGCCGCGGCCTTCTGCAGCGGCTCGACTGGATTGCGACCTGCATCGAGGCGCAGCTGCCGCAGGACTTTCCGGCCATGGCGGAGGCGCTGGATGCGGCGATGCCGCCCGCCCTCGATCCCACCCGCAGCGATGACGATTTCGGCCAGTTCATCCATGCGGTGCCGGGCATTCTCGCGGTGCGGCACGGGCTCGAAGCGCACCGTGACCGGGCGCTCGATCTGCTTCACGCGGCGACCCGGCGGTTCTCGATGGAATTCTACATCCGGCCCTTCCTGAACCGCTGGCCGGAGGAGACCCTGGCGCGCCTGGCCAACTGGGCGGAAGACGAGAATTACCACGTCCGTCGCCTCGTCTCCGAAAGCACGCGGCCACGCCTGCCCTGGGCTGCGAACATCACCCTGCCGCCCGGGCGCGCCTTGCCGCTTCTGGACCGGCTGCATGCCGATCCCACGCGCTACGTGACACGCTCCGTGGCGAACCATCTCAACGATCTGACGCGGCACGACCTGAGCGCCGTCGCGTGCCATCTTGCGGCCTGGAAGGAGGCAGGGCGCCAAAGCACGCGAGAGCTCGACTGGATGACGCGGCACGCGCTGCGCGGCGCCATAAAGCGCGGCGCGCCCGAGGCGTTTGCCCTGATCGGCGCGGATCCCGACCTGCCGCTTGTCGCGACGCTCGATCTGGGACCCGATCCGGTCACGATCGGCGCGGCCCTGCAGATCTCCGCACGGATCACGGCAGAATGCCCAGGCCGCGTGATCGTGGATTACCGGATCCGGTTTCACCGTCCGGGCGGGCGCCGCGGCGAGAAGGTCTTCAAGCTCGGCAAGGCCCAGCTGACGCCCGGAACGCCGGTTTTGCTGTCCAAAACACATCCGCTGAAAGCCGACGCGACCACCTTCACCTGGCATCCCGGCCCGCATCATCTGGTCCTGCAGATCAATGGCCGCGATGTGGCAGAGCGCGCCTTCACCGTCACCGAATAACGCCGGGCCGCGCGCGCTCTCCTTTGCCGCCGGGGGATCCCGCAATCGGGCCTCCGCGCCTGCGGGCTCCGCAACGTGCACCCCACTTGCAGCTTCACCTTTCCCGAAAACGTCGGGGGTGAATTCGCTCGGCACGCGCGAAGAGGGGGCTGGCCCCTCCGGTCGCGTCCTGGAAGCGCTCACTCCGCCCGACCCGTGCCCCAACGCGCCTCGAGCGCTTCCAGCGCGGCGATCCGTTCCTCGGTCTTGGGATGGCTCATCAGCCAGGCGGGCACCGCGCCCGCGCGCGCGCCGGTCAGATCCTCGAGCTTGCGGAACAGGTCCTTCTGCGGTCGGATCCCGATGCCTGCCTTGGCCAGCAGCGCCGCCGCATAGGCATCGGCCTCGAACTCGTCCGAGCGCGAGAGTTTCGCCGCCAGAAGCGAGGCCAGCCCGTTCGCGATCCACACGCCCAGGCCCGGAATGATCCGGCCGAGGATCATCGCAAGCGCCGTGCGCAGCGCGTTCTGGCCCGAGAAGTCGATCATCCGTCGCCGCGAATGACCAAGCGCCACATGGCCCAGCTCATGCGCGATGACCGAGGCCATTTCTTCGCCCGTGACCTCGCCCTGCTGGTATTTGCGGTAAAACCCGCGGGTGATGAAGATCCGCCCGTCCGGGGCTGCGAGCCCGTTCACCGGGTCGATTTCGTAGATATGCACCTTGATCCGCGCCACATCGAGCGCGCGGGCGAGGCGTGTCAGGATCTCGCGCAGGCGCGGATCGGCCAGTTCGGTCGAACGCTGGTCGAGCTCTTTCGCGGTCCGCCAGGCCGAAAATCGGTACATGGCGAAGCCGTAAAGAAGCGCGAGCAGGATCGGAGTGAATTTCAGCATGGCCTCAATATGGGGCCGGGCGGGCGAAAGAAAAAGCGTCCGGGGACAACCCCGGGCGCGCATTTGGTCGCAATCCTGCCGGTTCCTCAGACGAGGGCGGCATCCATCGTGATCTCGGCCGTCCCGCCCTTGTAGAGTTTGGAGATCGGGCAGCCTTCCTTGGCGGCATTGGCCGCTTCGAGGAATTTTTCCTCCGAGAGGCCGGGCACGCTTGCCTTCACGTCGAGATGCACCTTGGTCACGGAAAAGCCGTCGCCATCCTTGTCGAGGCTGACGGTCGCCTTGGTGTCGATCGCCTCGGCGGTGGCGTCATGCTGTCCGAGGATCATCGACAGCGCCATCGAGTAGCAGGCCGCATGGGCCGCGCCCACAAGCTCTTCGGGATTCGAGCCGGGCTGATCCTCGAACCTGGTGTTGAAACCGTAGGGCGTGTTCTCGAGCGCGCCCGATTCGGTCGAGACCTGACCCTTGCCCGATTGCAGATCGCCCGACCAATGTGCGGTGCCGAATTTCTTGATGCTCATAATGTCCTCCAGTGGTGTCCGGTGTGTTCATGATTGTCGTCAAACGAACGCATCGCAGGCAAGGGCAGTTCCTTTCACGGCGCGGATCGGATCGACGGCCTTCGGCCGCCGATCCGCTGGAGGCTCTGCCTCCAGACCTCCGGAGGTATTTTCGGTCCGGTCGTGAGGGGGGCGGGGGATCGGTGGCCACCGGTCGCGGGCAGCCCCATGGTCGGGAGCCGATGCGGCAAAGAGGGGCGCCCGGGGCGCGCGGGCGTCGCGCTAGCGGGCCAGTTCGCGCATCCCGCGGTCGATCCCGTCGAGCGTCATGGGCACCATGCGATCCTCGAAGATGTCGCGGATCATGCCGATGGACTGGGTGTAGTCCCAGTATTTCTCGGGCACCGGATTGATCCAGAGGTGATCGGGCCATTGCGCGCGGGCGCGCTGCAGCCAGGTCTGACCGGCCTCCTGGTTCCAGTGTTCGTTGGCCCCGCCCGGAATCGCGATCTCGTAGGGCGACATCGAGGCATCGCCCACGAAGATGCATTTGTAATCGCCGCCATAGGTGCGCAGCACCTCGTGGGTCGGGGTCTGCTGGTCCCAGCGCCTGCGATTGTCGCGCCAGACGCCCTCGTAGAGGCAATTGTGGAAGTAGTAATGTTCGAGGTGCTTGAATTCGGAGCGCGCGGCGGAGAAGAGCTCTTCGACCACGCGGATATGGTCGTCCATCGACCCGCCCACATCGAGAAACAGCAGAACCTTGACCGCATTGCGCCGCTCGGGCCGGGTCTTCACGTCGAGCCAGCCCTGTTCGGCGGTCGACCGGATCGTGCCGGGCAGGTCAAGCTCGTCCGCGGCCCCGTCGCGGGCCCATTTCCGCAGGCGCTTCAGGGCGACCTTGATGTTGCGGGTGCCGATTTCGATGGAATCGTCGTATTCGCGAAATTCGCGCTTGTCCCAGACTTTCACGGCCCGGCGGTGGCGCGACGTGTCCTGGCCGATGCGCACGCCTTCGGGGTTGTAGCCGTAGGCGCCGAAGGGCGAGGTGCCGCCCGTGCCGATCCATTTGTTGCCGCCCTGGTGCCGCCCCTGCTGTTCCTTCAGACGCTCGCGCAGCGTCTCCATCAGCTTGTCGAAGCCGCCCAGAGCCTCGATCTCGGCTTTTTCCTCGGGTGAGAGGTGTTTTTCGGACATCTTCGTCAGCCAGTCCGCAGGCAGGTCCACGGCCTCCAGCACCTGGTCGAAGCTGATCGCCTCAAGTCCCGAGAAGGCCGCGGAAAAGGCGCGGTCGAAGCGGTCGATATGGCGTTCGTCCTTCACCATCGCGGAGCGCGCAAGGTAGTAGAACGCCTCCGGGTCATAGGTGGCGAGGCCCGCGCGCATCGCCTCGAGAAAGGTCAGGTATTCGCGCAGCGAGACCGGCACGCCCGCATCGCGCAGCTTTTCGAAGAAGGGGACGAACATGGGGTCGTCTTACACCAACGCCTTCTCGATGGCGATGGTCCCGATCAGGCCCAGAAGCGCGCCGATGATGGCATAGACCGCGGCATATTGCGCGATGTCGAGCCGGTTGCCCTTGCGCCGTTTGGCGGAAATCCCGCCCCAGAGGCCACCGAGCAACGCCGCGACGAGTACGATCATAAGCCGCCGATCCTTCCCTTGAGCGGGTTCAAAGCCTCGATCTCGCGCAGCTTGGCGCGGACCGCATAATCCGAGCCGAACCCGTATCGCGCCCAGCCGAGGCTGTCCAGACGCACCTCGCGGCCTTCGGCCACGCGGCCCGACAGTTCCAGCGCCTCGGCGCGCAGCATGAGAAGCGTGGCGAGCAAGGCCGCATTCTCATGCCGCGCGGCCACGTCGATCTGCGGCCCCAGCACGGCGAGCGCTTGCTCGGGGTGGTTGCGCGCGATCGCGTGGGCGGCCAGCTGCGACGCGACATAGGCGCGATGCAGACCGGTTCGGGGCGAGGCGGCGAAATAGCGATCCGCCGCCTGGAAGTGTTTCAGCGCCGCGTCGATGTCCTGGCTCTGGACGATGCGGCCCATGGCGTAATGCGAAAAGCCCAGGCGATGATCGCGCCAGCCCATGGCCTGGGCGATCTTCAGCGCCTCGCGCGCGGCGGACCGCCGGTCGG
>CAZTEV010000132.1:2480-7318 GCA_964612785.1 uncultured Roseivivax sp. | reverse complement strand
GCCTGCCTGCAATGCGGGCTCTGCGCCAATATCTGTCCCGAGGATGCGATCACGCTCGCGCCCCGCATGAACGTCACGGATCAGGCCTTCAGCCAGGTCGTGCTGAACGAGGAGGAGCCCTTCGCCTGCATCGAATGCGGCTCGCTTTTCGGGGTGAAATCGACGATCGACCGGATCACCGAGAAGCTGGCGGGCAACCATGCCATGTTCTCAAACCCCGACGCCATCCGGATGATACAGATGTGCGACGATTGCCGGGTGCGCGCACAGTTCCACCAGCAGAACAACCCCTTCGCGGGGGGCGAGCGACCGCGCGTGCGTACGACCGAGGATTACGCGAACGAGGGTCCCTCGAAGCGGCGCGATCACTGATTTGGAAGGGGGGATCGCGGCCCTGCTGGGCCGCGCTGGAGGCTCTGCCTCCAGACCTCCGGAGGTATTTCTGGTCCGGGCGTGACAGGGCGGGCGCGCCCGGCGTGGCAGGCGTGGGACGCGCGGATGGCGGGCGGGCCTAGCGCGACTGCACCGGCGCGCCGAGATCGGCCGGCGGAATATCGGCCACGAAGGCCAGGATGTCGTCGAGCTCGTCCAGGGTCATCTCGATGGGGGCGATGGGCGAGGGCCTGCCGGGATCGAAGGGGGCCGTGACCTCGTCGATCTGGGTGAAGGCGGGATGGGGGGCGAGCGCGAAGAAGCCTTCGAACCGGCGAGGCCAGTCGGGCAGGGTGCGCAGCATGCCGAAGGAGGGGGTGGAGCCGATGGCCTTCATGCGGTTGACCGCGCCCACGACATGGCAGCGTCCGCAGAGTTTCAATGACAGCGTCGCGCCGGTTTTTGCATCGCCATCATAGGCGATCGCGGTGGCGACGGCTGTGTCCTGCGTGGGGATCGAGAAGGGCTGTGCGCCGTCGCGGGTGAAGGCCGCGACCGTATCGCGGCCCACATCGGAGCCGAGCCAGTCCGCGAAGGCTTGTGCGTCAGGATCCTCGCCCACCTTGAGCGACCAGAGCTGGTCGGGGCCTTCGAAAACGGCCGTGCCTTCGGTGCCGAAGACCGCATCGGCGCTGGCGGGATCGGCGCCGCGGCTGATGCGGGTCGCGGTCTTCAGTGAGAAGCGCGGCAGCAGATAGTCGAGAAGCCCGCTCTCGCTCAGGGCGGGCGGGGCGGCCAGGGTGAAGCGCTTGTCGGCCTCGGCCCCGGCGGGGCTTGCGGCAAGGGCCGCGCACAGAACGGTGATGAGGCGCATCCGGCCCTCCCTGCCAGCGGTCTCGTGGCTTGCAAGGCTAGAGGGGCTGGCCTAGAGAGGCAACGCTTTGATCGGGGAGGCCAGGCGATGAACGAAGAACTGAACATGTCGATGCGGAAGTTTCTCAAGCAGGTGGGCGTCACCTCGCAGAAAGCCATCGAGGACGCGGTGAGCGCGCGGGGCGGCATTGCGGGCGAAAGCTTCGAGGCGAAGGTGGTCCTGACCGTGGACGGGCTCGACCTGACGCACACCGTGACCGGCACAATCAAAGGGTAAGCGCACAAGTGGCTGTGACACGCGATGCGGTTCTGACCGCACTCAAAGGCATTTCCGATCCCGCAGGCGGCGACATCGTGGCCGCGAACCGGGTCAAGGCCCTGAACGTCGAGGAGACGGGCGCGGTGCGCTTCGTGCTCGAGGTGCCGGGCGACAAGGGCGAGGCCTACGGGCCGGTGCGCGAGGCGGCCGAGGCCGCGGTGCGCGCGCTGGGCTCCGACAAGGTGTCAGTCGTGATGACGGCGCATTCCGCGCCCAAGCCGCCGCCGGATCTGAAGGGCGGCGCCAAGCCGAAACCCCAGGGCCCGCAGAAAGTGCCGGGGATCGACCGGATCCTCGCCGTGGCGTCGGGCAAGGGCGGCGTCGGCAAGTCGACCGTTTCGTCGAACCTTGCCTGCGCGCTGGCCGCTGAAGGGCGTCGCGTCGGGCTTCTGGATGCGGATGTCTACGGGCCCTCGCAGCCGCGCATGCTGGGCGTCTCGGGTCGTCCGGCCAGCCCTGACGGCAAGACCATCCTGCCGCTGCGGAATTTCGGCGTCACCATGATGTCCATCGGTCTGATGATGAACGAAGGCCAGGCGGTCGTCTGGCGCGGGCCGATGCTGATGGGCGCGCTTCAGCAGATGATGAACCAGGTGCAATGGGGCGCGCTCGACGTGCTGATCGTCGACCTGCCGCCGGGCACGGGCGACGTGCAGATGACGCTGTCCCAGAAGTTCCAGGTGGACGGCGCCATCGTCGTCTCGACCCCGCAGGACGTGGCGCTTCTCGATGCGCGCAAGGGGATCGACATGTTCACCCAGCTCAAGGTGCCGCTTGTCGGCATGATCGAGAACATGTCCACGCATATCTGTTCCAATTGCGGGCATGAGGAGCATATCTTCGGCCATGGCGGCGTCGCGCGGGAAGCCGAGAAGCTGGGCGCGCCGCTGCTGGCGGAGATCCCGCTGCATCTCGATATCCGCACCGCTGCCGATGGTGGCGCGCCGATCGTCGTCTCGAAGCCCGAGAGTGCGCAGGCCAAGGCCTTCCGCGACGTGGCGCGCGATCTCGTCAAGAACGGTCATGCGTGACGACATGACCGGGGCCGGGCCGGAGTTTCCGCCGCTTCTGACGGGCCGCGCGGTCGCGGGCGAGGCGCCGCGCGATGCGGCCCTGCGCGCGGCAGCCGACGGGGCCGATCCGGGCCTTGTCCTTTACGATCCGCTGTCCGAGGACCTGCACGCGGCCATGGTTTTCGCGCCGGAACAGCCGCGCGCGGAGGCCGCCGTGATGCTGCCCCTTGCGGGTGTGGCCTTGCAGAACGCGCTGGGCAGCATCGCCCCGCCCGAAGTGGGGCTGCATCTGGGCTGGGACGGTGCGGTCCATGTGAACGGCGCGAAAGCGGGCCGGATCGGGATGATCGCGCCTGCGGGCGATGCGTCGGAGGTGCCGGACTGGCTTGTCGTGACGCTCGATCTGCACTTCGCGATGCGCAGTGAAGATGGTGGCGCCACTCCCGGCGAGACGAGCCTGCATGCGGAGGGCTGCGGCGATCTGACCCCCATGCCGCTTCTGGAAAGCTTCGCACGCCATCTGCTGCACTGGCTGCACGACTGGGAAATGGACGGGCTGTCCGCCCTGCACCGGGAATATTCCGGCCTTGTCTGGCAGCTGGGCGAGGACGTGACTCTGGCCGGGCAGACGGGCCATTTCCTGGGCCTCGACGAACGTCTGGGCGCGCTCGTGAAAGCCGATGGTACCACGCATCTTCTTCCCCTGTCCCTGATGATGGAGAGTTCGACATGAACCTCGCCCGCGCGATTCATTTCGACGAAAGCGACACCCGTGTTTTCGCCAATCCCGCCCGCACCGGGGAATGGTGCATCTCGGGCGGATTCGAGTTCTCCAACTGGGGAGAGGGCGATCTGGAAGGAAAGGCCCGGCAGGCCTTTGCCAATGGCTGGCTCGGGCTCGAGACCTTCGGGCGCGTGACCTTCGTGGCCGTCACGCAGATCGAGGAGGCCGAGCGCGTCCGTCTTGTCGAAGGGCTGGCCGCGCATTTCGTCGCGATCTACGGCGCGCCCTCGATCGAGGAGGCGCGCTCGGTCGCCGAGGCGGAGATCGCTGAGATGTCCGAAATGTGCGCGGATTTCACCCCGAACACCATCCTGACCGTCAGCCGCGAACTGACCGATGCGGGCGTGCGCGAGGCCTACCGCGTGATCGAACCCCAGGATGCCGAGCTTGAGGCCTTCGCGGTGCACGGATCGCTCGACGAATAAAGTAAGTCCAGAATATATATTTTAGCCCGACGCAGGAACAGCGCGCGCGGGCCATCCGTTGTGCCGTCAGACAGCACAGGAGATGCGACATGAATATGGACGAACTCAAAGGCCGGTTCACCGAGATCAAGGGCCAGATCCGTGAACACTGGGGCGAGCTGAGCGAAGACGAGGTCCAGGAGACCAAAGGCGAGCGCGAGCAGCTGATCGGCAAGATCCAGGCGCAATACGGCAAGACCCGCGAAGAGGCGGAACGCGAATTCGACCAGTGGGTCGCGAAGCTTTAAGCGCTTGCGTGTGCAGAGATACGGAATGAAAGGCGGCCTTCGGGGCCGTCTTTTTTGTGGTGCTCGGGTCATGGGTTGATCGGGATCAAGGGCAGGCGCCCTGCCTTCGGGCAATCTGTGCCGGTCATCCTTCAGGAAAGGTCCGGCCATGCGCGTTTCCCTGACATCCCTTGTCCTCGCCATCTGCGCGGTGTCGCCGAATGCGGCGGCGGCGCAGGACAGGGAGGCGGGCCGGGCGCTTTTCGAGCGCCATTGCGCCACCTGTCACGGCCTCGACGGCCAAGGCACCGGGCCGATGGCGCCCGCGCTTCTGATCCAGCCCACCGACCTGACCGCGCTGACTGAGGACGCGGATGGTTCCTTCCCGCTCCTGCGGGTCGTGATGCGCATAGACGGGCGGGATCCGCTCGTCTCCCATGGCTCGCCCATGCCGGTCTATGGCGACTTTTTCGAAGGGGTGCAGTCGGTTGCGCTGAAGACCGGGGCGGGACAGCCGGTGATGATGCCCGAGGCGATGGCGGATCTGGTGGTTTATCTGCAGTCGTTGCAGCGGTAGGGCGAAGCGATGAGGTCCCGGCGCGGGGGCCGGGACAGGAGAGGCGGCGGTTGTGCGGGCGAGGTCCCGGCGCGAGGCCGGGACAGGATGTGCGGCGGTTGTGCGGGGCGTCACTCGGCGCGGCAGATGTTCTCGGTCTCCGCCCCGGCCCAGGGGATGCGGATCTGCGGGGCGGTCAGCACATCGTCCAGCCGCGAGATATCCATCGC
>CAZTEV010000132.1:0-2380 GCA_964612785.1 uncultured Roseivivax sp. | reverse complement strand
GTATAGGTGTAGGAGGCCGCGAAATGGCCGTCATGGAAGCGCACGGCGCGCGTGTCGATCGCGTCGCCATGAAGCGCGCGGGCGAAGGTCGCCTCGGTCTCGGTCAGAGGACGACCGCAGGCGGACAACAGGAGCAAGGCGAGAAGGCAAAGTGAGCGCATGGGATCAGATGACGCGATCGGAGGGGCGGCTGCAAGCGGTCACGGGCCCGCATGGCGGGGCAGGGCATGGGTGCCGGAAATCTCGAGGATGAGCTTGCGCTTGACCGCCTCGGCAAAGCTGGCGCGGCTCTCCGCGGTGACCACGAAGGCGCCCATGCCGCCGATGATCTGCGCCTCGTAGGCGGCCTCGAGCCCGCCATGGGCACGGCCCGGATCATTCGGCCGCAGGATCGGCAGCGCGTTGATCGTGACGCCCGCGGCGAGCACCTGCGCGCGCGCCTCGGCGATGGAGGGCCCGCCATAATTGTTCACGCTGTCGCCCGAGAAGTCGATGACGCGGCGCCAGCCCACGATATCGTTGGTCTCCATCAGTTCGAGCCCCGCAAGCAGCGCCGACCCGATGGCATTGCGCCCATAGGCCTGTCTGGGTTTCGAGAGGAGCTCCGCCGCGAAGCGCTCGGCCTGTTCGCGCGTGGCGATGCGGGTCCAGGGGGCGACAACGGCGGTGTTGGCGGCCCATTCCACATAGGTGACGGCGATGGAGCCATAGGCCGTGTCGGCGATGGCGGCGAGCACTTCGGGATCGGTGATGGCCTGCGCGTAGCCTTCGCGCTGGAAGGCGATCTCGGCCGCGTCGATGGAGCCCGAGGCATCGGCCAGGAGCACCAGTTCGAGGTCGGTGTCCTGGGCCGTGGCGGGCGTGGCGAGAAGGGCGAGGGTGAGAAGGATGTGGCGCATGGGGTGAGGTTAGCAGCCGCTGCGCGCTTTGGGCTCACGTTTTGGTGGGTGAGGGGGTGGGCGGTTTAGGGTTTGGGGATCGGTTTGTTTGGGGCAAAAGGCCCCGGATCTGGTCCGGGGCAGTGAAGAGAGGCTGCCTGCGCAGAACGCGGGTTCAAGATCGGTTGCAAGACCGCGCTGTGGGTTTCATGCCTAGGCCTTACGTCCCGAATGCCCCAGCCGCCACAGCTTGCGCGTTCAGCCGTAGGGTGGGTGAAAACCCACCGCCACGGACCAAGATCCTCGTCACAGACCCGGAAGCGGCACACGCGCCTGCGCGATGTCGCGATGGATGGAGGAGTATGGCCAATCCCGGGCCGCGCTCACCAGACCATGTTTGACCGGGTTGCAAAGCACGTATTGCAGATGCGCCTCGAAATCCTCCGGATCGCGCAGACAATGTTCCCAATACCGCCGCTGCCAGAGACCGCGCTCTCCCTTGCGGTGCTTGCTGGGCGAACGGGGGTGCGAAATGGAAAGGCTGCGGCTGAACCCTGCCTTGATCCTTCGCCAGCGGGACGAAAAGTCGGCATCCCCTTCGGGCAGCGTCCAGATCGCATGGATATGGTCCGGCAGGACGACAATGGCGTCGGTCCGGAACGGCGTATCCGTGACGCAGCGCGCGTAGCACCGCCTGAGTTCTGCGATATGGTCCGTCAGAAGCGCACCGCCCCGATGCGCAAGATTGACCGTGAAGAAATATGAGGCGCCGGGGCGTTTGAGACGCAGATAATTCGACATACCCGGAGGGTTGCCGGAGGTCGGTTAGGTTTTGGTTAACGGGGTTGGGCGTTTTGGTGGGTTTTCACCCACCCTACGGAATGGCGTTCTCCCTCACACATCCAACTCCTCCACAAACCGCGCATTCTCCTGAATATACTGGAACCGCAGCTCCGGCTTCTTGCCCATCAGCCGCTCCACCAGATCGCCGGTCTCGCCCGGCTCGTCCTCGTCGATCGTCACCCGGATGAGCTTCCGCGTCGCCGGATCCATCGTCGTCTCCTTCAGGTCCTTCGCGTCCATCTCGCCCAGGCCCTTGAAACGCTGCAGGTCGATCTTGCCCTTCCCGCCAAGGCCCTTTTCCAGCCAGTAATCCTTCTCGGCGTCATCGGCGACGTACAACCGCTTGGCCCCCTGCGTGAGCCGATACAAAGGCGGGCAGGCCAGGTAGAGATGCCCCTGATCGATCAGCGGGCGCATTTGCGAAAAGAAGAACGTCATCAGAAGCGAGGCGATATGCGCGCCGTCCACATCGGCGTCGGTCATGATGATGATCTTCTCGTAGCGCAGATCTTCGATGTTGAACTTCGAGCCGAGCCCGACACCCAAAGCCTCGCAAAGATCCGAGATTTCCGCGTTGGAGCCCAGTTTCGAGGACGCAGCGCCCAGCACGTTCAGGATCTTGCCCTTGAGCGGCAGCAGCGCCTGGGTCTCGCGGAAGC
>CAZTEV010000131.1:0-7517 GCA_964612785.1 uncultured Roseivivax sp. | reverse complement strand
AAGGACGCCTTGGGCGGACAGGCGTGCTTCTTCCTCGCCGTCGATGACGTAGATGTCGAGGCCCGTCTCGCGCTTCACCTCGGCGCAGAAATCCGGCCCGTCCTCGGCCGAGCGGACGGCGGCGGTGGCCACGGCGGACAATTCCGTGCCCATGCCGCGCGCCAGCATCTGGAAGCGGTGGATGGCCTTCAGCGCCCGCGCGCGGCCTTCGGGGTTGAGCCGTCCGCTCTCGCCCAGCCCCTTGCCAAGCGCGCACATGATCTTTTCGTTGTAGAAATAGGCGGGCGAGCGCGCCGCCCCGTCGAACACCACCAGTCGGACCGAGTTCGAACCGATATCGACGACGCCCACACGGCTCAGCGCGCGCACATCGGGATCGGCGAAAAGCGGCCGTCCGAACGGCTCCCAGTCCGGGGCGGTGGGATCGGTCGTTCCATCCATGGCAGAGACCCGGCTTGTCGTTCGCGTCGCCCCGACACTGCGGCAGGGGCGCTGGGAGGTCAACCGACCGGACGCGCGGATTGCCCGATCAGGCAGGGGGCCCGGGTGCGACACCTCCGCGCGATCGGGACGATCCTGCGCGGAGGCCCGTCAGTCGCGCTTGTGCGTCAGCACCGGCACATCGCCCGCGCCCGCCGATCCCCGCCCCGAAAGCGACGGATTTTCCATGAAGAAGCGATGGCAATTGAAGGCGAAGCCGCCGTCTTCGACCTCGGCGCGGGTGAAGCGGCCATCGGGCTGCATGACCCAGCTTTGCGCCACATCCGCCAGGTTCGCGGCCATGATCTGGCTGACGATCTGCGCCTTCACCGTGGGGTTGAGCACTTCCAGCAGGGTCTCCACCCGACGGTTGAGGTTGCGGCCCATCCAATCGGCAGAGGACATGAAGACCCGCGCCTTTTCATGCGGCAGCCCGAAGCCGTTGCCGAAACAGGCGATGCGGCTGTGCTCCAGGAAGCGGCCGACGATGGATTTCACGCGGATATTCTCGGACAGGCCCGTGACGCCGGGGCGCAGCCCGCAGATGCCGCGCACGATCAGTTCGATCTGCACGCCGGCCTGGCTCGCGCGGTAGAGCGCGTCGATCATGTCCGCCTCGATGAGCGAGTTCATCTTGGCCCAGATCTGCGCAGGTCGGCCCGCGCGGGCATGGGCGATTTCGCCCTCGATCATCTCCAGAAGCTTGGGCTTCAGCGAATGCGGCGACAGTGACAGGTTCTCGAGCCCTTCGGGATTGGCATAGCCCGAGAGGTAGTTGAACACCTTGGCCGCATCGCGCCCCAGCGCCGGGTCGCATGTGAAGAAGCTCAGATCGGTATAGACCTTCGCGGTGATCGGGTGGTAATTCCCGGTCCCCCAATGGGTGTAGGTCACCAGCTTGTCGCCTTCGCGGCGCACGACGGTGGCGATCTTGGCGTGGGTCTTCCAGTCCAGAAAGCCATAGACCACATGCGCGCCCGAGCGTTCCAGCCGCCGCGACTGGCGGATATTGGCGGCCTCGTCGAAGCGCGCCTTCAGCTCCACCAAGGCCGTGACGGACTTGCCGTCCTCCGCTGCCTCGCAAAGCGCCTCGACGATGGGGGAGTTCTTGGACGTGCGATAGAGCGTGTTCTTGATCGCCACCACATTGGGGTCGCGCGCCGCCTGGTTGAGAAACCGCACGACCATGTCGAAGGTCTCGTAGGGGTGGTGCAGCAGCATGTCCTTCTGACGGATCGCCGCGAACATGTCGCCGTCATGGTCCTGCACGCGCTCGGGCACGCGCGGGGTGAAGGTGGGCCACAGAAGATCGGGGCGGTCGCCCAGCACCAATTCGCCGGTATCCGCGACGCCCAGCATGCCTTCGAGCTCGATGGTTTCGTCCTCGCGCACGCCCAGCTCGCGCATCACGATGTCCTTGAGCCCCTTGGGTGCGCCGGGCGACACGGTCAGCCGGACCACTTCGCCCCGGCGGCGGCGCTTCAGCGCGACCTCGAATTCGCGCACCAGGTCCTCGGCCTCTTCCTCGACCTCCAGGTCGCTGTCGCGCAAGACGCGGAAGCCGAAATGGTCCTTCACGCCATAGCCCGGGAACAGGCTGTCGATATGCAGAAGCAACACGTCCTCGACGAAGCAGAAGCGGTGCGTGTCGCCTTCGGAGGGCAGACGCACGAAGCGGGCGATCTGGCTCGGGATCGGCAGCAGCGCCTTCAGGATGTTGCCGTCGCGCAGCCGCTTCAGCTCGATCGCGAGGCAATAGCCCATATTGGCGATGAACGGGAAGGGATGGGCGGGGTCGATGGCCAGGGGCGACAGGACCGGGAAGATCGTGTCGAGGAAGGTCTGGCGCAGCGCGCGGCGGTCCTCGTCGGTGATCTGGTGGGCGGACAGGATCGCGATGCCCTCGGCATCCATCTTCTGGCGCAGCTCGCTCAGGACCTGCTGCTGGCGGGCCATCAGGCGGCGCGCATCCTCGTTGATCTTCACGAGCTGCTGCGCGGGCGTCAGCCCGTCCGCGGCGGGTGTGGTGTTGCCGGCCTGGGCCAGCTCGCGCAGGCCCGCGACGCGCACGGTGTAGAATTCGTCGAGGTTCGAGGCCGAGATCGACAGGAAGCGCACCCGCTCTAGAAGCGGCACCTTGGGGTTCTCCGCCTCCTCCAGCACGCGCCAGTTGAAGCCCAGCCAGCTGAGTTCGCGGTTGAAGAAGCGATCCGGACCGTCGGGATCGAAATCGTCCAGGGTGACGGGCGCGGGACGCGGCGCCTTCAGGAAATCGGCATTGCTCATGGCCGCCTCTTTAGGGGCGGTCTGTGACGGTTCCGTGTCGGCTCTGATCGTCTTCTGCATGGGCATGAGTCAACGCGTTCAACACGTCGATGGCAAGGGGCCTTGTGACGCGCCGCTGCAATCCCAGCGACCGCGCGTCGATGGCATCGACGAGCTGACGCGCCATCTCGAAGCTGCGCGGCATGTGATGGGTCAGATAGGAGATGACATTGGGCGCGGGCGCGATCTGGCGATCCATGAACAGCTTGGCCAAGACCGCCGAGAGCAGCATGTCGTCGGGCGGACCCAGCCGCGCGACGGGGCTGCCCTGCATCCGGCTGGCCAGATCGGGCAGGGCAAGCGTCCAGCGGGACGGCGGCGCATCGGCTGTGATCAGAAGGGGGTGACCCTCGGCGAGGGCCAGATTGTGCAGATGGAACAGGGCTTCTTCGGCCTCTCCGTCGCCCGCGATCCGCGGCGCATCCTCGACCACGATGGGGCCTGCGGCCATGGCGGGGATGTCGGCCGTGGCCAGCCGCGAGGCGGGCAGGATCCGCGCGCCGCTTTCGGCCGCCCAGACATGGGCGAGGTGGGTCTTGCCCGATCCGGGCGGGCCCACAAGCACCAGCTTGCCCGCGGGCCAGCGCCGCCAGGCGTCGATCTCGGCCAGCGCCAGGGCATTGGCCTCGGCCACGAAGAAATCGCCGCGTCCCAGCGCCGTGCGCGCAGGCAGGATGAGGGGCAGCTGTTCGCTCATGCTCATTCGCCCGATGCCCCGCCATCGCCCTGGTAAAGGCGGCTCGACTTGTAGCGGGTCACGAGGAAGCGCGCGATCACGCCGATGGCCGCCGCGACCGGAACCGCCACCAGAAGCCCCACGAAGCCGAAGAGCGATCCGAAGACCGACATCGCCAGCAGCAGCCAGACCGGGTGCAGCCCGACCGAGTCGCCCACGAGTTTCGGGGTCAGCAGATTGCCCTCGATGAACTGACCGGACTGGAAGATTGCCCAGACCGCCGCGATCCAGATCCACTCGCCCCAGAACTGGAACAGCGCAAGTCCGATCGCCAGGACTCCGCCCACGATGGCGCCCACATAGGGGATGAAGGTCAGAAGCCCCGCGACCACCCCCACGACCAGGCCGAATTGCAGCCCCACCAGCATCAACGCCACCGCATAATAGATGCCGAGGATCAGGCTGACCGTTCCCATGCCGCGCACGAAGGACGACAGCACATGGTCGATATCCCGTGCGAGCATGCGGATCGTATCCACATGTTCGCGCGGCAGAAGCTCGTCGACGCGGGCCACCATATTGTCCCAGTCAAGCAGCAGATAGACCGACACGACCGGCACGATCACGAACAGCAGCACCACGTTCAGAAGCGACGCGGCCGAGGACAGGGCGGTCTGCAGCAGCTGCCCGCCCTTGTCGCGGATCGTCTGGCCGATGCTTTGCAGCGTGTCCCGGACCACCCCGTCGCCCGCCATCAGCTCGGGGAAGCGCGCGGTCAGGAATTCCTGCAGATTGCGCATGAGCTCGGGCGCGACGTTGATCAGCTGCCCGGTCTGGCGCACCAGCGTCGGGATCACCAGCAGCGCCATCAGCACGAAGATCAGGATCGCGCAGATCGTGATGATCGCGGTTGCCAGCGCCCGCGATGTGCCCGCCGCCTCCAGCCGGTCGGCGATGGGATCGAGGAAATAGGCAATCGCCGCGCCCAGAATGAAGGGCAGCAGCACGTCGCCCAGAAACCACAGCACGACCGAGAGGATCAGAAAGCCGATCCCCCAATATTTCAGCTGGTCTCTGACGGGCAGGCTCATGAAGATCGCTTTCGCCGGAATGGCTTGAATGTCGGGGCTTTGGCGCCCGGTTGCAATCCCTCGGGGATGGGATGCGGGCGCGGTTTTGTCAATCTC
The DNA here is from genome assembly GCA_964612785.1 of uncultured Roseivivax sp. Lineage (GTDB taxonomy): Bacteria > Pseudomonadota > Alphaproteobacteria > Rhodobacterales > Rhodobacteraceae > Roseivivax. Next base: position 2,849 of record CAZTEV010000131.1, on the reverse strand, counting down.
GGCAGAGGCTATGGCGCATTTGCGGCAATGCGGCATCGCGCAGGCGGCGGATCGGCGCGGGCCTGGGTTTTCGCCCCCATGGCAGCACGGCCTCTTGTGCAGATAGCAGGCCTTTCATACACCGATGCGCGAACGACGTGACGCACGAGAAGGAGCGCGCCCCATGCGCCTGAGCCGATATTTCCTGCCCGTTCTGAAGGAGACGCCCGCCGAGGCGCAGATCGTCTCGCACCGGCTGATGCTGCGCGCGGGCATGATCAAGCAGGCCTCCGCGGGGATCTATTCCTGGCTGCCGCTGGGCTACAAGGTGCTGCGCAACATCGAGGCCATCGTGCATGAAGAGCAGCAGCGCGCGGGTCATATCCCGATGCTGATGCCGACGCTGCAATCGGCCGATCTGTGGCGGGAATCGGGGCGCTATGACGCCTACGGGCCGGAAATGCTGCGCATCACCGACCGGCACGAGCGCGACATGCTTTATGGTCCGACCAACGAGGAGATGATCACCGACATCTTCCGGTCCCATGTGTCGAGCTACAAGGATCTGCCGCTGACGCTCTACCACATCCAGTGGAAATTCCGCGACGAGCGCCGCCCGCGCTTCGGCGTCATGCGCGGCCGCGAATTCCTGATGAAGGACGGCTACAATTTCGATCTGACGAAAGAGGACGCGCTGCACGCCTATAACCGTCACCTCGTCAGCTACCTGCGCAGCTATGAACGGATGGGCCTGCAGGCGATCCCGATGCGCGCGGATTCCGGGCCCATCGGCGGCGACGATACGCATGAGTTCCTGGTGCTGGCCGAGACGGGCGAGTCGGAGGTCTTCTACGACAGCGAGATCACCGATCTGCGCTTCGGCGACCGGAAGATCGACTATGACGACGTGGCCCAGTGCCAAGCGGTGCTCGAGGAATTCACCTCGCGCTATGCCCGCACCGACGAGACCCATGACGAGGCGCTCTTCAATGCCATTCCCAAAGAGCGGCGCCGCTCGGCCCGCGGGATCGAAGTGGGCCAGATCTTCTATTTCGGCACCAAGTATTCCGACGCGATGGGCGCCAAGGTCGTCGATCAGGACGGCAACCGCGTGCCCGTGCATATGGGCAGCCACGGCATCGGCGTGAGCCGCCTCGTGGGGGCGATCATAGAGGCGAGCCATGACGACAAGGGCATCATCTGGCCCGAAGGCGTGACGCCCTTCCATGCAGGGATCGTGAACCTGAAACAGGGGGATACGGAGGCCGACGCGGCCTGTCAGGCGCTTTACGACAGCCTGGTGACGCTGGGGCTCGAGCCGCTTTACGACGATCGCGACGAACGGGCAGGGGCCAAGTTCGCCACGATGGACCTGATCGGCCTGCCCTGGCGGATCACCGTGGGCCCGCGCGGGCTGAAGAACGGTGTGGTGGAGCTGACCTCGCGCCGCACGGGCGAGAGCGAGGAATTGCCGCCCGAACAGGCCATCACCCGGATCGCGCAGATCTACGGGCGCGCCATGTAAGTGGATCGACCCGGGCTGCGCCCGGGCCGATCCGCGCGCGGCCCTTGCGGGCCGCGCGGCCGATGTCGGGACAGGCCGCGCCTTGGGCGCGGCTTTTTTCGTTCGGGAGGAGGGGTGCCGCATTGCCCCGGGCCGCGCGCGGGGTGGAGAGCGCGCGTTTGCGTTTTTTCAGAAAGGTGAAGCACAAAGGGGCTGCGCTGATCGATGTTCGGCTGGCGCGGGCGCCCTAATGCGGGACCCGCCCGGGCGCGAAAGGAGGGCGCGCCGGGCGGGATGTGATTGGGGCGAAGGATCAGGCGGCGCTTTCGATTTCCTCGACCACGCCGTTCACGACCTGGCTCAGCAGCGTCTCGTCCTCGCATTCGGCCATGACGCGGATGAGCGGCTCGGTCCCCGATTTGCGAATAAGGAGGCGGCCCTTGGCTCCGAGCGTCGCCTCCGCCTCCTCAATGCGGGTCTTGACCTGCGCCAGCTCCAGCGGGGCCGCGCCCGGCGCGAAGCGGACATTCTTCAGAAGCTGCGGCACCTTTTCGAAGGTTTTCACAAGCGTGCTGGCGGGTTTGCCCGAGCGGACCATCTCGGCCAGGAATTGCAGCCCGGCCATCAGCCCGTCGCCGGTCGTGGCGTAATCGGTCATCACGATATGGCCCGATTGCTCACCGCCCAGGTTCCAGCCGCCGCGGCGCATCGCCTCCACGACGTAGCGGTCGCCGACGCCCGTGCGCATCAGTTTCAGGCCGCGCGCTTCGAGGAAGCGTTCGAGCCCGAGATTGGACATCACGGTCGCCACGAGCGTGCCGTCGTGCAGGCGGTCTTCCTCGGCCCAGCGGGCTGCCATCAGGGCCATCAGCTGGTCGCCATCGGCCACCGCGCCAGTCTCGTCGATGATGACGATCCGGTCCGCATCGCCATCAAGGCAGATGCCCATATCGGCGCCTTCGGCCACCACGCGGTCTGCCGCAGCCTGGGGCTTGGTGGAGCCGCAGCCTTCGTTGATGTTGTAGCCATCGGGCGAGACGCCCATGGGGATCACCTCCGCGCCGAGTTCCCACAGGATTTCCGGCGCGGCGCGATGGGCGGCGCCGTTGGCGCAATCGATCACGATCTTCATCCCGTCGAGGCGCATGCCCTGCGGGAAGCTCGATTTCACCCGTTCCTGGTAACGGAAACGGCCATCGTCGATCCGGCGCGCGCGGCCGATATTGCCGGGCTGGGCGGGTGCCACGCCCGCTTCGACCAGGGCCTCGATCTCGAGCTCGGCCTCGTCGGACAGTTTGAACCCGTCGGGGCCGAAGAACTTGATGCCGTTGTCCTGGGCCGGGTTGTGGCTGGCCGAGATCATGAT
>CAZTEV010000130.1:0-7527 GCA_964612785.1 uncultured Roseivivax sp. | reverse complement strand
ACGCGGGCACGTCTTCACCGACCGGCTGCTGCGCATGCGCGGCACGCACGAGACGCTGTTCATGGGTTCGGACACGATGCGCGGCCCGATTGCCGCGCTGGTCCCGGGCTGCGAGTTCGTGAGCCGGGAGCGGATGAGCCAGCTTTCCTATCTTGGTTCCAAAAAGATAAGCAGACTGCGCCCCAGATCCGCAATTGTCGGGTTTTCGGTTGAAAATGTATATGCCATCGCGGAATTGCTGCGCCGTCAGAAGGGTGGCGCTGCGGTGGTCATGGGGGCGCTGAGCCCGCGGACGCGCAACGCGCAGGTCGCGCTCTACCAGAACGGCGAGGTCGACTACCTGGTGGCCACCGATGCCATCGGGATGGGGCTCAACCTCGATATCGATCACATCGCGTTCTCGTCGCTGACGAAGTTCGACGGGCGGCGCATGCGCCCGCTGGCGCCCAACGAGCTGGCGCAGATCGCGGGGCGCGCGGGCCGGGGCATGTCGGATGGCACCTTCGGCGTCACCGGCGAGGCGCCGCCGCTGACCGAGGACGTGGCGGAGGCCATCTGCAACCACCGCTTCACCCCCATCCGCAAGCTCAACTGGCGCAATGCCAAACTGTCCTTCGGTTCGATCGACGCGCTGATCGGCTCGCTCGAGGCGGGCACCGACGATCCGATCCTGATCAAGGCGCGGGAGGCCGATGACCTTCAGGCGCTGAAAGAATTGGCGACCCGGGCCGAGGTGCGGGCGCGGGCGTCGGATGTGCGCTCGGTCCAGCTCTTGTGGGATGTCTGCCGGATCCCCGATTTCCGCGGCATCAGCCATGCGGAACATGCGGGGCTGCTCGACGTTATCTTCGGGTATCTGCACGAGAAGGGGCGTGTGCCCGATGATTTCCTGGCCCGGCAAGTGCACCGGATTGATCGTACCGACGGCGATATCGACACATTGTCGAAACGGTTGGCGTATATCCGCACATGGACGTATGTCGCGCAGCGCAAAGGCTGGGTCGGGGATGAAGAGCATTGGCGCGACCGCACCCGGGCGGTAGAAGACAGGGTGTCGGACGCGCTGCATGAGCGTCTGACGCAGAGATTCGTTGACCGGCGGACGAGCGTGCTCCTTCGCCGGTTGAAGCAAAAGGAGGCCCTTTTGGCCGAAGTGAACGACAAAGGTGAAGTGACCGTCGAAGGCGAATTCGTCGGCAGGCTCGAAGGGTTCCGGTTCCGTCAGGACAAGGACGCGCAGGGGCAGGAGGCCAAGACGCTGAAGACCGCGTCGCTCCAGGCGCTCAGCCCGCATTTCCATCTGCGCGCGGACCGGTTCTACAACGCGCCCGATACGGAGATCGATTTCACCGAACAGGGTGGCCTGATGTGGGGCGAGCAGGCGGTCGGCAAGCTCGAGAAGGGCGATGACGCGCTCAAGCCCCGCGTGGTGGCCTTTGTCGATGACGAGGCAGGCCCGGACGTGCGCCAGAAGGTGGAGCGCCGCTTGCAGCACTTCATCGACCGCAAGGTCGCCACGCTGTTCGAGCCGCTTGTCGCCATGCAGCGCGACGAGACGCTGACGGGCCTCGCCAAGGGGTTCGCCTTCCGCATGGTCGAGGCGATGGGCGTGCTGCCGCGCGGATTGGTGGCGCAGGACGTCAAGGCGCTCGATCAGGATGCCCGGGGCGCGCTGCGCAAGCATGGAATCCGCTTCGGTCAGTTCACCATTTTCATGCCGCTTCTGCTGAAGCCTGCGCCGACGCGCCTGCGTCTCGTGCTCTGGAGCCTCGCGCAGGGCCATGACGTCTTCCCCGAAGCGCCGCCACCGGGTCTGGTGACGGTGCCCGCGGAGGCGGGAACCTCCAACGACGCCTTCACCACGATGGGCTATCGCCGCGCGGGCAAGCGGGCCATCCGCATCGATATGCTGGAGCGGCTCGCCGACATGCTGCGCGGCGAGGACAGCCGCGGCGGGTTCGAGGCCAAGGCCGACATGCTGTCGATCACGGGCCTGACGCTGGAGCAGTTCGCGGATCTGATGGAGGGTCTGGGCTACCGGGCCGAGAAGGGCGAGCGCGTCAAGGAAAAGGCCGTCGATCAGGTCGTGCCGACCGATGAGGGGCAGGCGCATGAGGCCCAGGTGCCTGCCGCCGACACGCCTGAAGGCGCGCCCGAAGCCGATGCGCCCGTCTTCGATGCGGGCCAGCCCGATGCCGTGGAGCCGGGCGCCGTCACGGGCGAGGACACACCCGCCCCGGCCAGTAATAACGCCCAGGCCATCACCGATCACGGCGAGGCACCGATCGCCGCCGAGCCCGCGCAGCCGCAGGACGAGGCACCGGTCGATGCGGTCTCGGGCGAGGAAACGCCCATCGGCACGGCGCCCGATGCCGACGTGGCCGGGCCCGAGATGGAAATCTTCTACACCTTCACCTGGCAGGGCACCCGCAACCGCGGGGGCGGCGCCAAGCCGCAAGGGCAGGGGCGCGGTCGCGGCGGCTTGTCCAAGGGCAAGGGAAAGCCCAAGGGCAAGGGCCCGCGCGATGGTGGTCCGAAAAAGCCCCAGAGCTTCGAGGCCCGTCCGCAGAAGAAGGACAAGATCGACCCCGACAACCCCTTCGCCGCAGCGCTGCAGGGGTTCAAGGGCAAGTCGTGACCGGCCCCGCGGCCCGCGTTTTTTCAAAAAACGCGTCCTGTTTCTTTGAAGAAACAGGACGCGCGCATGTCTGAGCGTATCCGCATCGACAAGTGGCTCTGGCATGCGCGCTTCTTCAAGACGCGCAGCCTGGCCACGAAGCTCGTGGCGTCTGGGCGGGTGCGGCTCAACGCGCAGCCTGTGGCCAAACCCGCCGTGCAGGTGGGGCCGGGCGATGTGCTGACCTTTCCGAAGGACGATCACGTCCGCGTCATCCGCGTGCTCGCGCCCGGAGAGCGGCGCGGCCCCGCGCCCGAGGCGCAAACGCTCTACGAGGACCTCGATCCGCCACAGCCGCGCCCGCGTGAGCCGCAGCCGCATGTGCCCCGGTTCGACGAAGGCGGGCGGCCCACGAAGCGCGACCGCCGGCTGCTCGATCAAACCCGTCGTGAGGCGCTTGAATGATGGGGGGGCTTGGTCTAGCTGTCCCTCCGACACAGATACGGATGCTTCCATGACCTATATCGTCAACGACGCCTGCATTGGCTGCAAATACACCGATTGCGTCGAGGTCTGCCCCGTGGATTGCTTCTACGAGGGTGAGAACATGCTGGTGATCCATCCCGACGAATGCATCGATTGCGGCGTCTGCGAGCCGGAATGCCCCGCCGATGCGATCCGCCCGGACACCGAGCCCGAGGCCGAGAAATGGGTGGAGTTCAACCGCAAGTATTCGGAAATGTGGCCGGTCATCATCACCAAGAAGGACCCGCTGCCCGAAGCCGAAGAGCGGGACGGCGAAGAGGGCAAGCTGGAGAAATACTTCTCTGAAGCGCCCGGCGAAGGCGGCTGAGCGCGATTCGCGCAGTGCAGCAAAATGCGGGGCGCCCGACGTGAAGAGCGCGGGGTAAGTCCTTGTTCGTGAAGTGCAATTCCCGGCCGCGACAGCGCGCTGGGAAATGCTGCATTTTTGTGCTATGCTTATCTTCTAATGAAAGCGCTGTACCCATATCAGTTCCGGGGCGTCTGCACCCATTCATAAATCCTGTGGTCTCATGAAGTGAACGGAAATTGGGTTTTCCGCTCGCTTCTTTTGTGCCGCGGGGCTGGGGCCCGGTCATGGTCAAGGCGCGCTGCTTAAGGAAGCCAAATGTCGAAGTCGAACAAGTCTGAATTCCGTCCGAACGATTACGTGGTGTATCCCGCCCATGGCGTGGGCCAGATCATGTCGATCGAGGAGCAGGAGATTGCGGGCATCAAGCTCGAGCTGTTCGTGATTTCCTTCGAGAAGGACAAGATGACCCTCCGCGTGCCGACCCACAAGGCGACCGAGGTGGGCATGCGCTCGCTCTCCTCGCCCGATGTGGTCAGCCAGGCGATGAAGACGCTCAAGGGCAAGGCCAAGGTCAAGAAGGCCATGTGGTCGCGCCGGGCTCAGGAATACGAACAGAAGATCAATTCCGGCGATCTGATCGCGATTGCGGAAGTGGTGCGCGACCTGCACCGTGCCGACGATCAGCGCGAGCAAAGCTATTCCGAGCGTCAGCTGTACGAGGCCGCGTTGGAGCGTCTGACCCGTGAAATCGCCGCTGTCTCCGGCGGGGACGAAGTCGCCGCGGCCAAGCAGGTGGACGATGTTCTGATCTCGCGCGCCGCCGCCTGATCCGCGCCTGCCAGACCCGAGATGAAGGCCGTGCCCGACACCGGGCGCGGCCTTTTCACGTCTTGTCCGGTTCGGTCCGGTTGGCCTGGCTTTCCAGCGCCGACAGAAGGGCGGTTTCGAGATCCTTCTCCAGCTCCTTGGCGCGGGCAATGTAGGGCTCGTTCTGGCTGGCGGGCAGGCCGGGCTTCCAGTGCTGGGCCAGCTCGCGCACGGTCATCCGGTCGTGGTGGAAGAAAGTCTTTTCGGCCTCCGCCGCCTCGAATTCCGTGAGCCCCATATTCTCCAGCACATAGCGGCCCGCGCGCAGCGAGCTGTCGAAGAGCTCGCGCACGATGTCATTCGCCCCGGCCTGATAGAGCTCGTAGACATGGGTGCGGTCGCGGGCGCGGGCGACGATGTGGATCTCGTCCCCGCGCAGCCGCCGCGCATAGGCCACGATCTTCGACGTGGCCTTCGGATCGTCGAGCGCTACGCACAGCACGCGCGCCTTCTCGATCCCGGCGGCATGCAGCAGGTCGGGCCGCGTCGGATCGCCGAAGAAGCCCTTGAAGCCGAAGCGGCGCATGGTCTGGATCGTCTCGATGTCGTGGTCGATCACCACCGTCTCGAAGCCTGTGGATTGCAGCATCCGGTTCACGATCTGCCCGAACCGCCCGATGCCTGCGATGATCACGGGTGCGGTCTTGTCGATCTCGTCATGCTCGCGGCCTGTCTCGTCCACAGCCATCCGCTTGGACAGCTGTTCGTAGGCCATGAACACCAGTGGCGTGAACAGCATCGACAGGGCGATGATCAGAAGAATACGCTCGCCCAGGGCCTCGGTCAGAACGTTCTGCTGGAGTGAGAAGGAGACGAGGACGAAGCCGAACTCGCCCGCCTGGGCAAGCCCAAGCGTGAAGAGCCAGCGGTCCTTGCCAGTCAGTCCGAAGATCACGCCGAGCGCGTAGAGGATGAGGCCCTTCAGTGTCATCATCCCCAGCGTCAGCGCGAGGATCAGGAAGGGCGCCGCGAAGAACGTGTCGAAGGAGATGCCCGCGCCCACGGTGATGAAGAACAGGCCCAGCAGGAGGCCCTTGAACGGCTCGATGTCCGATTCAAGCTCGTGCCGGAATTCCGAATTGGCCAGCACCACGCCCGCGAGGAACGTCCCCAGCGCGGGCGAGAGGCCCACGAGGATCATCAGGAAGGCGATGCCTAACACGATCAGGAGGGCGACCGCGGTATACATCTCGCGCAGGCGGGCGCGGTGGATGAAGCGGAAGACCGGGCCTGTCAGGTAGATGCCTGCGAGGATGATCGCCGCGATGGCGCCCAGCGTGACCAGCGTCACGCCCCAGCCCGGCAGCCCCTCGACGAGGCTCATGGAATGGTGCGCATCCTCGCCCTGGCCCACCCCGATGGAGCCGTCGGGGTTGAGCCGCGCGGGTGTGGCCACCGCCAGAAGCGGTATCAGGACGAGCATCGGGATCACCGCGATATCCTGCGTCAGCAGCACCGAGAAGGTGGAGCGCCCGCCGCTTGTCTGGATAAGCCGCTTCTCGGTCAGGGTCTGCAGCACAATGGCGGTGGAGGACAGCGCGAAGATCAACCCGATCGCCAGCGCGGTCTGCCAAGCATAGCCCGTCAGCATGACAAGCCCCGTGACCGCAAGCGTCGTCACGCTGACCTGCAGCCCGCCGAGGCCCACCAGCTTGTGCCGCATGTCCCACAGCGTCTTCGGCTCAAGCTCGAGCCCGATGATGAACAGCATCATGACGACGCCGAATTCGGCAAAGTGCTGAAGATCCTCGGTCGCGGTGACAAGGCCCAGGACCGGGCCGATCACCAGACCGGCGGCGAGGTATCCCAGCACCGAGCCGAATCCCAGCCGCGCCGCGATGGGCACGGCAATGACCGCCGCGCCCAGGTAGATCGAGGCTTGGAACAGAAATGTTTCCATGGGCGACGGCTCCTTCGGGGCTTGGGATCATTCTGCGCCTGCAGCACGGACATGCAAGGGGCAGGCGGTCGCGCTCAGACGGGCAGGGGGGCGTCGCGCTTGAGCTGGTCCATGACGATCTGGCTCTGCACCCGTGCCACCGACGGATGGCTCAGCAGAACGTCGTGGATCAGGCGGTGCAGCCCGCGCAGATCGGGCGCATAGACCCGAAGGAGGTAATCCGCCTCGCCGGTCAGGGTCCAGGCCGACACGATCTCGGTGCGGGTGGCGCAAAGCCGCGCGAAGGCCCGGGATTGATCGGCGCCGTGACTGCCGAGGCTCACCTGAATGAAGGCCTGCACTGCAAGGCCCAGCCGTTCGGGGTCGAGATCGGCACGGTAGCCCCGGATCGCGCCGATCTTCTCAAGCCGCTGCCGACGGCGCCCGGCCTGACTGGGCGACAGGTTGAGCCGCGCGCCCAAAGCCTCGGCCGTCAGGTGCGCATCCTCCTGCAGTGCGGCGAGGAGGCGGGTATCGGTCTCGTCCAGATCGATGCGGGTATCGGTCATGTGGAAAGCCTATCGCGCAAAAATCCCGCGCACAATCGGTCTTTGGCGCATCATATCGCGCGCATGTCGCATGATGTCCGCGATAGGCTCGCCGCACGACAGCAGAGGAGAGACAGATGGGCCCCTTCCCCCATGACGCCCCGCAGGCGCAGATCACACCCGAAAACCCCGCCGGCACGGACGGGTTCGAATTCGTCGAATTCGCCCATCCCGATCCGGAGGCGCTGCGCGATGTCTTCACCAAGATGGGCTACACCCATGTCGCCAATCACAAGACCCGCGCGGTCGAGCTTTGGCAGCAGGGCGACATCACCTATGTTCTGAATGCCGAACCGGGCAGTTTCGCCGCGCGTTTCGTCGAAGAGCACGGACCCTGCGCGCCCTCGATGGCCTGGCGGGTGCGCGACGCGCAGCACGCTTTCGATCATGCGGTCGCCCGGGGGGCGGAGCCCTATGAGGGCGATGATAAGACCGTGGACTGGCCCGCGATCCGCGGCATCGGCGGCTCGCTCATTTATTTCACCGATCAGTATTATGCGACCTCGCCCTATAACGCGGAGTTCGACTGGATCGCCACCTCGAAGCCCGAAGGCGTGGGCTTCTGGTATCTCGACCACCTGACCCACAATGTCTTCAAGGGAAATATGGACAAGTGGTTCGACTTCTACGGGCGGCTGTTCAATTTCCGCGAAATCCGGTTCTTCGACATCGAGGGCAAGTTCACCGGGCTCTTTTCCCGCGCGCTGACCTCGCCCTGCGG
>CAZTEV010000129.1:0-7556 GCA_964612785.1 uncultured Roseivivax sp. | reverse complement strand
CCTACACCACCTCAAAAATCCAGGTTCTCCACGCTCAGCGCATTCTGCTGGATGAAATCGCGCCGCGGTTCGACGACGTCGCCCATGAGCTTGGTGAACAGATCGTCCGCCTCGGCCATGTCCTCGACATCGACGCGCAGAAGCGTGCGCGCGTCCGGGTCTAGCGTTGTTTCCCACAGCTGATCGGGGTTCATCTCGCCCAGGCCCTTGTAGCGCTGAAGCTGGTTGCCCTTCTCGCCCTCCTCGAGGATCGCCTCCAGCAGATCGAGCGGGCCGTGGATCACCTGACGCCGCTCCTTGCGTTGCAGGAAGGCGGGGCTGCCATAGACCGCGCGCAGCGCCTCGGTGAAGCTGCCGGTGCGGCGCGCCTCGCCCGAGCGCAGCATCGTACCGTCGAGCGTGCGCACCTCTTCGACGCCGCGCAGGATCCGCGCAAGGCGGATGCCGCGATCCTGGGTGATCCGACCCTGCCAGCCCTTCTCGTACTCGACCGCGATCAGGTCGAGCCGTTCGGCCACCCGGTTGGCAACGCCCTGCAGGTCCGCATCGACCGCGCCGGGCACGAAGGCGCCCGCAATGGCCGCCTGTTCCAGGATGCGGCGCGGATAATGGGTCGGGAAGGCGTCGAGCACGCGCTTCAGTTGCCGCGCCTCGTCGACGACGCGGACAAGGTCCGTGCCGGTGATTTCCTCGCCGTTGCCCTGCTGCAGGATGGCGCCTTCGGTGCCCTGCTGGATCAGGTAATCCTCAAGCGCGGGCGTGTCCTTCAGGTACACTTCGGATTTGCCGCGCGAGACTTTGTAGAGCGGCGGCTGCGCGATGTAGAGGTAGCCGCCCTCGATCAGTTCGGGCATCTGACGGTAGAAGAAGGTCAGAAGCAGCGTGCGGATATGCGCGCCGTCGACATCCGCGTCGGTCATCAGAACGATCTTGTGGTAGCGCAGCTTCGAGATGTCGAATTCGTCGCGGCCGATCCCGGTGCCGAGCGCCATGACGAGGTTGCCGATCTCCTGGCTCGACAGCATGCGGTCGAAGCGCGCGCGTTCGACGTTCAGGATCTTGCCCTTGAGCGGCAGGATCGCCTGCGTGCCCCGGTCACGTCCGGTCTGCGCGGAGCCGCCGGCGCTGTCCCCCTCGACGATGAACAGCTCGGTCTTGGAGGGGTCCTTTTCCGAACAATCCTTGAGCTTTCCGGCCAGGAAGTTCACGTCCATCGCGGTCTTGCGCCGGGTCAGTTCGCGGGCCTTTCGCGCCGCTTCGCGTGCCATCGCGGCCTCGACGATCTTGCCGACGATCATCTTGGCCTCGTTGGGATTTTCCTCGAACCACTCGGACAGCTTTTCGTTCATCAGACCCTCGACCGCGGGCCGCACCTCGGAGGACACAAGCTTGTCCTTGGTCTGGGACGAGAATTTCGGATCGGGCACCTTAACCGACAGCACGCATGTCAGGCCCTCGCGGGCATCGTCGCCCGTGAAGCTGATCTTTTCCTTCTTGGCGATCCCGGATTCCTGCGCGTATTTCGTCAGCGTCCGCGTCAGCGCGCCCCGGAAGCCCGCCATATGGGTGCCGCCATCCCGCTGGGGGATGTTGTTCGTGAAAGGCAGCACGTTCTCATGGTAGCTGTCGTTCCACCACATCGCCACTTCGACGCCGATGCCGTCGCGTTCGCCGGTCATGTAGATCGGTTCGGACATCATCGGCGATTTGGACCGGTCGAGATATTTGACGAATTCCTTCACGCCGCCTTCGTAGAACAGCTCCGTGCGTAGCGGTTCCGCGGGGCGTTCGTCTTCCAGCACGATGCGCACGCCGGAGTTCAGGAAGGCCAGTTCGCGCAGTCGCTTTTCGAGCGTGTGGAAATCGTAATCGAGGTTCGAGAAGGTCGTGGTGGAAGCCAGGAAGCGCACTTCGGTGCCCTGCTGGCCGTTCGCGTCGCCCACATCCTTCAGATGCTCCACCGTCTCGCCGCGTTCGAAGCGTGCGACATGCTCGCGCCCGTTGCGCCAGATGCGCAGCTCCAGCCAGTCCGAGAGCGCGTTCACCACCGAAACGCCCACACCGTGCAGGCCGCCCGAGACCTTGTAGGAATTCTGGTCGAACTTCCCGCCCGCATGCAGCTGGGTCATGATGACCTCGGCCGCGGAGACGCCTTCTTCCTCGTGGATATCGACCGGGATGCCGCGCCCGTTATCGGACACGGACACGCTGTTATCGGCGTGCAGTTTGACGTTCACGCGGGTGGCATGACCGGCCAGCGCCTCGTCGATGCCGTTATCGACAACCTCGTAGACCATGTGATGCAGGCCCGAGCCGTCGTCCGTGTCGCCGATATACATGCCGGGGCGCTTGCGAACGGCCTCCAAGCCCTTGAGAACCTTGATAGATCCCGCGCCGTATTCTTCGGGCGCGCCGGTGCTCTCTGCCATGGGAATTTTCCTTGTTCTTTTCCCGCGATTTATACGAATTCTGGTGGGGAATGTCACGCCATTGCCCCATATTTTGCGGCTCAGGTGAAGGGGATCACGCAGCCCACCGCGATCAGAAGCCAACCCGCCGTGATATTGGTCCGACGGACCGCCCGCGGGCTCGACAAAAGCCGCTTCACCCGGTCGATGGACAGCGCCAGCATCAGGTTGCCGACAAGCGGCACAACCGCGGAAATCACCGAGATCACCGCCATGTCGGCCCAGGTGACGCGGGTGATGTCGAAGAAGCCGGGCAACATGCCCATGTAGAACAGGATGGCCTTCGGGTTGCCGATGATAACGGCCAGTCCCGCGACGAAACCCGCCCACATGCCGGGCCGCGTCAGACGGCTGTCGCCCGACAGGTCCGCATCCGCGTTGCGCAGGATCAGCGTCCCCATGACGATGAAGGTCAGCGCCGCGACCCAGCGCAGCGCCTCGATGAAGCCGCCATAGACCGACAGGATCCAGCTGACGCCCAGAATGGCCAGGAACGGCCAGAGCATATCGCCCACCACAACACCCAGCGCCAGGGGCCATGCGGCGTGAAAGCCGCCCGAGAGCGCCCGCGCCACAAGCGCGACCCAGACCGGACCGGGGGTCAGGAACAGGATCAGGAGCGCGCCCGCATAGAGTGTGAGTTCCGTCAGCCCCAGCGTCATGGGCGGTCCTTCTGTGTCACGCGGCTTTCGCCGTCTGCCTCGGTCACTTCGATGTATTGCGCCTGCGGGCCGAGTTCTTCGAACAATTCCGGGCCGGTACCCGTCATCCAGGCCTGTGCGCCCAAGCCCGTGACTTCCGCGTAAAGGGCCTCGCGGCGCCCTGCATCGAGATGCGCGGCCACCTCATCAAGCAGCAAGAGCGGCGGCGCCCCGAAATCCGCGGCGATGGCGCGCGCATTCGACAGGATGAGCGAGATCAGAAGCGCCTTCTGCTCGCCCGTGGAACAGTCGGACGCGGGCACATCTTTCGCCGCATAGGTGCCCATCAGATCGGCACGGTGCGGACCCACAAGCGTGCGCCCCGCCATCAGATCGCGCGGACGCGAGGCGGCCAGCGCCTCGGCAAAGGCGGCCTCTGTGTCGGGCATGTCGCTGTCCGTGTGCACAAGCGCCAGCGTGGCCGCCGGAAAGGCCGTCTCGGCGTCCTGCTGGGCGGCGGCCAGGCGCGCCAGCGCGGCGCGGCGGTTGGCGTCGATCGCGGCGCCCGTGCGCGCCATCTGCGCCTCGAGCGCGCGATACCAATGCGCGTCCCGGACCTGATCCTTAAGAAGTCGGTTCCTGTCCCGCATGGCTTTCTCGTAGTCGAGACTCGCCTCGGCATGGTCGGGAAAGAAGGACAGCGTCATTCGGTCGAGGAACCGCCGACGCCCCTCTGCCCCCTCGATCCAGAGCCGGTCCATGGAAGGCACCAGCCACAGCACCCGCGCGATCCGGCCCAACGCCGTCTGCGGCTGCAGCTTCTCGTCGATGCGCACCTGTCGGGGTTGTCCCGCCTCTGACAGGAACGCCACCTCGGCCCGCCCTTCGGGTCCGGCGACGATGCCGCCCACCTTCCAGCCCAGCGCCTCGGGCCTGCGCGTCATGTCCTGCGCGGAGGCACGCCGCATCCCCCGGCCCGGCGAAAACAGCGATACGGCCTCCAGAAGGTTCGTCTTGCCCGCCCCGTTCGGCCCGAAAATGGCGACAGGCCGCGCGTCCACGGCCATCTCGGCCCGCCGGTGCGAGCGGAAATGCGACAGGGTGAGCGTCTGAAGCGCGAGGGTCATATGCGGCTTTAAAGACGCTCCGTCCGGAAAAGCAAAGGCCCCGCGCGGGACGCGGGGCCTGAGGCTCTGGCAATCGCGGCAGGGGTCACACCCGCATCGGCATCACCACATAGACCGCGCTTTCATCGGTGCCTTCGCGCATCAGGGTCGGATCGCCCGCCGAATTGAACATGAAGACGGCGTTTTCGCGATCCACCTGGCTTGCGATCTCAAGGAGGTATTTCGCGTTGAAGCCGATCTCCAGCCGCTCGTCGCCATAGGCCACGGCCAGCTCCTCTTCGGCGGCGCCGCTGTCGGGGGCGTTCACCGACAGGACCAGACGGTCCTCGTCAAGCTGCAGCTTCACCGCGCGGGAGCGTTCGGAGGACACGGTCGACACACGATCCACGGCCTTGGCGAACTCGGACGCATCCACTTCCAGCCGCTTGGTGTTCGCCTGCGGGATGACGCGGGTGTAATCCGGGAAGGTGCCGTCGATGACCTTGGAGGTCAGGGTGATGTCGGGCGTCGCGAAGCGCACCTTGGTCTCGGAGACCGACACCGCGATATCCATGTCGTCATCATCAAGAAGCTTGCGCAGCTCGCCCACGGTCTTGCGCGGCACGATCACGCCGGGCATGTCCTCGGCGCCCGCGGGCAGGTCCGCGTCTATGCGCGCAAGGCGGTGGCCGTCGGTCGCGACGCAGCGCAAGGCGCGGCCATCCGCCGTTTCGGAGACATGCATGTAGACGCCGTTCAGATAATAGCGCGTCTCTTCGGTCGAGATCGCGAATTTCGACTTGTCGAAGAGGCGCCGCAACACGGCCGCCTTGATCGAGAAGTTCGAGGCGTATTCCGAAGTCGCCATGACCGGGAAGTCTTCGCGCGGCAGGGTGGCGAGCGAGAAGTTGGAGCGTCCCGCCTCGACCGTCAGACGCCCCGCAGCGCTGTCTTCGGTCAGCGTGACCAGCGCGCCATCGGGCAGTTTGCGGACGATCTCGTGCAGCGTCACCGCCGACACGGTCGTGGCACCCGCGCGCTCCACCTGGGCCGGGGCCTTGTCGACCACCTCGATATCGAGGTCGGTCGCGCGGAACTGACCGGTATCGCCCTCGGCCTCGATCAGCACGTTGGCGAGGATCGGAATGGTGTTGCGCCGCTCGACCACGGACTGGGCCTGGCTCACCGCCTTGAGCAGGGCCCCGCGCTCCATGCTGACTTTCATGATCTATCCCTCCAGAGACACCGACGCGGCGCGAGGGGGACCTCACGCCGCAGGGTTTCCCGTTTTGTCCGACGTCTGTGCAGGGTCGTCAAGGCCGCCTTACGCCTGCGACCGCGCAGCCCCGCGATTGTTGTGACGGAGACTCATTCCTCAAGCGCGCGGCGCAGCAATTCCACGTCTTCGGCCATCTGGGCATCCGACCGCATCAATTCCTCGATGCGCTTCACGCCATGCATGACCGTCGTGTGATCGCGTCCGCCGAACCGGCGCCCGATATCGGGCAGCGACCGTGCGGTCATCTGCTTGCACAGATACATGGCCACCTGCCGGGGACGCGCGAAGGTGCGCACGCGCTTGGGTCCGATCAGATCCGAGAGGCGGATATGGTAATGCTCGGCCACCTTGCGCTGGATCTCCTCGACCGAGATCTTCCGCTCGGAGGCGCGGATCACGTCGGACAGGCAGTCCTGCGCCAGCTCCAGCGTGACGGGTTTGCCCACCAGCGAGGCGAAGGCATAGAGCCGGTTCAGCGCCCCTTCCAGTACGCGCACATTCGACGAGATCCGGTGCGCGAGGAAGGCCAGCACGCCCTCTTCGATCACCACGTCGGGGTAATGCACCGCATGGGTTTCGCACTTGGATTGCAGAATACCCAGGCGCAGCTCGTAATCGGTCGGATGCAGATCCACCACGAGGCCCGATTGCAGGCGCGAGCGGATCCGGTTCTCCATATCCTTGATTTCTTCCGGCGCGCGATCGGCAGAGATGACGATCTGCTTGTTCTGATCGACGAGCGTGTTGAACGTATGGAAGAATTCCTCCTGCGTGGAATCCTTGCCCGCGATGAACTGCACGTCATCGACCATCAGCACGTCGACCGACCGGAAGAGCGATTTGAAATCCATCATGCGCTTATCGCGCAGTGCCTGCACGAAGCGGTACATGAACTGTTCTGCCGACAGATAAAGCACGTTGAGCTCGGGATTGCGCGCGCGCAACTCGAGCGCGATGGCGTGCATGAGGTGCGTCTTGCCAAGACCGACGCCGCCATGGAGGAACAGCGGATTGAAGGTGACCGGACCGCCCGAGGCGACACGACGGGCGGCGGCGTTGGCCAGCTCATTGGGCTTGCCGACCACGAAATTGTCGAAGGTCAGCCGGGGATCGAGAGGGGCGCTGGGAAGAAGATCGTCGGCCGGGCGGCCCTGCATCTCCGCAGGAGCGGCGGCAGGTTTTGCGGGGCGTGGCGCGGCCGGGGTCTGAACTCTGCGGTCATGGGCGACGCGGAACTGGATGCGCCGGACATCGGGCTCCACCTGAGAGATCCCCGCGAGGATCGCATCACCGAAATTCTGAGAGACGTAATTGCCCACGAAATGCGTCGGTGCCTGCAGCACCGCGACGCCTTCCTTGCACCCGTCGAATTTGAGCGGCTCGATCCAGGTCGCGAAATTGTTCTCACCCAGCGTATGCGCCAGCGTGTTCCGGACGGCACCCCATTGCTCCAAAGTCATTCTCGATCAGTCCCCAAGCTTCGACCATTTTTTGAAGACGCAGCCCCAACTGCGCCGCGGACACGACCGATCAGGCACAGGACATCCATCCCAAATCCCGCAGGACTCAGGCGGATGACACGGTGGCAGCAGAATAGCGTACAGGACCCCTCCCGCACGGCGATCTGCGCCACCTCTGGCACTAACATGGACAGAACGTCAGAGCATGGAAGATCCATGCGTGGGACCGAAAACCTTCGGCTCCAAAAGGCCCGAACTGCGAAACCAAACCAACGTTTCGCGCCGATCCTCCGACCTGTCCCCCCAAGCGATCGTGACTCGCTAAGGGGAAATTAGAGGACCGGATCGCAAGCCGGCAACTGCTCTTATCTATTGACTCGGGATTCCCTGAAAAAGAATCTCTCTGCCGTTCAAAAAAGCCACAGCATACAAATGGATACGAAAAAAGACGCCACAGAATGGCGCCTTTTCAGTGACTTATGGTCAAGAGCTGGAAAACTCGTTTCAGCCCAGTGCTTTGACCCGTGCCGCCAGACGCGACACCTTCCGCGATGCGGTGTTCTTGTGAAAAACGCCTTTTGTGACGCCGCGCATCAGCTCGG
>CAZTEV010000128.1:4186-7585 GCA_964612785.1 uncultured Roseivivax sp. | reverse complement strand
ATGAACGAAAGCCCGCTGGGCGCCGCGGCGCTGGCAGGCACGGGCTTTCCGATCGACCGGCACATGACGGCGGAAGCGCTGGGCTTCGACCGGCCTGCGGCCAATTCGCTCGACGCCGTGTCGGACCGGGATTTCGCGCTGGAGTTCCTGTCGGTCGCCACGATCAGCGCCGTGCACCTGTCGCGCATGGCCGAGGAGCTGGTGATCTGGTCCTCCGCGCAGTTCCGCTTCGTGACCCTGTCGGACCGGTTCTCCACCGGCTCGTCGATCATGCCGCAGAAGAAGAATCCCGATGCGGCCGAGCTGATCCGCGCGAAGATCGGGCGCATCTTCGGGGCGAACGTGGCGCTGACGCTGGTGATGAAGGGCCTGCCGCTCGCCTATTCCAAGGACATGCAGGAGGACAAGGAACAGGTCTTCGATGCCGCCGACAACTGGCTTCTGGCGCTGGCAGCGATGGACGGGATGGTGCGCGACTTGAGCGCCAATGTGCCGGCACTCGAGGCGGCGGCGTCGTCGGGCTTCTCGACCGCGACCGATCTGGCCGACTGGCTGGTGCGCGAACTGAACCTGCCCTTCCGGGAGGCGCATCATGTGACGGGTAGCCTGGTGGCGCTCGCGGAGAAGAAGGGCTGCGACCTGCCGGATCTGAGCCTTTCGGACATGACATCGGTTCACGATGGCATCACCGAGGCTGTCTTCGACGTCCTGGGCGTGCATAATTCGGTGGCGAGCCGCACGTCTTATGGCGGCACCGCGCCCGATCAGGTGCGCGCGCAGATCGACCGCTGGAAGGAGATCCTTGCATGAGACGCCTTGCGCTTCTGGCCTGCCTTGCCTTGGCCGCATGCGGTGCGGATGGTGAGCCCGAACGCCCCGATCCCGCGCAGGAAGAGCCGCCCATCGGGCTGTCGGTGACGGGTTCGGCCTCGATCGGAATGGCCTCGCGGTGACCCGCGCGGGCGCCCTTCTGCTGGCGCTCGCACTGGCCGGGTGTACGCAGCCGGAACCGAATCCGTTCGAAGAGGCGCTTGGCCCGCCGCCGCCGCAGACTACAACCTCGGTCAGCGTGTCGGCGGGATCGGACGGCGTCCGGGTGGGCGGCGCCATCACGCAGACGCGCGGCAATGTCACGGTCGGGATCGGGTTCTGATGCAGTCTTTGAGATTTGTCTGGCTGGCGCTCGCGCTCTGGGGCGCGGTGCATCCGATGTATTACTTCCTGTCCTACATGGCGGCGAACGACTGGTCGCTCGGGCAGCTGATCGATGCGTGGTACGTCAACGCATCGACCACCGGGCTGACCTGGGATCTGACCATTGCGGCGATCACCCTGACACTCTGGATCATCGCCGAGGTCGCGGTGCGGCGGAACTGGTCGGGCCTCTGGGCGATCCCTGCGACCTATTGTATCGGGGTGAGCTGCGGTCTGCCGCTTTATCTGTACCTGCGGTCGCGGCCCGTGAGTTGATCGAGCGCGCGTGCCGCGCGCCCATGTCTGGCCCGAATGATCGTGCCGATCATCGGGCAGCCGGGGCTCTGCCCCGGACCCCGGGCGACAGTCCGGAAAGGTGAAGCGCAGGCGTGGCGCGGAATTTCCGGGGTTCTTCTTGGCATCACGCTCGGGTAGAGGGGCGGAAAGCTGCCACGGGATCCTGACGATGGACCATTTCAATTACCAAGACGGCGTTCTTTGTGCCGAGGACGTGCCCCTGACCGAGATCGCGGCCGAGGTGGGCACCCCGGCCTATGTCTATTCGACCGCGACGCTCGAGCGGCATTACCGGCTGTTCGACGAGGCGCTGGACGGGCTTCCGCATCTTGTCTGCTATGCGATGAAGGCGGCTTCGAACCAGGCGATCCTGAAGACCCTTGCCGCGCTGGGCGCTGGCATGGACGTGGTATCGGGCGGGGAATATGCGCGCGCCATCGCCGCCGGCGTCGCCCCCGAGAAGATCGTCTTCGCGGGCGTCGGCAAGACCGAGGCCGAGATCCGGCAGGCGCTGACCGGCGGCTTGCGCCAGTTCAACGTGGAAAGCGAGCCCGAGCTGCAGGCGATCAGCCGCGTCGCCGCCGAGATGGGTGTCTCGGCCCCGATCACGATCCGGGTGAATCCGGATGTGGACGCCAAGACCCATGCAAAGATTTCGACGGGCAAGTCGGAGAACAAGTTCGGCATCCCGATCTCGAAGGCCCGGGCGGTCTATGCCGAGGCCGCGGCGCTGCCGGGCATCGAGATCGTGGGCATCGACGTGCATATCGGATCGCAGCTGACCGAGCTTGCGCCGTTCGAAGCGGCCTATCTGAAGGTGGCGGAGCTGACCGAGACGCTGCGCGCGGACGGGCACGACATTCAGCGGCTCGATCTGGGCGGCGGTCTGGGCATCCCCTATGAGCGGTCGAACAGCGCACCGCCCCTGCCCACGGAATACGGCGCGCTCATCAAGAAGACCGTCGGGCATCTGGGCTGCGAGATCGAGATCGAGCCCGGACGCCTGATCGCCGGAAACGCGGGCATCCTTCTGAGCCGCGTGATCTACGTGAAGGAGGGCGAGGGACGGCGGTTCCTGATCCTCGATGCGGCGATGAACGACCTGATCCGGCCCGCCATGTACGACGCCTGGCACGATATCGTGCCGGTGATGGAGCCGGACGCGGCGCATGAGCGGCTCGATTACGACGTGGTGGGCCCGGTCTGCGAATCGGGGGATACCTTTGCCAAGGGGCGTCCGCTGCCCGAATTGCAGGCAGGCGATCTGGTCGCCTTCCGCTCGGCGGGTGCCTACGGCGCGGTGATGTCGAGCGAGTACAATACGCGCCCGCTGATCCCGGAAATTCTGGTGAAGGGCGATCACCATGCCGTCATCCGCGCGCGGCCAAACTTTGACGAAATCATTTCGCGAGATAGCATCCCAGAATGGCTGTAGGATAATCCGACCCGCGGCCCCCCACAAACCGGAGCCGTGATGTCCGATCATTCGACCGATCCGACCGAAGTGCTGGCGCAGGTCAGACGCCCCGCGATGCTGACCCGGGCCGGGCTTCTGGCCGAACGCCTCGTGCGGTGCTTCTGGCCGTTCTGGTCGGTTCTGATCACGGTGATCGCCGCGCTGATGCTGGGGCTGCAGGACCTGGTTGCGGTGGAGCTCGTCTGGGCCGTGGGCGCGGTGACGCTGGCGGCGCTTCTATGGACCGGATGGTGGGGCGCGGGGCGGTTCCGCTGGCCGTCGAAGGAGGCCGCGATCATGCGGCTCGATGCGACGATGCCGGGGCGGCCCATCTCGACCGCGCTCGACAATCAGGCGATCGGATCGGGGGATGCGGCCAGTCAGGCGGTCTGGCAGGCGCATCAGGCGCGGATGCGCGCCCGTCTGGCCGAGGCCCGCGCGGTCGAGCCGGA
>CAZTEV010000128.1:1444-4086 GCA_964612785.1 uncultured Roseivivax sp. | reverse complement strand
GTGACGCTGCGGCTTTACGGGCGGCCGGGCGATCTGTCGGTCAGCGAAACCGTCTCGGGGAATCCGCTGGCCGGGCCCGACAGGGCAGAGGGCGCGGAGGCCACGGCCACAGCGCAGGATTTCACCGTCGCGCAATCGGGCCGGGTGGCCATCGACGGGCCGGGCGGACGGGCCTGGGATTTCACCGTCACGCCGGACGGCGCGCCCAGCGTCGTGCGGTCGGGCGAATTCGACGTGAAATACGACGGTGCGGCCTCGCTGCCCTTCACCGCGCGGGACGATTACGCCGTCACCGGCGGGTCGGCGCGGATCACGCTGGCGCTCGATGCGGTGGACCGCCGCTACGGGCGCCGGATCGAGCCCGAGGCGCGCGCGCCGATCGAGGTGCTTCTGCCGCTGCCGCTTGCCGGGGACCGCTCGGAGTTCGAAGAGCAGCTGATGGGCAACTTCTCCGAGCATCCCTGGGCGAACCTGCCGGTGGAGATCGAACTGGAGGTCACGGATGCGGCCGGTCAGACCGGCACTTCCGAGCCCGAGGTTCTGACCTTGCCGGGCCGCCGCTTCTTCGAGCCGATGGCCGCGGCGCTGATCGAGGAACGTCAGGCGCTACTGTGGAACCGCGAGAATGCCCGCGACATCGCGCTCATTCTGCGCGCGATCAGCTACGAGCCCGAGGGCCTGTTCCGGCAATCCTCGCATTACCTGCGCTTCCGCACGATCCTGCGGCGGCTCGAGGCGAACCTCGATACCGGGCTGGACGACGCCACCCGTGACGAGCTGGCGCAGGCCATGTGGGATTTGGCGTTGGTGCTCGAAGAAGGCGATCTGGACGATGCCCGCGAACGGCTGCGCCGCGCGCAGGAGCGGCTGACCGAGGCCATGCGCAACGGCGCGTCCGAGGACGAGATCGCGGAGCTGATGCAGGAATTGCGCCGCGCCACGGACGATTTCATGCGCCAGCTCGCGCAGGAGCAGCGCCGCCAGAACGAAGAGAACGGAAATCAGAACGCGCAGAACGCCCCGCAGGACGGCATGCAGATGTCGCAGAACGACCTGCAGGAGATGATGGATCGCATCCAGGAGCTGATGGAAGAAGGCCGCATGGCCGAGGCCATGCAGGCGCTGCAGGAGCTCCAGGAGATGATGGAGAACATGCGCATCACCGAAGGCCAGGGTCAGGGACAGCCGAGCCCGGGTCAGCAGGCGCTCGAGGGGCTGGGCGAGACCTTGCGCGAACAGCAGGACCTCTCCGATCAGGCCTTCCGCGACCTGCAGGAGCAGTTCAATCCCGGTCAGAACCGCGAGGGCCAGCAGGGTCAGCAGGGGCAGGAAGGACAGCAGGGCCAACAGGGTCAGGGCCAGCAACAGCAGGGACGCGGCCAAGGCCGGCCCGGCCAGGGGCAAGGTCAGGGCGAGGGCGAGCAACAGGGCCAGCAGGGTCAGGGCGGCGATCAGCAATCGCTGGAGGAGAGCCTCGCCGAACGGCAGCGCGCGCTTCGGAACGAACTGAACCGCCAGCGCCAGAACCTGCCCGGTCAGGGCACCGAGGGCGGACGCGCGGCGGGTGAAGCGCTCGACCGGGCCGAGGGCGCGATGGAAGGCGCGGAGGACGCGCTGCGCGAGAACGACCTTGCGGGCGCCATCGACCGGCAATCCGAGGCGATGGAGGCGCTCCGCGAGGGCATGCGCAACCTTGGTGAGGCGCTGGCCGAACAACAGGGTCAGCAAGGCCAGCAGGGCCAGCAGGGTCAGGCCGAGGGCTCCGATCCCGGTCAGCAGCGCGACCCGCTGGGCCGGTCGGCGGGCACCAACGGACAGATCGGCTCTGACGAGCAGATGCTGGGCGGTGAAGACGTCTATCGCCGCGCGCGGGAACTTCTGGACGAGATCCGCCGCCGCTCGGGCGACGGCGAACGCCCCGAGGAAGAGCTCGAATATCTCGAACGCCTGTTGGAGCGGTTCTGAGCGCGGCCCGTATCGCGCGACGCCGAACATCCGGACCAGAGAATGCGATTGCGGAAAACCCGCAATTGCACTTCCATTCCGCCTGCGGCATCACATTCCCCGAATGTCGCAGGCGCCGGTTCGCGGAACGCGGTCGGGCGCCGGTCAACGGAGGACATCATGACCACGACCCGACGCAGCCTCGCTTTTGCCGCCGCAGCGCTTGCCCTGAGCCTCGGCGCGACCGGCACCACCGCTTTCGCGCAGGAGGTCACCCTGCGCATGCACCAGTTCCTGCCCGCGCAGGCCAACGTGCCGAAGAATATCCTGATCCCCTGGGCAGAGCGGGTCGAGGCCGCGTCGGACGGTCGGATCGCGATTGAGCATTATCCCTCGATGCAACTGGGCGGCACGCCGCCGCAACTGATCGACCAGGTCATCGACGGGGTCGCGGACATCATCTGGACCGTCGCGGGCTATACGCCGGGCCGTTTCCCGCGCGGCGAAGTCTTCGAGCTGCCCTTCAGCATGACCGACGCCGAGGCCTCGAGCCGCGCCTATTGGCAGCTGGCCGAAGAGACCATGATGGATACGGATTATCGCGACTTCAAAGTGCTGGGCCTTTGGGTGCACGGGCCGGGCGTGATCCATTCCGACAAGCCGGTCGAGACGCTGGAGGATCTGAACGGCATGAAGCT
>CAZTEV010000128.1:0-1344 GCA_964612785.1 uncultured Roseivivax sp. | reverse complement strand
ATGCAGGAAGACGATGGCCCGTCGCGGCAGATGGCGGTCGATGCGGGCAACACGATCATCCAGATCGGCAAGGAGGAGGCCGCGCGCTGGCGCGAAGCCGCGCAGCCCACGATCGACCGCTGGATCGCCGAGATGGATGAGCGCGGCATGGATGGTAGCGCGTTGCGCGCCCGGTCGCTCGAACTGATCGAGCAGAATTCGAACTAGGCGCGTCTGCTGCGCGCTAGGGAAGGGCGCGGCGCCGGTCGCGCCCTCTTGCCATCCCGGCCCTGCAAAGAGGTGACAGAATGCTTGCGCTGATCGACCGGCTGGCCCGCTTCATGGCGTTGCTCGGGGGCCTTGTCCTTGTGGCGCTTGTCGCACTGACCTGCCTGTCGGTGCTGGGGCGCGGGCTCAACACGCTGGGGCATTCGGCCTTTCTGACCGGGCTCGCGCCGGGTCTCGCGGGGGCGCTGATCGCCGCGGGCGTCGGTCCCATCACCGGGGATTTCGAACTGGTCGAGGCAGGCGTCGCCTTCGCGGTCTTTGCCTTTCTGCCGGTCTGCCAGCTCTATTCCGCTCATGCGACGGTCGATGTCTTCACGGCCCGGATGCCGGGCCGGGCCAACGCCGCGCTGCGGGCCTTCTGGGAGGTGGTGCTGGCGCTGGCAATTGTCCTGATCACCTGGCGGCTTCTGCAGGGGATGCAAGACAAGATGCGCTATGGCGAGACGACGTTTCTTCTGCAATTCCCGATCTGGTGGGCTTACGGGCTCAGCCTCGCAGGCGCGGTCGTGGCCTCCATCGTGGCGATCTATTGCGCGGGCGCACGGATCGCGGGTGGGCTCACCGGCAGGCGGTATCTGCCCGAAGATCAGAGGGCGGATCATTGAGCAACCTCGAGCTCGGCTTTCTGAGCTTCCCGGCCCTTCTTCTGATGATCTTCCTGCGCGCGCCCATCGGGCTTGCGATGCTTCTGTGCGGCATGGGCGGGCTGTGGCTGGTGATCGGCACGCCCAACATGTTCCTGTCCAAGCTGAAATCCGAAACCTACACAACCTTCTCCAGCTATTCGCTGACGATCATCCCGATGTTCCTGCTGATGGGACAATTCGCGACCCTGTCGGGCATGTCGCAATCGCTGTTCCGCGCGGCGGAGGCCTGGCTGGGTCACCGCAAGGGGGGAGTCGCGATGGCCGCCGTGGGCGCCTGCGCGGGCTTCGGGGCGATCTGCGGCTCCTCGCTGGCCACGGCGGCCACGATGAGCCGCGTGGCCCTGCCCGAGCTGAAACGCTCGGGCTATTCGGGCGGCTTTTCCACCGCGACACTGGCCGCGGGCGGCACGCTGGGCATCCTGATCCCGCC
>CAZTEV010000127.1:0-7622 GCA_964612785.1 uncultured Roseivivax sp. | reverse complement strand
TTCTCGTTCACGCCCTTGCCGCCGGCCTCGACCCCGATGATGTTCACCGAGGGATCGTCGAGGAACGGATAGAACAGGCCCATCGCGTTTGAGCCACCGCCGATGGCGGCGATGATCGTGTCGGGCAGGCGGCCCTCGGCCTCGTGCATCTGTTCGCGGGTTTCCTTGCCGATGATCGACTGGAAGTCGCGCACCATGGCCGGGTAGGGGTGCGGGCCCGCCACCGTGCCGATGCAGTAGAAGGTGTCGCGCACATTCGTGACCCAGTCGCGCAGGGCGTCGTTCATGGCGTCCTTGAGCGTGCCGCGCCCGGATGTGACAGGCACCACCTCGGCCCCCAGAAGCTTCATGCGGAAGACGTTGGGCTGCTGCCGCTCCACGTCATGCGCACCCATATAGACCACGCATTTCAGACCGAATTTCGCACAGACCGTCGCGGTCGCCACACCGTGCTGTCCGGCGCCCGTTTCGGCGATGATGCGGGTCTTGCCCATGCGGCGGGCCAGGATGATCTGGCCCAGCACGTTGTTGATCTTGTGCGCGCCGGTGTGGTTCAGCTCGTCGCGCTTCATGTAGATCTTGGCGCCGCCCAGACGTTCGGTCAGGCGTTCGGCGAAATACAGGGGCGAGGGGCGGCCCACATAATGCTTCCAGAGGAAGTCCATTTCGTCCCAGAAGCTTTGATCGGTCTTGGCGTGCTCGTACTGCTCCTCGAGTTCGAGGATCAGCGGCATCAGCGTCTCGGATACGAACCGACCGCCGAAATCGCCGAAACGGCCCTTGTCGTCGGGGCCGGTCATGAAGGAATTGACCAGTTCGTTCATCGCGCTCTCCCAGGCTCAATCGCCTTGTTCCTAAGGAAGAGCGCGGGGCGTGGCCAGAGGAAAACTGTCGCGGGCAGGCGGGCCTAGTGCAGTTTCAGCTTGGGCCGCAGCACCTTGTTCACGCGACCCGCGGCGATCATGAACGCCCCCATGAACCAGCCATGCACGGCCAGGAGGTGCATTCGGTAAAGCGAATTGTAGGCAAACCGCGCGATGCGGCCCTGGAGCGCCATGGACCCGCCCATGAGGTTGCCCATCAGCGATCCGATCGTGTCGAACCGCGACAGGTTCACCAGCGCACCGTGGTCCTTGTAGACGAAGTCGCGCGGTGTCTGGCCGGCCATGATCCGGTTGAGGTTGTCGAACACGCAGGCGGCCATCTGATGCGCCGATTGCGCCCGCGGCGGGATCGGGGCGGTGTCGCCGGGCAGGGTGCAGTTCGCGCAATCGCCGATGGCGAAAATGCGGTCATCCGTGGTGGTTTGGAGGGTCGGGCGCACCATGATCCGGTCGATGCGGTCCAGCTCCAGATCGCTCATCGCGGCGACGCCGTGATCTCCGCGCACGCCCGCGGCCCAGAGGATCATGTCGGCCTCGATCGGGTCTTCGCCTTTGACATGCACGCGCGTCTTCTCGATCTCGGAGACCATCGCTCCGGTGCGCACGTCGATGCCAAGCGCGCGCAATTCGCGCGCCGCGGCGTCAGAGAGGTCTTCGCGCAGGGCGGGCAGGATGCGCGGGCCCGCCTCAAGCAGTGTGACCTGAAGCGCGGCCTCGTCGAACACCTCGAGCCCGTAGGTGCGCAGGCCCTTGGCGGCGTTGAACAATTCCGCCGAAAGCTCAACGCCCGTGGCACCGCCACCGACGATGCAGATGCTGAGCTTGGCATCCGCCTCGCCGCGCTGGCGACGTTCGTTCACCCGCAGGCAGGCATTCAGAAGCCGCTTGCGGAACGCATCGGCCTGGCGGCGATTCTCCAGGAACATGGCGTTTTCGCGCACGCCCGGAATGCCGAAATCGTTGGAGACACCGCCGATGGCGAGGACGAGATGGTCGTAGCGGATTTCGTGGCGGTCGATGATGACCTCGCCGTCATCGTCGAGAAGGGGCGCGGTGATGATCTTTTGCCGTTCGCGATCAATACGTTCGAGCGTGCCATTGAAGTAGCGATAGCCCCATTTCGCGGCGTGTCCGCCATAGCCCACCTCGTCGAGGTTGGGGTCGAGGGATCCCGCCGCCACCTCGTGCAGGAGCGGCTTCCAGACATGGGTGCGGTCGCGGTCGACAAGGATGATGTCGTGCTTGTCCCGGCCGTATTTCGCGCCGAGCCTGCGGACGAGTTCCAGCCCGCCTGCACCGCCGCCGACCACGACGATTTGGGTCTTGGGGGTGGCCATGAGGTTGCTCTCCCTTTGATCCGTTCCCTCTCAATGTCGTCCGGACGGCCGGAAGGGCAAGAGCCGTGTCGCGGGCTGCGACGGTCTGCGCAGGGGTGTTGCCCAGAGATTGGGCAATCGCGGTCCCGGCAGAACCGGGGCCGCGCCGCTTGATGCGGGCGCGGTGCGAGGCCCCGGATCGGGTCCGGGGCAGGGCGGTCCCGGATCAGGTCCGGGGCAGGGGCGCCGCCCGCGCGGTCAGGCGCGGTGAGCGCCGTCCGCCAGGGACTTGACGAAGTCCAGAACCTCGGAGACCGACTTGCCCTTGGCCATCTCGCTCACGATGGCGGAGCCCACGACGCAGCCATCTGCGATCGCCGCGATGCTTTCGGAGGCTTCGGGCGTTTTGATGCCGAAGCCCACGATCACCGGCAGATCGGTCTGCGCCTTGATCCGTGCCACTTCGGGGGCGACGTCGTCGGCCTGCGCCTCGGCTGCGCCGGTGATCCCGGTGATCGAGACGTAATAGACAAAGCCCGACGTGTTCTCGAGCACTTTGGGCAGGCGCTTGTCATCCGTGGTCGGCGTGGCGAGACGGATGAAGTTCAGCCCGGCCTTCTGGGCGGGGATGCAGAGCTCGTCATCTTCCTCGGGCGGCAGGTCCACGACGATGAGCCCGTCGATCCCGGCCTCCTTGGCCTGATCCAGGAACCTGTCGACGCCGCGCGAATAGATCGGGTTGTAATAGCCCATCATCACGATCGGCGTCTCGTCGTCATCGGCGCGGAAATCGCGCACCATCTGCAGCGTCTTGTCGAGGGTCATGTGCCCGGCCAGCGCGCGCTGGCCCGCTTCCTGAATGGTCGGGCCGTCGGCCATGGGATCGGTGAAGGGCAGGCCCAGCTCGATGATGTCGACACCCGCAGCGGGCAGGCCCTTGACCAGCTCGAGCGAGGTCGCAACGTCGGGATCGCCCGCCATCACGTAGGAGACGAAGGCTTTCTTCCCTTCCGCGCGCAATTTGGCGAACTTGGCGTCGATCCGTGTCATTCTAGGTCCCGTCCTGTGATCCGCAGCGTGAGTGCCGGATCATCCGCGGAAAATCAATAACCCATCGACCGAGATCCGGTCGGCGGACAGGAGGCATCATGCGTATTCTCTTCACAGGCGGCAGCGGCAAGGCGGGGCGGCACGTTCTGCCCTATCTGCGCGATCAGGGGCACCGGATCCTGAACCTCGACCGGACGCCGCTTGGCGCGGAGGGCATTCATGATCTCGACGTGGATCTGACCGATAGCGGCCAGGTCTGGAACGCGATGACGCAGGTTTTCGACATTGCCGATCTCGACGGCAAGGGCGTCGAGCCGCTTGATGCGGTGGTGCATTTCGCCGCCGTGCCGCGGATCGGGCTGACGGCCGACAATGTGACCTTCGCCAACAACGTCACCTCCACCTACAACGTGATCGAGGCGGCGGTGAAGCTGGGCGTGCCCAAGATCATCTTCGCCTCGTCCGAGACGACCTACGGCATCTGCTTTGCGCAAGGCGAAGTGCGCCCCGACTACCTGCCCGTGGATGAAGAGCATCCCACCGTGCCGCATGACAGCTACGCGATGTCCAAGATCTGCAACGAAGCGACGGCGCGCAGTTTTCAGGCGCGCTCGGGCCTCGATATCTACGGGCTACGGATTAACAACGTGATCGAGCCGCATGAATACGAAGAGCTGTTCCCGGATTTCGTCAAGGACGCGGATCTGCGCCGCCGCAACATCTTCGCCTATATCGACGCGCGCGATCTGGGGCTCATGGTCGAACGCTGCCTGCGCACGGACGGGCTGGGCTATGAGGTGTTCAACGTCGCCAATCCCGAACCCTCGGTCGACATGCCCACGCAGGCCATCGCCGAGCGGTTCTATCCCGGCGTGCCCTTCAAATCCGAGATGGGCGCGTACGAGACCTTCTATTCCATCGAGAAGGCCCGGAGGCTTCTGGGCTACGCCCCGCCCGAGCGCTGGCGCGCGGTTCTGGGCATGACGCCGCGGCCCGAGTAAGGCGGGCGGCGCGCGATCTTGCGCCGGGCCAGGGCCGGGCGTAAGGCCCGACCATGGCCCAACTCGATCTGTCCTTTTCCCAGCATGTGCGCGCGGCTTTCGTGCTGGGCCTGCCGCTGGTGGGCGGGCATCTGGCGCAGTTTCTGATCGGCTTGACAGACGCGATCATGATCGGATGGTACGGGGTGGCGGAGCTGGCCGCGCTGACGCTCGCGGTCACGGTCTTCACCACGCTGTTCCTGTTCGGCACCGGTTTTGCTTTCGCGGTCATGCCTCTGGTGGCGAGCCACGCAGCACGGGGCGACGATGCGCAGGTGCGGCGCGTCACGCGGATGGGGCTTTGGCTGTCGGGCGCGTTCTTCCTGCTCATGCTGCCGATCTTCTGGTTCTCGGGCCAGCTTTTGCGGCTGCTGGGGCAGGAGGCGGCGCTGGCCGCCGATGCGCAGACCTATCTGCGGATCGCGGGGCTGGGGCTGGCGCCCGCTTTGGGGGTGATGGTGCTGAAAAGCTACCTCGCGGGCATGGCGCATACCCGGGCGGTCTTCTGGATCACGGCGCTTGCCGCGGCGCTGAACGTGCCGTTCAACTGGGTTCTGATCTTCGGGCGACTGGGCTTTCCCGAGCTGGGCATTGCGGGCGCGGCCATCGCCTCGGTGCTGACCCATGCGGTCGCGGCGTTGGGGGCGATCCTTTATGCGCGCCATGCGCTGCCGCAGCACGACCTCTTCACGCGGTTCTGGAGACCCGATCCCGGATCGCACCGCGCGGTGTTCCGGCTGGGCCTGCCCATCGGGCTGACCAACCTCTCCGAAGTCGGGCTGTTCGCGGCCTCCTCCATCCTGATGGGCTGGTTCGGAACGGTGGCGCTGGCGGCGCACGGGATCGCGATCCAGCTCGCCTCGGCGGTGTTCATGATCCATATGGGCGTGTCCAACGCGGCGACGATCCGCGCGGGCAATGCCTTCGGACGCGGGGATGCGCCGCATCTGGCGCGCGGCGCGCGGGCGGCGCTGGGCCTGTCGGCAGCGGTGTCGCTTGCGGGCATGGCGGTGTTCCTGCTGCTGCCCGGGCCGCTGATCGGCCTGTTTCTGGACCCGGCCGATCCCGCCCGCGCCGAGATCATCCGCATCGGCACCGCGCTTCTGGTCATGGCCGCGCTGTTTCAGGTGGTGGATGGCGCGCAAGTGGTTGCGTTGGGCCTGTTGCGCGGGGTGCAGGACACGCGCGTGCCGATGTGGATGGCGGCGCTTGCCTATTGGGGGATCGGCCTGCCCGCGGCAATGATCTTCGGTGTCGCGCTGGGCTGGGGCGGGGCGGGCGTGTGGTCCGGGCTGGTCCTGGGGCTGGGCGTCGCGGCGGCCCTTCTTCTGAGCCGGTTCTGGACCCGCGCGCTGCCCGCCTTCGCCGCGACCGGCCAGAGCCTTGCGCCCCGGCCCGCAGGCCAATAGAAGCGCCCCGTTCGAGCATCAGGAAAGGGCAGAACATGGGCTTTCGCATGGGGATCGTCGGCTTGCCGAACGTGGGCAAGTCCACCTTGTTCAACGCGCTGACGCGCACGGCCTCGGCACAGGCTGCCAACTTCCCGTTCTGCACCATCGAGCCCAATGTGGGCGAGGTCGCGGTGCCCGATGCCCGGCTCGATACGCTGGCCAAGATCGGCAAATCCGCCCAGATCATTCCGACCCGGATGACCTTCGTGGATATTGCAGGGCTGGTGAAGGGCGCCTCCAAGGGCGAGGGTCTTGGGAACCAGTTCCTGGCCAACATTCGCGAGGTGGACGCCATCGCCCATGTCCTGCGCTGTTTCGAGGATGGCGATGTTGTCCATTTCGATGGCCGCGTCGATCCGGTCTCGGACGCTGAGACCATCGAGACCGAGCTGATCATCGCCGACATGGAAAGCCTCGAGAAGCGGCTTCAGAACATCGTGCGCAAGGTGCGCGGCGGCGACAAGGAAGCGGTTCAGCAGGAACGTCTGATGAAAATGGCGCTCGAGGCGCTGAACGAGGGTAAGCCCGCCCGCACCGTCGAGGTGGCCGAGGACGACCAGAAGGCCTGGCGCATGCTGCAGCTTCTGACCGCAAAGCCGGTCCTGTACGTCTGCAACGTGGCCGAGGACGAGGCCGCGACCGGCAATGCCCATTCCGAAGCCGTGGCCAAGATGGCCGCGGAGCAGGGCAATGCTCATGTGGTGATTTCGGCCCGGATCGAAGAGGAGATCAGCCAGCTCGATGCCGAGGAAGCCGCGATGTTCCTCGAGGAGATGGGCCTTGAGGAGGCAGGGCTCGACCGTCTTATCAAGGCGGGCTACGCGCTTTTGAAGCTTGAGACCTACTTCACCGTGGGCCCGAAGGAGGCGCGCGCCTGGACGATCCCCGTGGGCACGCCCGCGCCCAAGGCGGCAGGCGTCATTCACGGCGATTTCGAGAAGGGTTTCATCCGCGCCGAGACCATCGCCTATGACGATTTCGTGAGCCTCGGCGGCGAACAGGCAGCAAAGGATGCGGGCAAGATGCGCGCAGAGGGCAAGGGCTACGTCGTCAAGGATGGCGACGTGCTGCATTTCCTGTTCAACACCTGACCTGCTGAAGCCCCGCGGCGCGTGTCGCGCGGGGCTATTCGGCCGAATTCCACAGCAAAATGCGCCCCGGCCCGTGCAAAGGGCGGGGGCTGGCGCGTCACGCCCATGTGGTTGAATTTCAAGGCTGCATGTTAACGCAACCATGTTCCGTTTCTCCTTGCCAATTCGGAAGAAAACCACAACTTTCGCCCCGTATGCGGCCATTCTGGTCGTATCGATCGCGCTCAAAAGACCTGTCCGGCGGCTTGGGCCTCCGGTGAAGGGCACACGGGCGTTCATCCAAAAGGGAGAAGACATGGCTACTTCCACGATCTTCAAGGCTGCCGCATTCGGCGCAGCCATCACTGCCACCGGCGCCATCGCTGCCGAGCATGAAAACCGCGACGGCTGGCCCGAGAGCTTCACCGTCGGCACGGCGTCGCAGGGCGGCACCTACTTCGCCTACGGCTCGGGCTGGGCGAACCTTGTCGCCGAAGAGCTGGGCCTCACCGGCGGCGGCGAAGTCACCGGCGGCCCCATGCAGAACATGGCGCTCGTCCATACCGGCGAGGCGCAGTTCGGCATGACCACGATGGGCCCGGCGGCGGAATCGCTGGCAGGGACCAACCCGATCGCGCCCGGTCTGCAGATGACCAATGCCTGCGCGATGTTCCCGATGTACCAGACGCCGTTCAGCGTGACCGCGCTGTCCTCCTCGGGCATCACCTCGATCGCTGAGATCCCCGACGGCGCGCGCATCGGCTTCGGCCCTGCAGGCTCCACCTCGGACACCTACTTCCCGCGCATGATG
>CAZTEV010000126.1:0-7633 GCA_964612785.1 uncultured Roseivivax sp. | reverse complement strand
CCGACAGCCCGGCGGCGAAGAAGGGCATGCGCGTCATCTCGATCGAGGATCAGCGCTGGGGCCGCCGCGACATCAAGACGGTGCAGCTGCTCTATCCCTCCATGGGCAAGATGATGGCCAAGAAGGCGGGCGCCGACGATGCCTGGATGGTCGAGGACGGCTTCGTCACCGAAGGCACCTCGAACAACGCCTATATCATCAAGGGCAACACGATCATCACCCGCGCGCTGTCGAACGACATCCTGCACGGGATCACCCGCGCCGCGGTCCTGCGCTTCGCCGAAGAGGCGCAGATGAAGGTGGAAGAGCGGAACTACACCATCGACGAGGCAAAGGAAGCCGATGAGGCCTTCATCACCTCGGCCTCGACCTTCGTGATGCCGGTCGTAGAAATCGACGGGGTGAAGCTGGGCGATGGCACGCCGGGCGCCCGAGCGGCACGTCTGCGCGAGATCTACCTCGAGGAAAGCCGCAAGGCCGCGATCTGACCGGCGGCCCTTCGACCCGCTGCCAAGGCGAGGCCCCGGGCCTCGCCTTTTTCATTGCGCGGGATCGAGGCTGATCTGCTGATAGAGACACCCGGTTTCGGGATCGAAACTGCCCGCGCGGCGCGACAGGCGCGCGGCGTCCTCAAAGTCGGCGCAAAGGCGGTATTCCTCGCGGTCCACCACCTCGTAGCGGTAGGGGACGCCGGTATAGGGATCGCTGCGGCGGGCGTCGTAATAGCACGATGTGCTGGGGCTCAGATCCTCGGGCAGGGCATTGCCTTCGGTGGTGGCCTTGCAGGTCACGACCGAGGTCAGGGCCAGAAGATCGCCGAAGCGCACCGCGTCCCGCGCCTCCTTCCGGCCGCCCG
Source organism: uncultured Roseivivax sp. (assembly GCA_964612785.1). Taxonomy (GTDB): domain Bacteria; phylum Pseudomonadota; class Alphaproteobacteria; order Rhodobacterales; family Rhodobacteraceae; genus Roseivivax. Next base: position 6,777 of record CAZTEV010000126.1, on the reverse strand, counting down.
CGGGTCCGCCCACCTGCCACAGCGCCAGCGCGACAAGGCCGACGGTCAGTGCACTGACGCCCCAGGCGGCGATACGGTCGGGCCTCATGGCTGCCCCTCCTGGGCCATCACGCCCCGGATATAAAGAAAGACGAGCCCCGCCGAGGCCGCCACAAGCCCCGCCTTGGCCATGAAGCGCAGGCTCAGATCACCCGAGAGGAACGCGTAAAGCACCGCGACCGCATCGCAGATCAGCGTGCCGACCGCCAGAAACAGCAGCACATGGCCCAGCCATGCCCGAGTTGCAGATCGCGCGCCCGCGGGATCGGAGGCGCGGTTCACCACCATGCGCCGGTCGAGCAGCAGAAAGATCGGCAGGAAGATCACCAGATTCGCGATGGACCAGCGCATCACTCCGTTGAAGCCGGGATAGGGCCGGTCGCCGGGATCGGGCAGCCAGGCATCGATCAGGTTGAAGCCGAGCGCGACAACGTAGCCGATGATCGCCGCCAGCGAGAGGAACATGACGCCATAGAGAAACGCATCGCGCGCGCCCATCGCCGCACGCGGGCGCGGCACCGGCAGGCCATGCGTCCCGGGTGCCCATTGGGCAAGCGCCGTGCGGGTTTCGGCCTCGGACCAGCCCGCATCTTTCAGTTGGTCCGCGATGGTCCCCGCGTCCTGACCGGCCGCCAGCGCATCGCGGACGAAACTGTCGCGCCGATCCTCGGGGCGCATCGCCCGGTCAGCCCTTGGAGCCCACGTTTTCGGCGAAGGCCTTCTGGAACGCGGCCTGTTTGTCGCCCGATGCCTCGGTCTGGTACTTCGCTTTCCATTCGGACATCGGCATGCCGTAGAAGATTTCGCGGGCCTCGTCCTTGCCCATCTCGATGCCCTTGGCGTTGGCCGCTTCCTGATACCAGCGCGACAGGCAGTTCCGGCAGAAGCCCGCCAGATTCATCATGTCGATATTCTGCACATCCGTGCGGTCGTCCATCAGATGCTGGCGCAGACGGCGAAAGGCTGCGGCTTCAAGCTCGATACGGGTCTGGTCGTCCATGGCGTCCTCCTGGTCTTTGGCCTTAAGGTCGTGTCTTTCAGCAGCCAGTGCAAGGGTGCCCAAATCGGGACAGGCGCCGCGCAATGGCCCTTTGACAATCGCCCCCGAGGTCGGTTCAGGTTGAGCCAGCCGAAGGAATGCGCCATAAGCCAAGCGAATGGTAGCGGTAACAGCCCGCCTTGCACCACGGGACAAGAACAGGATTCTGCGATGAGACGCATGCGAAACGTGAAGATCGTGGCCACGCTGGGCCCGGCCTCGTCCTCCTACGAGATGATCCGCGCCCTGCACGAGGCGGGCGCCGATGTCTTCCGCCTCAACATGAGCCATGGCAGCCACGAAGAGATCGCCGAGCGGCACGCGATCATCCGCCAGGTGGAAGCGGATCTGTCCTCGACCATCGGGATCCTGGCCGATCTGCAGGGCCCGAAACTGCGCGTCGGCACCTTCGCCAACGGCGAGGAAGAGCTGTCGGAGGGCCAGAGCTTCCGGCTCGATCTCGATGACGCGCCGGGCGACAATGCCCGCGTGAACCTGCCCCATCCCGAGATTTTCGCCGCGCTGGAGCCGGGCGCCTCGCTTCTGGTCAATGACGGCAAGATCCGCCTGCAGGTTGAGGCCTGCGGCAACGATTTCGCCGATTGCACCGTGACCGTGGGCGGCGTCATCTCGAACCGCAAGGGCGTGAACGTGCCCGACGTGGTGCTGCCGCTGGCCGCGCTGTCCGAGAAGGACCGCAAGGATCTGGCCTTCGTGGCCGATCTGGGTGTCGACTGGCTGGCCCTGTCCTTCGTGCAGCGCGCCGCCGACGTGGAGGAGGCGCGCGAGCTGACCAGGGGCCGCGCGGCGATCCTGTCGAAGATCGAAAAGCCCGCCGCCGTGAAGGCCTTCGACGAGATCCTGGCCGCCTCCGACGGTATCATGGTGGCGCGCGGCGATCTGGGGGTGGAATTGCCGGTGCAGAACGTGCCGCCGATCCAGAAGCGCCTGATCCGCAAGTGCCGCGCGGCGGCCAAGCCCGTGATCGTGGCGACGCAGATGCTCGAATCGATGATCGAAAGCCCGATGCCCACCCGCGCCGAGGTTTCGGACGTGGCCACCGCCATCTACGAGGGTTCCGACGCGATCATGCTGTCGGCGGAATCGGCGGCGGGCGATTATCCGATCGAGGCGGTGACGACGATGAACAACGTCGCCGAAGAGGTCGAGAGCGATCCGACCTATACCGATATCATCGAAGCCTCCCGCTCGCCCAACAAGAGCAGCGTGGCCGACGGGATCGTGGCCGCGGCGCGCGAGATTGCGGAAAGCGCCAAGGTCAAGGCGATCTGCTGCTATACCCAGTCCGGCACGACCGCGCTTTTGGTGGCGCGCGAACGTCCGCGCGTGCCGATCCTCGCGCTGTCCTCCTCGGCCAAGACCGCGCGGCGGCTGGCGCTGACCTGGGGCACGCAATGCGTGACGACCGAATCGCTCGACCGGTTCAAGATGGCGGTGGTGAATGCAGCCAAGGCGGCCCGGGCGCTGGAATACGCCACGACCGAGGATCTGATCGTCGTGACCGCGGGCGTGCCCTTCAACACCGCGGGCACCACCAACATCCTGCGCGTCGCGCCCTGCGATGAGCGTTTGATCTACGCGACCGACCCGGAATAGGCTTTTCCCCGAAAGGGGTGCCTGACCATGTCACCGGATATCGCGCTGGCGCTGGGGATCTTCTTCGCGGCGTTGGCGATCACCTCGATGCTCGCGGCCTTCGCCGAAAGCCGCAGGCCCATCGTCGGGCTCGTGCTTGCGCTCGGGGCGGGCGGGGCGATCTGGTACGCGATAGAGACCTCGGAGGAGGGCTATCGCCTCGCCGATATCCCCATGGTCTTCTACGAGGCGATCGCCGCCCTGCGCTGAGCCGCCCGCGCCCCTCCGGCAGGGCTTGCAATCATGATGGGCCTTGTCTAAAGGGGCGGCTCTGACATCGCGCGTCCGGCCAAGTGGCATTGCCGAGGCGCGTGTTCCGACGCTCAAGCAGATGGAGATGGAAATGCCCAAGATGAAGACGAAGTCGAGCGCCAAGAAGCGCTTCAAGGTCTCTGCCAGCGGTAAGGTCATCGCGGCACAGGCCGGCAAGCGCCACGGCATGATCAAGCGTACCAAGAAGTTCATCCGGGACGCACGCGGCACGACGACCCTGTCGGAGCCCGATGCAAAGATCATCAAGGGCTACATGCCCTACAACCGCTGATCCCACCCAGGTTAGACACGAGATTTAGGAGCTAGATCATGGCGCGAGTCAAAGGTGGGACCGTTACCCACGCCCGTCACAAGAAGATCACCAAGGCCGCCAAAGGCTATTATGGCCGCCGCAAGAACACCTTCAAGGTGGCCGCACAGGCCGTCGACAAGGCCAACCAGTATGCAACCCGCGACCGCAAGAACCGCAAGCGCAACTTCCGCGCCCTGTGGATCCAGCGGATCAACGCCGCAGTGCGCGCGCATGACGAGGCGCTGAGCTATTCGCGCTTCATCAACGGTCTGTCGCTGGCAGGCATCGAGGTGGACCGCAAGGTTCTGGCCGATCTGGCCGTGCACGAGCCCGAAGCCTTCGGCGCAATCGTCGAGCAGGCGAAGGGTGCGCTGGCCGCGTAAGCCACGCCTCTCATTGATATCGGAAAGCCCCGGATCGCAGTCGCGACCGGGGCTTTTTCTTTGGCGAAGCCTACCGTGCGAACGCGGGATCGGTGGCGCGCAAGGCCTCTGCGATCAGCGCCGCAATCCGCGCGGATCCCGCAGGCGAGGGATGAATGCCGTCCCGCGCGAAAAGCGCCGGATCGCCGGGCGCGATCACATCGCCCATATCGACGAGCAGAATGCCGGGATCGGCTGCGGCCATGCGCGCGGCGCGCGCGCCCATCAGGTCGTAGATCTGCCCGCAGGGCGTGCCCGCGAAGGCGGGCGCGGTATAGTAATCGGCCCAGAGCACCCGCGCGCCCCGCGCCCGCAGCCCCGCGACCATGACCGGGATCGCGCCTTCGCGCCCGTCGGTCGAGATCAGCCTGTCCAGGATCGCCCCCGTCTCCGCGCCGGAGCAGCCGACGCCCAGATCGTTCGCGCCGCCATTCATCACCACCCAACGCGGCGCGAGGCCCTTCACCTGCGCCGATATATCGAGCGCGCCCGGCCCGGTCGTGCCCATCACGCTGGCATAGGGCAGGGAGACATCGCCCACCTCCGCGCCCAGCCGCTGCGCCAGCCCGTCCGCGACCGATCCGCCCTGCACGCGGTTCCAGGCCATGACCGAGTCGCCCGCAACGACGATCTGCGCCCCGGACGGCACGCCGCGCCCGCAGGCGGCGGCCAGCGCGAGAAGGCAGAGGGCGATGAGAAGGCGCATGGGGATATCCTTGGTGAATTGCCTGACAAAGGTGACCGACCCCGCGCGGATGACAAGTATCATGGCGACCGGAATCCGGCTGTGGCCCGGGTTTTGACGCGGTGGTGATCCCGGGGTAAGCGGGATCAAACTGGTGCAGTCTCCGGAGACCCCTATGAAATATCGCCGCGATATCGACGGATTGCGGGCCGTGGCCGTGCTGCCTGTCGTGCTTGACCATGCGCATGTGCCCGGCTTTTCGGGCGGGTATATCGGTGTCGATATCTTCTTCGTGATTTCGGGGTTCCTCATCACCCGCATCCTGATCGACGAGATCGACAGCGGCGCTTTCAGCCTGGTGCGTTTCTATGAACGCCGCGCGCGGCGCATCCTGCCCGCGTTGTTCACGGTGATCGCGGTCACGCTCATCGCGGGCTGGTGGATGCTGGTGCCCGGCCAATACGAGGATCTGGGGGAAAGCGTCATCGCGGCGACGCTCTTTTACTCAAATTACCACTTCCTCGGCATCGCCTCGGATTACTTCGCCCCGGGTGCGGAGTTCATGCCGCTTCTACACACCTGGTCGCTCGCAGTGGAAGAACAGTTCTACATCGTCTTTCCGCTTCTGCTTCTCGGTCTCGCGTCGCTGTCGCGACGCTGGGTCTGGGCCGGGATCGCGGTTCTGGCGGCGATATCCTTGGGCTATGCCGCCTGGCTGGTCGGGCAAGATCCGGTGGCAGGCTTTTACGCCACGCCCGGACGCGCCTGGGAGCTGGGCGCGGGCGCGCTGGTGGCGCTTGCGGGGCATCACGTGCGGATCGGCGCGCGGCTGGCGGACGCGGTGTCGCTTCTGGCGCTTGCTGCGATCCTTGCGGCGATCGTCCTTTACAGCGAAGCGACGCCGTTTCCGGGCCTTGCTGCCGTGCCGCCGGTTCTGGGTGCGGCGCTGCTAATCTGGACCGGGGCGCAGCACCGAACGCCCGCGGCCCGGCTTCTGTCGCTGACGCCCTTTGTGGGCATCGGGCTGATCTCCTATTCTCTCTATCTTTGGCATTGGCCGGTTCTGGTGGCAGCACGGCTTTGGGTCGGGGACGGGGTGCTGGGCGCGGGCCTCGTCGTGAGCGTCATCGCAGCGTCCGTCCTTCTGGCAGCGCTGAGCTGGGGCTTTGTCGAGCGCCCGTTCCGTCGTCCGGCCAAGGCAGGCGGGATCGGGCGCGGTGCGATCTTCACCGCCAGCGCTGTGGGCGCGGTCCTGTTCTATACCGCGGGCAGCACCGTCGATACGGAGGACGGCTATCCCGCGCGGATGCCTGCGGCGGTCCTGCCGGTCCTCGCCACAGCCGACGAGGAGACCTTGCCCGTGGCCCAATGCGGCGGCCGGGCAGAAGACCGCCTTTGCCCGCTGGGCGCGCCATCGGCCCCTGACACGGCGCTGGTTTTCGGAGACAGCCATGCAGGGGCGCTGGCCTATGGCTTCGACGCGCTGCTGCGGCAATCGGATCAGGGGGGTGCACTGCTTTACGCTTCGGCCTGTACGCCGCTTTTGGGTGTGCGGCGGACTGATGAGGAAGCGGACTGCGCACGGGCCAAGGACGAATTGGCGGCGCTACTGACGGGCGATGCTTTTGACACGGTGGTGCTCGTCGCGCGCTGGGCGCTGGCGGTCGAGGGCGAGCGCGCGCCGGGCGAAGCCCCGGGCGTGGCAATGTTCGAGCCCACGGGCGACGGCGTCGGCGCCGGGCTTGACGGCGCGCCGCTGGTCATTGCGGGCCTCAGCGCGCTTATTGACCGGATCACCGCGACGGGGCGGCGGGTCGTCCTGCTCGAGGGGGTGCCCGAGATCGGCTATGATGTGCCGCAGGTCTATGCCTCCGCCGAGCTTTTCGGCGCCGCGCTGCGGCCGCCACCGGGGCGGGAGGCCACGCTTGCACGCAATGCCCGCGCGTCGGCCATGTTGTCGGAGCTGGCGGAGGGAAACCCCGCAGTGACGTTCGTGCCGCTGATCGAGGGGTGGTGTGCCGAAACCTGCCCGGTCGCGGACGAAGAGGGGCTCTTTTATCGTGACGACGACCATCTGAGCCGTCGCGGCGCGGAGGCGTTGATCGCCGATCACCTGCGCGTGCCACTGCGCGCCGCGCTGGCGCCCTGATCGGCGGGTTTCGGGGAGTTGCGCCTGTTCGGGCTGGGCTGTAGTCAAGCGCCGAGCAAGGCCGGGCTTCAGTGAGGGCGACATGGACGATCTGCGCAACAAGTATATCGAGGCGATTGCCGGGGCGGGCGACGAGGCCGCGCTTGAGGCGCTGCGCGTCGAGGCGCTGGGCAAGAAGGGCGAGATCAGCCTGAAGATGCGCGAGCTCGGCAAGATGACGCC
>CAZTEV010000125.1:0-7647 GCA_964612785.1 uncultured Roseivivax sp. | reverse complement strand
GCCTGCGGCAGTTCCTCGGCCTGCTTGGACCAGGATTCGGGCACCAGCATGGTCTTCGCCATGGGCGCATTGCGGCCCGCGCGCACCAGCACCTCGAAGACGGCGTCAAGCGCCGCGGAGTCCGACGCACCGCTTGCGATGATCGGTTTGATGTCGCCCGCCATCTCTCCGAACGTGGCAGAGGCCATCCGGATCTCGTGGCTCTTCATCCAGTTGACGTTGCCCTTGAGCGTGTTGATCTCGCCGTTATGGGCGAGCATGCGGAAGGGCTGAGCCAGCCACCATTGCGGGAAGGTGTTGGTGGAATAGCGCTGGTGGTAAATCGCGAAGGCCGACTCAAAACGGTCGTCCTGAAGATCGGGATAGAATTCGGCCACGTCCTGCGCGAGCATCATGCCCTTGTAGATGATCGACCGGCAGGACAGCGACGCGATGTAGAGCTGGTTGATCGAGGCCGCAGCGGCCGCCTTCTCGATCCGGCGGCGGATCACATAGAGTTCGCGCTCGAACGTCTCTTCATCCACGCCCTTGGAGTTCGAGATCAGGATCTGCTCGATCTCGGGACGGGTCGCGTTGGCCTTCTCGCCCAGACAATCGACATTCACCGGAACGTGGCGCCAGCCGTAGATGTAATAGCCCATGCGCAGGACTTCGGTCTCCACGATGGTCCGGCAGGTTTCCTGCGCGCCGAAATCGGTGCGCGGCAGGAAGACCTGGCCCACGGCCATCAGCTGGTCCTTCTTGGGCGTGTGGCCCGTGCGCTCGATCTGGTCGTAGAAGAACGACACCGGGATCTGCACATGGATGCCCGCACCATCGCCGGTCTTGCCGTCCGCATCGACCGCACCGCGGTGCCAGATCGCCTTGAGCGCGGTGATACCCGCATCGACCACCTTGCGGCTTTTCTTGCCGTCGATGGACACGACGAGGCCCACGCCGCAGGAGGAATGTTCCTCCTGTTCAGAATAGAGCCCGTTTTCGGCGAGCCACTGGCGCTTGGCCTCCATCTCGGCGGCCCAGTTTGCGTCATACTTGGTCATGGCGATATCTCCATGCGGGGGCCGCGTGCGGCCGGTGTGGGAAAAGGCGGGGTCCGTCGGGGCCGCTCCGCCTGTCTTGTCTCGGGACGGTTTATTCCGCCGCGATGGCGCTGGCGCCGTTCAGCTGCGCGAGGATCGCATCGGCGCAGTCGCGCCCGTCGCGGATCGCCCAGACCACGAGGCTCGCACCGCGCACGATGTCGCCCACCGCGTAGACGCCATCGAGGCTGGTCTTGCCGGTGGTGAACTCGGCCTTCACGGTGCCCCAGCGAGTCACTTCCAGCTCGGGCTGATCCCAGAGCGTGGGCAGCGCCTCGGGCTCGAAGCCCAGCGCCTTGATGACCAGATCCGCGGGCTCGTCGTAATCCGACCCCTCGATCACCTCGGGGCTTTGGCGGCCCGTGGCATCCGGTGCGCCGAGGCGCATCTTCTCGACGATCACCGCATTGACCGGCTCGCCCTTGAAGCCCTTGGGCGCGGTCAGCCATTCGAACTGCACGCCCTCTTCCTCGGCGTTCTGCACTTCGCGCTGCGAGCCCGGCATGTTCGCACGGTCGCGACGGTAGAGGCACTTCACGCTCGTGGCACCCTGGCGGATCGCGGTACGGACGCAATCCATGGCGGTGTCGCCACCGCCGATCACCACGACGCGCTTGCCTTCGGCGTTCAGCTCACCCGATTCGAATTCGGGCACCGCATCGCCGAAGCTCTTGCGGTTCGACGCGGTCAGGAAGTCGATGGCGCGCACGATGCCGTCGGCGCCCGATCCAGGGCCCTGCAGATCGCGCGTCTTGTAAACGCCCGTCGCGATGATGACCGCGTCGTGCTTTTCGCGGATCTCGGCGAAGGTGATGTCCTCGCCCACGTTGCAATTCAGCTGGAAGGTGACGCCTGCGCGCTCCAGCTGCTCGTTGCGGCGCATCACCACGTCCTTCTCGAGCTTGAAGCCCGGAATGCCGTAGGTCAGCAGCCCGCCCGAGCGGTCGTAGCGGTCATAGACCGTGACCTGAACGCCCGCACGACGCAGCACATCCGCCGCCGCCAGCCCGCCCGGGCCCGCGCCGATGATGCCCACGCTTTCGGTGCGCTCTTCCGCGGGGACGATATCCTTCACCCAGCCTTCTTCCCAGGCGGTGTCGGTGATGTACTTTTCCACCGCGCCGATGGTGACGGTGCCGTGGCCCGACTGCTCGATCACGCAATTGCCTTCGCACAGGCGGTCCTGCGGGCAGATGCGGCCGCAGATTTCCGGGAAGGTGTTGGTGGCCTGGCTGACCTCGTAGGCTTCCTGCAGACGGCCTTCGGCGGTCAGGCGCACCCAGTCGGGAATGTTGTTGTGCAAGGGGCAGTGCGACTGACAATAGGGCACGCCGCACTGAGAACAGCGGCTGGCCTGTTCGGCCGCCTTCTTCTCGGCGAATTCGCCATAGATTTCCTGAAAGTCCTGGCGCCGTTCTTCGGCGGTGCGCTTGTCCGGCATGTCACGATTCACGGACACGAATTTCAGCATCGGCTGTTTCGCCATGATCTTCCCTCGAATTCTAGGTGCTGCGCCCTGATATACAGCGCCTGCAGAAAATAAAAGTCAGCAATACTGCCATATAATGCGGAATTTTGACGCAGCACACGAAATTTCGATGCTGCCGTGCAGAAATTTAGGTCACAAGTGAGACCTAAATTCCGGCTTCCGTCTGAGAATCATAAGTTTATAGCAGAAACGACCCCTGTCCCTGCTTTGGCCGCTTTCCCATGACGCTTTTCCACCTTCTGATTCTGGCGCTGATTCAGGGGATCACCGAGTTCCTGCCGGTCTCCTCCTCGGGGCATCTGATCCTTCTGCCGCAGCTCACGGGCGCGGCCGATCAGGGGCTCGCGCTCGATGTGGCGGTGCATGTGGGCACGCTCTTTGCGGTCATCCTCTATTTCTGGGCCGATGTGCGCGTGGCGCTTGGCGGCACGCTGCGCCTCGTGCGGGGCCGGATCGACACGCCGGGCGCGTTCCTGGCGCTGTGCCTGCTGATCGCGACGATCCCCGTCATGGCTGCGGGGCTGCTCCTGCGGCTGACCGGGCTCGACGAGATGATGCGCTCGGTCGCGGTGATCGGCTGGGCGATGATCGTCTTCGGCCTCGTTCTCTACTGGGCCGACATGCGCGGGGCGGAAACTCGTCAGGCGGGCGGCTGGACACTGAAACACGCCGCGATCATGGGGCTGTGGCAGGTGCTGGCGCTGATCCCGGGCACGTCCCGCTCGGGCATCACGATCACCGGCGGGCGGCAGCTGGGCTATGATCGCCATTCGGCGGCGAAGCTTGCCATGTTGATGTCGATCCCGACGATCCTGGCGTCGGGCGGGCTTCTGGGGCTCGAGGCGGTGACCGGCACCGCGCCCCTGCCGCTGCGCGAATGTGCGATCGGGGCGGCGATGGCCTTCGTCGCGGCGCTGGCTGCGCTGGCGCTGATGATGCGGCTTCTGCGCTCGGTCAGCTTCACGCCCTATGTTATCTACCGGATCGTGCTGGGCGTGGTGCTTCTGGTCTATGCCTATGCGTGATGCGCGGCGCGGCTGTCCTCGGGTGCCTCGGTGCGGTCGAACATGCCGTAATCGCGCAGGACGTGGCAGACCTTGAGCCGGTAATCCGAGAACACGCCCTTGCGCCCTTTGGCCTGCGCGCCGCGATGGGCGGCAAGCTGGCGCCAGCGATCCACCGCGTCCTCATCCTCGAAGAACGAGATCGACAAAAGCTTTTCGGGGTTGGTCAGGCTCTGGAACCGCTCGACGCTGAGGAAGCCCTCGACCTCCTCGACCATGGGCCGCATCTCGGCGGCGATGTCGAGATAGGCGTCCTTCTGTCCCTCGGCGGGGATGACCTCGAAGATGATGGCGATCATGGCGTTCCTCCTTGGAGCAGCGGGATAGAGCAAATGGGCGCCGGACAAAAGCATCCCCCCGGCAGCCGAAATCTTCAGGAAGATTTCGGGGCACCGGCCTCGGGCGTCAGGATGTGCCGCAGAAGCGCGACCGGATGGCGCCGCAGCGTCAGCCGCATCGCCACGTAATCCTCCACGATCTCTTCGCCCTCGCTCATCTGCGGCAGGTGGGCGGCGGGCTCCACGATCCCCTCGCCCTCCATGTCGCCCGCAAAGAGCGGCAGGGGCTTGTCCCCCGCAAGCGCCTTGGCCTCCCACAGCGCCTCCCGCCGGGTAAGGCCGAGTGCTGCGAAGACATCCGCCTCCGCCAGCCGCGCCACCACCCGGGGCCCGATCCCTGCCCGCCGCCAGACATCGCGCACCGAGCGATAGCCGTTGCCGCGCGCGGCACACATCCAGGCGGCGTCCTCCTCGGACAGGCCCTTGATCTGCCGGAAGCCCAGACGCAGGGCGAGGCCGCCGCGCCCGTCGGGCTCCATCACGTTGTCCCAGTAGCTTTCGTTGATATCGATGGGCCGCACCTCGACGCCATGTTCGCGCGCATCCCGCACGATCTGCGCGGGCGCATAGAAGCCCATGGGCTGGGCGTTCAGTAGCGCGCAGGCGAAGATGCCGGGATGGTGGCATTTGATCCAGGCCGAGGCATAGACCAGAAGCGCGAAACTCGCCGCGTGGCTTTCGGGAAATCCGTAGGAGCCGAAGCCCTCGATCTGGCTGAAACACCGCTCCGCGAACTCCGCATCATAGCCGTTGCGGCGCATGCCGCGGAGGAACCGGTCGCGCATCTCCGACACGTTGCCGTGCTTCTTGAAGGTGGCGAGCGCACGGCGCAGCCGGTCGGCCTCGGACGGGGAAAAGCCCGCGCCGATGATCGCGATCTGCATCGCCTGTTCCTGAAACAGAGGCACGCCCAGCGTCTTGCCCAGCTCCTCGCCATTGCGGCGCCGGATATAGGGATGGACCATATCGCCCTGAATGGGCCCGGGCCGGATGATCGCCACCTCGATGACGAGGTCGTAGAAACAGCGCGGACGCATCCGTGGAAGGAAGTTCATCTGCGCGCGGCTTTCCACCTGGAAGACGCCGATACTGTCGGCGCGGCAGAGCATGTCGTAGACGCGCGGGTCTTCGGGCGGCAGCGTCGCCAGCGTGTGCCGTTCCCCGTGATGCAGCCGCAGAAGGTCGAAGGCCTTGCGGATGCAGGTCAGCATGCCAAGGCTCAGCACATCGACCTTCAGGATGCCCAAAGTGTCGATATCGTCCTTGTCCCAGCATATGACCGTGCGCGCCTCCATGGCAGCGTTCTCGATGGGCACCAGCTCATCGAGCCGCCCTTCGGTGATGATGAACCCGCCCACATGCTGGGACAGATGGCGGGGAAAGCCGATGATCTCGAAGATCAGCTCCATGGTCAGGCGCAACCGGGCATCGTTCGGATCGAGCCCGATCTCGCGCATCCGGTGCGGCTCCAGTCCGTTCGACGAAAAGAACCCCCAAAGCTGCGACGAAAGCGCGCCGATCGTGTCCTCCGACAGGCCCATGGCGCGGCCCACCTCGCGCACCGCCCGCTTGCCCCGATAATGGATGACCGTGGCACAAAGCCCCGCGCGGTGCCGCCCGTAGCGGTCATAGATGTGCTGGATCACCTCCTCGCGGCGCTCATGTTCGAAATCGACGTCGATATCGGGCGGCTCGTCGCGGGCCTCGGAGACGAAGCGCTCGAAGACCATCGTGCCGATCTCGGGGGAGACGGAGGTCACGCCCAGGCAATAGCACACGACCGAATTCGCCGCCGATCCGCGCCCCTGACACAGGATGCCGCGCTCGCGGGCGAAGGCCACGATGTCGCGCACGGTCAGGAAATAGGGCGCGTAGGACAGCTGCGCGATAAGCGCCAGCTCATGCTCCAGCAGCGCGCGCACCTTGTCGGGCGCGCCTGTCGGGTAGCGCCAGTCGAGACCTTCGCGCGCCAGCCGTGCGAGGCGCTGATCGGCGGTCTCCGCGCCCGTGATCTCGGACGGGTATTCGTATCTGAGCGTGCCCAGATCGAAGGTGCAGCGCGCGGCCAGATCCGCCGCCCGGTCCAGCGCACCCGCATGCCGCCCGAGAATGCGCCGCATCTCGGGGTCCGACCGCAGCCGCTGTTCGCCATTGGCCAGCGCCGCCCGGCCCAGATCGTCGACCCGGCAGCCCAGCCGCACCGCGCTCAGCACATCGGCCATCTTGCGCCGTCGCCCGTGATCCATGATCGGGCGTGCGGTCGCCACCGTCTCGATGCCAAGCTGCAGCGCAAGCCGCGCCAGCCGGTCGAGGCGCGCGACATCCATGCCGTCATAGCTGGGCGCGAGCGCCAGATGCACCTGCCCCGGGAAGCACCCCACGATCCGGCGCGCAAGCGGCGTCCAGCGCGCGGCCGCCTCGGCTTCGGGACCGGACAGGATCAGCTCCAGCCCCGAAGCCCCGTCCATCAGATCCTCGAGGCGCAGGTCGCAATCGCCCTTGGACGCCCGGAGCCGCCCCTTGGACAAGAGCCGGCACAGCCGCGCCCAGCCGGTCCGCGTGGCCGCAAGCGCCGTGATCTCCAGCCCTTCGGCAAAGACGAGCCGCGCCGCCGGAATGAGACGCGGCACGTTGCCGATGCTGAGCGAGGGGGCGCGCGGGCAGCCCTCGGGCGCAGGCGGGCCGATGGGGCCATCCGCCGCCTCGGCCTCCGCGCGCTCTGCCACGATGCGCGCGATCTCCTTGCTGCGCTGATAGGCCCGCACGATCCCCGCCACGGAATTCTCATCGGCCACGGCAATGGCCTTGAGCCCCGAGAGCGCGGCGCGCTCCATGAATTCCTCAGGGTGTGACGCGCCCCGGAGGAAGGTGAAATTCGACGTGATGCTGAGTTCGACGGACATGGCGCTGACGGGAATCGGGACCGGGTTCCGTCAGTATGTTCTATCTTTGTTCCAAATTGGAGTCCCCGATCCGCCCCCGCGACATCAGCGCGCGCGGAAGGCAGGCAGCGTGTCGCCCGGCTCCGGCACCGCTTCCCAGACGGCCCGCGCGATGGCACGCGCCATGCAGATCGCGCCTGCATGGCCCAGCGCGGCAAGCTCGCCACCTGCATCGTCCAGCCGCCGCTCCCCGGTGGCCGCCGCAAAGATCAGATCCCCGTCCATGGGTGAATGCGCGGGCTGAATGGCGCGGGCAATGCCGTCATGGGCGGCGACCGCCATGCGGTGGCACTGCCCCTTGTCCAGCGCCGCATCGGTCGCGACGATCCCGATCGTGGTGTTGCCCAAGCTCGCCATCGCCGCCACCTTCTTCGACGGCGGCACCGGTTGGAGACCCTTCGCCGGGTCTGGGCCGAGCCCGCCGAATTCATCGCCCACCTCGTAAGGCGCGGCCCAGAAATGCCGCCCCGAGGGCGTCGTCACGCAACCCATCGGATTGACCGCCACGAGCGCGCCGACCGTCACGCCCGAGGGCAGCACCAGCGAGGCCGAGCCGAGCCCGCCTTTCACCTGCGCCGTCTGCGCGCCCGTCCCGGCGCCCACCGATCCCAGCGAGAAGTCCGCGCCAGCGGCGCCGAGGGCCGCCCGGCCCAACGCCGGATAGGGGTTCTCGCCCCATGCCTTGTCGCCGCCGTTCAGAAGATCGAACAGGATCGCGGCAGGCACGATGGGCAC
>CAZTEV010000124.1:0-7748 GCA_964612785.1 uncultured Roseivivax sp. | reverse complement strand
CCAGTTGGTCAGCGTGCCGCCCAGCCAGCGGTGGTTCATGTAGAACTGCGCGCACTTCTCGGCGGCTTCGGCGATCGGCGCCTGGGCCTGACGCTTGGTGCCGACGAACAGGACCGAGCCGCCCTTCGCGACGGTTTCGCGAATGACGTTGAGCGCCGCGTCCAGCATCGGGACGGTCTGCGTCAGGTCCATGATGTGGATGCCGTTCCGCTCGCCGTAGATGAACTCGCCCATGCGGGGGTTCCAGCGCTGCGTCTGGTGGCCGAAGTGAACGCCAGCTTCGAGCAGCTGACGCATGGAGAACTCGGGAAGAGCCATGCTTTTTCCTTTCCGGTTTGCGCCTTGGCGGGGATGTGATCCGGGGCGTCTGCCTCGGACAACCGGTGGACGACGGGGATGTCTCCCCCGAACGCCCGCCCCGCCTGCGGGATTGAGTGGGCGCGCGATACACCGCTTCGCCCCGTGACGCAAGGCCCGAGCGCGCCCAAAAGCGCAATATGGCTATGGCCTAGAGAAACACCCGTTCCACGAACCAATACGCCCCCACGGCGGCAATGCCCGCAGAGGCGGGGATCGCCACGAAGGTCCGGTACGCCTCGAGCTTGTCGACATTCGTGGACGACAACAGACACAGCAGCGACAGCGCGGCGAGCGGGATCAGGAAGACCGAGATCGACGCATCGAAACCGGCCAGGATCCCGCTGCCCGACAGAAGCAGCGTCATCACCACGAAGATCGCGGCCAGGATGCCATAGAAGACCTGGCCCGTGCGTTCCGAATAGTCGAGCGCATCGACGCGCAAAGCCACGAACACAACGGCAAATGCAATCGCGATCACCGCGAGCTGGCCCAGCTCCACACCGATATTGAAGCCGATCAGCGCGGGCACGAACTGGCCCGAAGGCAGGCCGAAATCGCCCAGGACCGAGGCAAAGCCCAGACCGTGCAGAAGGCCGAAGACGAAGACGACGAGCGGCCGCCAGCGCGACAGGCCTTTCGAGACGATGTTCTCGACCGCGACGAAGACGATGGAGGCGGCGATGATCGGCTCCACGATGCTGCCGGGGATGTTCACATATCCCAGCGCGCCAAGCGCCAGCGTCACGGTATGCGCCAGCGTGAAGGCCGAAACCTGCCACAGAAGCGGGCCGAGCCGCGTGGACAGGAAAAACAGCCCAAGCACGAACAGGATATGATCGAGGCCCATGGGCACGATATGTTCGAAGCCCACGGGGATATAGGTCAGGAACGCCCCGAAGGCGCTGTCCGCGCCACCGCCCGCAAGCGCGATGGATTCGGACGGCGTGCCGCCTTCCAGATAGCCCGTATAGGGATCCTCGACGCCCTGCTGACGCAGCACCAGCGTGCCCCATTCCGCAGGCCAGGTCACCGTCAGGCTGTCGGCACCGGCAGGCAGATCCGCGGTGAAGGCCAGCACCGTATCGCGCGGCAATTCGGGATTGCCGACGGGATCGGGGCTGATTTCGGTCATCCGCAGCGTCACCGGCGCCCCGTCCGCCGCAACACCGATCCGGTCGGACAGCGCCTGCCGCATCTCGGAGATCTGCGCGGCCAGCTCCTCAGGCGGCAGGGCGCGCAGCGCGTCGATCTCGTCCGAGAGCTCCAGCGCGTTGGTGTCCTCGACCCCTTCCAGATCGGCGCCCGCCACGACTGCCTCGGCGTTGAGCGTCACCGACAGGCTGAGCGCGCCGCGCTCGGTGGTCAGATCGCCTATGGCCGGGCGCACCTCATGCGCGGCGGCAAGTCCGGCGAAACAGAAACACAGAAGCGGCACGAGGAGTCGAAACATCGGGTTATTCTCTCAATTTTGCGCAGCCCCGAACAGGTGGCGCGGATACGCAATTGTCAAGATATTGCAGCAAGGCGGGGCGGGAATCCGCGTCACGCACCAATGGCTTGCGCTGTCCGTCGCACTCCGCCAGAACGGATCCATGACATCCACGCCCGACATCCTGTGCATCGGTTCGGTTCTTTGGGACATGATCGGGCGCGCCCCCTCGCATATGGAAAAAGGCGCGGACGTGCCGGGCCGGATCATCCGCCTGCCGGGCGGTGTCGCGCTCAATATTGCGATGACGCTGGCCCGGTTCGGGATGCGCCCCGCGCTGCTGAGCGCCGTGGGCCGCGATGCGGAAGGCACGGAATTGCTGCACCAATGCGCGGGCCTCGGGTTGGAGACGGCGCATGTCTACCGTTCGGACGATCTGCCGACGGATCGCTACATGGCGGTCGAGGGCGCGAACGGTCTGATCGCGGCCATCGCCGATGCCCATTCGCTGGAGGCGGCAGGCGCGAAGATCCTGGCACCGCTGCGCGACGGGCGTCTGGGATCGGCGGACGCGCCCTATGCGGGCCCCCTCGCCATCGACGGCAACCTGACCGCGCAACTTCTCGAAGAGATCGCCCATGATCCGCTGCTCGCGCACGCGGATCTGCGCATCGCACCAGCCTCGCCCGGCAAGGCCGAACGGCTGATGCCCTTCCTGCGCGCCGGGCGCGGCACGCTCTACGTCAATCGCGAGGAGGCGGGCATTCTCTGTCATGCAAGCTTCGCCAGCGCCGCCGAGGCGGCAGCGGGACTTGTCGCCCGCGGCGCGGCCCGCGCGCTGGTCACCGATGGCGCCGCCCCTGCGGCCGATGCGGATGCGACAGGCGGCACGCTGACCGCCGCGACCCGGCAGGTGCTCGTGACCCGGGTGACGGGGGCGGGCGATACCTTCATGGCGGCCCATATCGCCAGCGAAACCCAGGGCGCCGCACGGGATGCGGCGCTGGCCCGCGCGCTCGATGCGGCGGCGCAATACGTCTCCGGAGAAACCCCGTCATGAACGCTGTCCATCTGTCCCCCGAGGTCGCCCGCGCGATGGAGCAAGGCCGCCCGGTCGTCGCGCTTGAATCGACGATCATCACCCACGGCCTGCCGAAGCCGCAGAACCTGGAGGTGGCCCGCCGGATCGAGGCGGTGGTCCGCGATCAGGGCGCCGTGCCTGCAACCGTCGCCGTGCTGGAGGGGACGCTCTGCGTCGGGCTCGAGGATGCGCAGCTTGAGGCGCTGGCCGCGGCCGAGCGCGTCGCGAAGCTGAGCCGCGCGGATCTGGCCGTCTGCATGGCTCAGGGGCGCACCGGTGCCACCACGGTCGCGGCCACGATGATCGCCGCCCATCTGGCAGGCATCGCGGTCTTCGCCACGGGCGGGATCGGCGGCGTGCATCGCGGGGCCGAGGAAAGCTTCGACGTCTCCGCGGATCTGCAGGAACTGGCCCAGACCCCGGTGACGGTGGTGGCCGCAGGCGCCAAGGCGATCCTCGATCTCCCGAAGACGCTCGAGGTGCTGGAGACGCTGGGCGTGCCGGTCATCGCCCATGGTCAGGACGCCCTGCCCGCCTTCTGGTCGCGCTCTGCGGGTCTGCGCGCGCCCCTGCGCATGGACGAGGCCGCGGCCATCGCGCGGGCGCATCTGATGCGCGGGCAACTGGGCCTCGCGGGCGGGCAGCTTGTCGCAAACCCGATCCCTGCGGAGGCCGAAATTCCCCGCGCGGAGATGGCGCCGATGATCGCGCGCGCCATGCAGGACGCCCAGACCCATGGCATTCAGGGCAAGGACGTGACGCCCTACCTGCTGCAACGGATCTTCGAGCTGTCCCAGGGCCGTTCCCTTGACGCCAATATCGCGCTTGTCCTGAACAATGCCGCCCTCGGCGCCCGGATTGCCCGCGAATTGGTCAGCCTGCAGGCCTGAAGCGCAAGCAATCCCCTTGGGGCATTGTAGTTTGCGCCCGCGCGACATAGCTCTGACGTAACCATGACGCGCGTAACTCACCCATGACCGAACCCTTCGATCCCAAACCGCCCCGGCCGAGCCTTCTGTCCCGGCTGCGCGCCTCGTTCCTGACGGGGCTCGTGGTGATCCTGCCGGTCGGTCTGACGATCTGGCTGGTCTGGACCGTGATCGGCTGGATCGACGCCTTCGTGCTGCCGCTGGTGCCCGCGCGCTTCAATCCCGAGGAATATATCGGCATCAACCTGCGCGGCGTGGGCGTGATTTTCCTTCTGCTTTTCACGCTGCTGGTCGGTTGGGTCGCGAAGGGCCTGATCGGACGCTCGCTGATCCGCTGGGGCGAGACGCTGGTTTTGCGGATGCCGATCGTCCGCTCGGTCTATTCCGGCGTGAAGCAGATCGCCGAGACGGTCTTCGTGCAATCCGACCGCAGTTTCGAAAAGGCCTGCCTGATCGAATATCCGCGCAAGGGGATCTGGGCCATCGGCTTCATCTCGACCGAAACGCGCGGCGAGGTTGCGGACAAGGCGATCACCGCAGGCGGGCTCGTGTCGATCTTCGTGCCGACGACGCCGAACCCGACATCGGGATTCTTGCTGTTCTTCCCGAAGGAAGACGTGATCGAGCTGGACATGACGCTGGAAGAAGCGGCGAAACTGGTGATTTCGGCGGGCCTCGTCTATCCCAACTCGAAAGATCCGACCGTGCCGCCAAACCGCGCCGATCAGATCCGCGCAGCGGAATAGGCCGCGCGCCGCACGTCCCCCCTGCCCGCCTAGTTGAACATCGCCACCAGATCCGCGGTCTGGCGTTCGTTCAGATCCGCCTTGTGATTCGACAGGAAGGCATCGGCGCGCGCGCGACCGGCCTCTTTCAACTGCGCAATCAGCCCCGGGATCGGGATCAGCTTTGTTGCCACCGACAGCTCGGTCATGAAGTCGTCATCGGCGATCATGTGAACCAGCACGTTCTTCATCGTGCCGGGCTTGACCGCCCCATCGGACAGGAGCCGCTGCACGAACTCGATCGCGCGCAGCTCTTTCAGGAGCGCTGCGTTAAAGCTGATCTCGTTGATGCGGTTCTGGATTTCGGGGGCCGATTGCGGCACCTCCTCCCGAATGAGCGGATTGATGTTCACGATCACCACATCGTCCGGCAGGTCCTTGTCATAGAGCGGGAACAAGGCGGGATTGCCGGAATAGCCGCCGTCCCAGCAGGCCTCGCGGCGGCCTGAATAGGGGCAGGTCACCTCGACCGCCTGGAACAGCGTGGGCAGACAGGCCGAGGCCAGGATCGCCTCGGTGCTGAGCTTGTCGCCCGAAAAGACCCGCACCTTCCCGTCGCGCACGCTGGTCGCACCCACGAAGAGGCGCGGCCCGCCATCGGCGCAGACCGAGGCGAAGTCGAATTCCTCGACGATGGGCGTCAGCGGGTTACGGTAAAGCGGCCCCCAGGCATAGGGCGACAGCACGCGGCTTGCGGTGTCGCTGAACGCATAGGCCGGGGAATATTCCAGCGCCCGCGCGGTCACGCCCGGATGCGGCATCCAGGCATTCATCCATTCCGGCAGGCCCATGTCCCGCACCTGCGCGATCTCGTGCCAGAGCCAGTCGAGCGCAGCGCGTGCGCCTTCGCGTCCATCCTTCATCCAGCCGGATTTGAACGCGGCGCCGTTCAGCGCCCCCGCGGAGGTGCCGGAGATCGCCGCGATCTCGATATCATCCTCGTCGAGCAGCCGGTCGAGCACACCCCAGGTATAGGCGCCATGCGCGCCGCCGCCCTGCAGGGCCAGGTTGATGCGTTTCATCGGGCACACCTCCGTCGTCGTCGCTTGCCCCACACCTAACGCTGCAGCGCAGCGATGCAATGGGCAAACCGGTGGCGCCGGGGGGTCAGCCGAGCGCGTAGCCCGTCCCGCGCACGGTGCGCAGCACGTCCGGTCCCCCGTGCTGGCCAAGCGCCTTGCGCAATCGGCCCACATGCACGTCGACCGTGCGGGTGTCGACAAAGACATCCCTGCCCCAGACCCGGTCGAGCAGTTGATCGCGGCTCCAGACCCGGCCGGGCTTTTCCATGAAGGTGGAGAGCAGACGAAACTCCGTGGGCCCCAGTTTCAGCAGCTGGCCCGCACGGGTGACGCGGTGCGTCTCGGCATCCAGAAGGATGTCATCGTAACTCAGCGCCTGCCCCGCCGCCGCAGGCCGCGTGCGCCGCAGCTGTGCGCGCACCCGCGCCATCAGCTCGATCACGGAATAGGGTTTGACCACATAATCATCCGCACCCGTCTCCAGCCCGCGCACGCGGTCCACCTCTTCGGAGCGCGCGGACAGCATGATGACCGGAACGCCCCGCGTCTCGGGGCGGATCTTGATCTGGCGGCAGACCTCGATGCCCGACAGCTTCGGCAGCATCCAGTCGAGGATCACCAGATCCGGCTGCGATTCCTCGAAAAGAAGCATCGCCTCCTCGCCATCGGCGGCGCGGGCGACCGCGAAGCCCTCGGCCTCTAGGTTGTAGCCCAGCACCTCGCGCTGTGCGGCTTCATCCTCGACCAGCAGAACGGTGGGTTTCGCGCCGGACATCACGCATCACTCACCGTCAGTGTCGAGCGAATAGGCCGGATCGAACGAGGTCCGGTCCGCCTTCACGCGCGGCTTGTCGGGATGCTCGCCCGAGACCACGAAGACCACCTGTTCCGAGATGGAGGTGATGTGATCGCCCATCCGTTCTATGTTCTTGGCGATGAAATGCAGATGCATGCAGGCGGTGATCGAGCGGGGATCCTCCAGCATGAAGGTCAGTAGCTCCCGGAAGAGCGTGTTGTACATCTGGTCGATTTCGCCATCGCGCTCGATCACGTCGCGGGCGAGATCCGCATCGCGCTGGATATAGGCGTCAAGCGCGTCCTTCAGCATTCGCTCCACCTCGCGGGCCATGCGGCGCAGCGACTTGGCCGAACCGTTCACGGGCGGAAACTGCGCCAGGACCGAGGTCCGCTTGGCCATGTTCTTCGACAGATCCCCGATCCGTTCGAGGTTCGCCGACATGCGCATGACCGACAGCACGACCCGCAGATCGGAGGCCGCGGGCGCACGCAGCGCGATCACGCGGGCGGCTTCGTCGTTCAGGCTGTCTTCCAGCGCGTCGATGGCCTTGTCGCCCGCGCGGACCTGTTCAGCCAGCTCCTCGTCGCGGGTCTCGAGGCTGCGGGCCGCGTCGCGGATCGCGGTTTCCACCAGGCCGCCCATCTTCATGATCTTGGCCTGGATGCCCTCGAGGTCGCGGTCGAAGGCGGAATGGATGTGGCGGGTCATGTCGCTCATGGGAATTATCCGATCCGTCCGGTGATGTAGGCTTCCGTGCGCTTGTCTTCGGGGTTGGTGAAGATCTTGTCGGTCTGACCGTATTCCACGAGGTTGCCCAGGTGGAAGAAGGCGGTCTTCTGGCTGACGCGGGCGGCCTGCTGCATGGAATGGGTGACGATCACCACGGAATATTCCTGGCGCAGCTCGTCGATCAGCTCCTCGACCTGGCCGGTGGCGATCGGGTCGAGGGCCGAGCACGGCTCGTCCATCAGCAGGACTTCGGGCTCGGTCGCAACGGCGCGAGCGATGCAGAGACGCTGCTGCTGTCCGCCCGAAAGGCCCGTGCCGGGGGCCGAAAGCCGGTCCTTCACCTCGTCCCAGAGGGCCGCACGCTTCAGCGCGCTTTCGACGATCTGGTCAAGCTCGGCGCGGTTCTTCGACAGCCCGTGGATCTTGGGACCATAGGCCACGTTGTCGTAGATCGACTTCGGAAACGGGTTCGGCTTCTGGAACACCATGCCCACCTTGGCGCGCAGCTGCACCGGATCGACGCGCTTGTCGTAGATGTCTTCGTCGTCGATGCGGATATCGCCCTCGACCCGGCAGATGTCGATCGTGTCGTTCATCCGGTTGAGGCACCGCAG
>CAZTEV010000123.1:0-7822 GCA_964612785.1 uncultured Roseivivax sp. | reverse complement strand
GTCTTCGGCGCCGCCATCGGCAGCCGCATCGACGAGGTCGAGGGCGTGAGCTACGTCGCCTTCATCGTGCCGGGTCTCATCATGCTGACGGTGATGACGCAGGCGATCTCGAACGCCTCCTTCGGGATCTATTTCCCGAAATTCATCGGTACGATCTACGAACTGCTTTCGGCGCCGATCAGTTTTGCCGAGGTGATCCTGGGCTATGTGGGCGCGGCGGCCACGAAGGCGCTGTTCATCGGGGTGATGATCCTGATCACCGCCACCTTCTTCGTCGATCTGACCGTGCAGAACTGGCCCGCCATGATCGCCTTTCTGGTGCTGACCTGCACGAGTTTCGCGCTTCTGGGCTTCATCATCGGCATCTGGGCGTCGAATTTCGAGCAGCTTCAGCTGGTGCCGCTTCTGGTGGTGACGCCGCTCGTCTTCCTGGGCGGGTCGTTCTACTCGATCTCGATGTTGCCTGCCTTCTGGCAGAACGTGGCGCTGCTGAACCCGGTCGTCTATCTGATCTCGGGCTTCCGCTGGTCGTTCTTCGGCATGGCCGATGTGCCCGTCGCGATCAGTCTTCTGGCGATCGCGGGGTTCACGACGCTGTGCGTGCTGGCGGTCTGGTGGATCTTCAGGACCGGCTGGCGCATCCGCGACTGAGGTCCGTTTGCGGCGCCGACTGTCGCAAACAGGCGCCCCGGATGCGACCGCGCCACGGTCGCACATGGGACAGACCGGATGGTTTGCCATCGCTAAGGGTTCCCCCACGCCAACGAGGGAGGACGTGCGATGGCTTTCGTGGACATGATGCAAGGCGATTTCGCGGAGACCTATCTCGACGCGCTTCCGGTCATTGCCAATGCCGATCACGCGCCGCTTGAAGGCGGAGAGGATCCGGCCTTCGGCACCGTGCGCTGGCGGACTCTGTTTTCCGCTGACCGGACCCGGACCTCGGGCATGACGCTGGGCGTGGCGGAATTCGGCCCCGGTGGCACGCTGCTGCCGCACCGGCACGGCCCGGCGGAGTTCTATTTCGGCCTTTCCGGGCAGGGCATCGTGACCATCGACGGCGTCGCGCACGATCTGTCTCCGGGCGTTGCGATCTTCATCCCCGAAGAGGCCGAGCACGACACGGTTGCAGGGGCGGACGGGCTGCGCTTTCTCTACGGCTTCCCGAAGGATCGCTTCTCGGACGTGGATTACCGCTTCAGCGCCGCCGCGGGCGAGATGTCTGCGATCTGACGCCCGCCGGGCGCGGCGTGCTTTCGCGCAGGTCCGACCTGACGATTTGCGATCTCGCCAAGCAGGCCGAAAGGGCGTAACGCAAGGGATATGAGGATCATGCCCCTTGCCGATGCCCGGAGCCTGCCGATCTGGCGGCGTCCCGTGACGCTTCTGTTCCTGATGGCGATTGCCATGCCGCTGTCCTTCGCGACGTGGTCGGCGCTTCTGAACAATTTCGTCATCGAGGCGGCGGGTTTCGACGGCTCGGATATCGGCTGGCTGCATACGGTGCGCGAGATCCCGGGCTTTCTGGCTGTGGGCGTGATCGCCGTCATCATCTTCATGCGCGAACAGGTGCTGGCGCTGGTGTCGCTGATCCTTCTGGGCGTGGCGACGGCGATCACCGCCTATTTCCCGACCATGGGCGGGATCCTGACGGTCACGATGCTGTCCTCGATCGGGTTTCACTATTACGAGACGGTCAACCAGTCGCTGCAGCTGCAATGGCTGCCCAAGGCCGACGCGCCCCGCATTCTGGGCCTCTTGGTCGCCGCCGCCTCGGCCGCGACGCTGGTGGCCTATGTGGCCATCGTCATGACCTGGGAAGCCTTCGATCTCAGCTACGCCTTCGTCTACATGGTCTCGGGCGGGCTGACGCTGCTGATCGTGGCCTATTGCTGGCTGGCCTTCCCGCAATTCGAAGCGCCCAACCCGCAGGTGAAGAAGTTCGTTCTGCGCCGTCGCTACTGGCTGTATTACGCGCTGCAATTCATGTCCGGCGCGCGGCGGCAGATCTTCGTGGTCTTCGCGGGCTTCATGATGGTCGAGAAATTCGGCTTCGAGGTGCATGAGGTCACGGCCCTCTATCTCGTAAACCTCATTGCCAACATGATCTTCGCGCCGCTGATGGGCCGTGCGGTGGGGCATTTCGGCGAACGCAACGCGCTCGCGTTCGAATATGTCGGGCTGACGCTCGTTTTCCTGGCCTATGGCGGGCTTTACTGGTTCGGCTGGGGGGTGATGCTGGCCGCGTTTCTCTATGTGGTCGATCATATCTTCTTCGCGCTCGCCCTGGCGCTGAAGACGTATTTCCAGAAGATCGCCGATCCGGGCGACATCGCGCCCACCGCCGCCGTGGCCTTCACCATCAACCATATCGCGGCGGTCTTTCTGCCCGCAGGTCTGGGCTATCTCTGGCTGATTTCGCCGCAGGCGGTGTTCACGCTGGCGGCGGGCATGGCGCTGACCTCGCTTGCGCTGGCGCTGATGATCCCGCGCCATCCCGAACCCGGCCATGAGACAATCTTCGCCCCGCTTGCGCCCGCGCCCGCGGAGTGACAGGACCGACGCGCCGTCAGAGCCCAAAGGAACCCCCGCCATGCCCACCTTCACCGCTTTCACCACATTGCCCGGCAAGGATCAGGGCGAAGCCCTCGGGCAGGCGTTGGAAGACCTCGATCCCGCGCCCACCGGCGTCGGCGTGTTCGAGATCGAGGACGGATCGGGCCTGTGGGAAGTGGGCGGCTATTTCGAGGCCCCGCCGCCCGAGATGGAGCTGGCGCTTTTGTCCGCCGCCTATGGCGCGAAGCCTTTCGTGATCTCCGAACTGCCCGAAACCGACTGGGTCGCGAAGGTGCGCCGGGATCTGTCGCCGGTCGCGGCGGGGCGGTTCTTCGTCTATGGCAGCCACGATGCGGACAAGGTGCCCGAGGGGGCGGAGCCCCTGTTGATCGAGGCGGCGATGGCCTTCGGCACCGGCCATCACGGCACGACGCTGGGCTGTCTGCGCGCGCTCGACCGGCTGATCGCGGCGGGTGAGGTCAAGCACAACGTGATCGACGTGGGCTGCGGAACCGCCGTTCTGGCGATGGCCGCCGCGCGGATCTGGCCCGAAACGGCGCTGGCATCGGATATCGACGCGGTCGCGGTGGAGGTGGCGGAGGCCAATGTGCGCGCCAACGATCTGACGGGCCGGGTCCGCTGCATCGAGGCGGTCGGGTTCGAACATCCGCAGATTGCGGCGGCCGCGCCCTTCGATCTGGTCTTCGCAAATATCCTGATGGCGCCGCTTATCGAGCTGGCGCCGGACATGGCGCGCCGCTCCGCGTCCGGGGCCCACGCGATCCTGTCGGGCATCCTGAACGAACAGGCCGACGAGGTGGAAACGGTCTATGTCGAGAATGGCTATAGCCGCGTCCATCGCGAAGAAATTCAGGAATGGACGACGCTTACGCTGCGCCGGAACTGAGACAATAGCGGCGCGGATTAACCATCGACGCGCATTCCATCACAATCACCTAAAATTCGCCTCAATTCATGGATATGTCACCGATATCGCGAGTGGGGGCTCACGATATTTATGAGGCTGCCATGGAAAGCGTGCAGAAGAATTTCATGCGACGTCAGCAGGCGATACGAAAGAAACACCGTCGTATGGCGGAGGGCTACGTCACCCGCGTCAACAAAACCGGGGTTATCGAACATCGCCCGAAGCGGAAATTCGGCAGCGTGACGCTGATGCCGTTCATCATCCTCGCGCTCGTGTTCCTTGCCTTCAAGATCGTGCTGATCGGTCAGCTGGGCGAAGAAACCTATCTCGCCCATGTCGACAATCTTGCCGCAGGCAGCGTGGTCGAACGGGTCGGCGCGAAGGCCATGCAGATCGATCCGGTGACGGTGATGATCATGGATCTGGCGCGCGCCGCGCTCTGAGCGCTGGACCGTCGGTCACGCCCGAATGACAAAGCCCGCACCGGAGAGGTGCGGGCTTTTTCCGTTTCGGTTTCCGGTCTGTCCGGATCAGCGCCCCAGGCGGCTGGCGCGGTCGATATCGGCGCGGGTCAGGCCGATATCGCTCAGCTCGTGATCGCTGAGTTCGGAGAGCGCGCGGCGGGTGATCCGGCGGGCGTTCCACTCGGTCGCGGCGGAGGTTGCGGTAACGAAGATGGAGCCGATCCGTCCGGCCATGCCGGCGGGCCCCATGAGCGGGTTGTGCGTGTCGAGAAGGGTCATCTGGTTTGTCCTGAAAGGCGTGAATCGCTGGCGTTGTCCGGCGCAGTTAGAGATCGCCAAAGGCCCGGACAAGAAGCAAAAAACGCATGGCTCGCATGCTTTTTGTGCATAGTGAGAACGCCCCTTCGCGCCGGTGTCGCGGGCGATTTTCAAAAGGTCGGAAACAGGCCGGGCCGCGCCGTTTCAGCCCTGGATCCCAGCGAGGGACCGGCAGCTTTTCGCTGCCCTAGGCCTTCGGCGCGCGCGGCGTGACGTGGCGTCGCCGGGCGGGCCACACCTCAAGCACGCCCGCCGCAATCACCAAGGCGCCGCCGATCACCTCGGTCCGGGCCAGATGCTCGCCCGCGAACATCGCCGCCGTGACGGCACCGATCACCACTTCGGCCATCAGAAGGATCCCGGTCCGTGCGGGATCGAGCTGCGTGCTGGCCCAGATCAGCCCCACCATCGACGCCGCCCACCACAGCGCGCCCGTGGGCAGCGCCACTGCGGCAAGCGACCAGAAGGACGCGGTGGTATCGGCGCTGCGGCCCTCGGGCAGAAGAAGCGACATCAGGACCGATGCAGCGGCGGCGCTTGCCACGAAGACGCAGACCGCATCCACCGGGGCGAGGGCGGGCCTGACGCGCAGCCCCGTCGTGGCCAGCGCCCATCCGATGCCTGAGGCCAGCGCCATCCATTCCCCGATGGTGCGCGGCACCGGCCAGTCGCCATCGGCGCTCAGCATCGTGCCAAGTCCGGCCAGCCCGACCGCGATGGCCGCCAGCCGCAGTGGCGGCGTGCGCCAGCCAAGCACGAACCGCGCGATCAGCGTGCTCCAGATCGGGGTGAGGAAGAACAGCAGAATGATGATCGCGACGCGCCCGTAATTGAACCCGGCCGAATAGAGCGCGAAGGCCACGCCGCCCAGCATCAGCGCGATCAACGCCCCCGGATCGGCGCCGCCCATGCGGCGGCGGTTGCGGATCGCGAAGGGCAGAAGGCACAAGGTCGCGGCCAGCGTGATCGCGGCGGTGCCCGCCGCCCCGCCGAGCCCCAGATCGGCCAGGTGCCGCACCGGCAACCAATAGAGACCCCAAAGCGATCCCGTTGCGATCACGATAAAAGTGGCCAGTGAGGTGCTGCGGGTCTGATCCATCCGCTGCCGCTACACGATCCCATACGCGAAGGCAAAGCGCGCTTTCTGCGCCTCAGATCCACAGGATCTGCGGCAGGGCGCTTGGCGGATGTTCCCTTTTCGTGCTAGTGGCACATCCAACAACACAAAACGGGCAGGGCGGCTTTGGTCAGGGTATTGGGAATCGATCCGGGATTGCGCAATCTCGGCTGGGGCGTGATCGACGCCGAAGGCGGGCGCCTGCGCCATGTGGCCAACGGCACCTGCCATTCCGCCCCGGGCGATCTGGCGCCGCGGCTCCTGTCGCTCTACCGCCAACTCTGGGAGGTGGTCGACCGCTATGCACCCGGCACCGCCGCGGTCGAGCAGACCTTCGTGAACAAGGATGCCGTGGCGACGCTGAAGCTTGGCCAGGCCCGGGCCATCGCCTTGCTGGTGCCCGCGCAATTCGGGCTCGAGATCGGGGAATATGCGCCCAACAAGGTCAAGAAGACAGTGGTGGGCGTGGGCCATGCGCACAAGCAGCAGATCGACCATATGGTGAAGATGCAGCTTCCGGGTGTCAGCATCCACTCGCCCGACGCCGCCGACGCGCTCGCCATTGCGATCTGTCACGCGCATTATTCCCGCGCGCCGCAGCTGCGGGTGGCAGGCGCTGCAGGAGGTGCGGCATGATCGGGCGCATCGCGGGCCGCGTGGAGTACAAGGGCGACGATCATGTCCTCGTCGATGTGCGCGGCGTGGGCTATATCGTCTATTGCTCGGATCGGACGCTCGCGCAGGTGCCCGGCCCCGGTGAGGCGGTGGCCCTCTTCACAGATCTTCTGGTGCGCGAAGACATCCTGCAGCTTTTCGGGTTCCTGAGCCTTGTGGAAAAGGAATGGCACCGGCTTCTGATGACCGTGCAGGGCGTGGGCGCGAAGGCTTCGCTCGCCATTCTCGGCACGCTGGGCCCGGACGGCGTCAGCCGTGCCATCGCGCTCGGGGACTGGAACGCGGTGAAGGCCGCGAAGGGCATCGGGCCCAAGACCGCGCAGCGGGTGGTGAACGAGCTGAAGGACAAGGCGCCCACGGTGATGGCGATGGGCGTGGCCACAGACCCACGCGCCGCAAGCGAGGATGCGGTCATCGACACCTCAGATGCGGCGCCTGCTATGCGGCCCGCGCCAACCGCGGCGCCCGCGCCCGCAGCCTCCGCGCAATCCGAGGCGCTGTCGGCGCTGGGCAATCTGGGCTATGCGCCCGGTGAGGCGGCAAGCGCGGTGGCGCAGGCGGCCTCCGAGACGCCCGATGCGGAGACGAGCGCGCTCATCCGGGCTGCGCTCAAACTTCTGGCGCCCAAATCATGACCGGCCCCGATCCCATCCTGCGGCCCGAGACCGGCCCCGAGGATCGCGACCGTGCGCTGCGCCCGCAGGTCCTCGACGATTTCGTGGGGCAGGCGGAGGCGCGCGCCAATCTGCGCGTCTTCCTGCAATCGGCGCGTGCCCGCGGCGAGGCGATGGATCACACGCTGTTTCACGGGCCGCCCGGCCTCGGCAAGACGACGCTGGCGCAGATCATGGCGCGCGAGCTGGGCGTCAATTTCCGCATGACCTCCGGGCCGGTGCTGGCCAAGGCGGGCGATCTCGCGGCGATCCTCACCAATCTCGAAGCGCGCGACGTGCTGTTCATCGACGAGATCCACCGCCTGAACCCGGTCGTCGAGGAAGTCCTCTATCCGGCGATGGAGGATTTCGAGCTCGACCTCGTGATCGGCGAAGGCCCGGCCGCGCGCACCGTCCGGATCGAGCTGCAGCCCTTCACGCTGGTGGGCGCCACGACCCGGCTCGGCCTGCTGACCACGCCCTTGCGGGACAGGTTCGGCATCCCGACGCGGCTGCAATTCTACACGGTCGAAGAGCTGGAATTCATCGTCTCCCGCAATGCCGAGAAGCTGGGCGTCACCGCCCACAAGGACGGCGCGCGCGAGATCGCACGCCGTGCGCGTGGCACACCGCGCATCGCGGGCAGGCTTCTGCGCCGCGTCGTGGATTTCGCGGTGGTCGAGGGCGACGGGACCATCACCCGGGCGCTTGCGGACAATGCGCTGACGCGTCTGGGCGTCGACGGGCTGGGCCTCGATGGCGCGGACCGCCGCTATCTGGGCCTCATCGCCGAAAATTACGCGGGCGGCCCGGTCGGGATCGAGACCATCGCCGCGGCCCTGTCCGAACCCCGCGACGCGATCGAGGAAGTGATCGAACCCTACCTGCTGCAACAGGGCCTCATCCAGCGCACGCCCAGAGGCCGCATGCTCGCACAGAAAGGCTGGAGCCATCTGGGCCTGCCCGCCCCGAAAGCCCCGGGCCAGGCCACCCTCTTCGAATAGCGACAGGCCCGGCCCACGCCGCCCACACCACACGTCCCAATTCCGGGCGACGGCCTTTGCCGCATCGGCTCCCGCCCGCGCCACCAGCCGCGCCGGACCCGCACCGG
>CAZTEV010000122.1:0-7857 GCA_964612785.1 uncultured Roseivivax sp. | reverse complement strand
AGTTCCGCATCCTGCGCGCGGTCAAGAACCGCTTCGGCCCGGCGGACGAGATCGGGGTCTTCGAGATGACGGGGATGGGCCTTGCGGAGGTCACCAACCCCTCGGCGCTGTTTCTGTCCGAACGCGGCCAGCCCAGCCCCGGATCGGTGGTCTTTTCGGGCATCGAGGGCACGCGGCCCGTGCTGTGCGAGTTCCAGGCGTTGGTGGCGCCCACACCCCATGCCCAGCCGCGCAGGCAGACGGTCGGCTGGGATGGCGGGCGGCTGTCGATGATCCTGGCCGTGCTCGAGGCGCGGTGCGGCATCCCCTTCACCGGGCTCGATGTCTATCTGAACGTCGCAGGCGGCATGAAGGTGAACGAGCCTGCCGCCGATCTGGCTGTGGCGGCTGCGCTACTTTCCGCCCGCGAGGACGCCGCTCTGCCCCCCGAGACTGTCGTTTTCGGAGAAATCAGCCTATCAGGTGCCCTGCGTCCGGTCAGCCAGACCGAAAACAGGTTGAAAGAGGCGCAGAAACTTGGTTTCTCCGCCGCCATCGCGCCCGCGGGCGGCAAGAGTGTCGATGCCTCGGGACTGCGTTTGACCCGCATGAACGATCTGGCAAGTTTCGTGGGCGAAGTATTCGGCGCGGGGTGATCCCTGTCCGGTTTGAGGCTGAGGAAAGAGGCAGGCATGGAAGGCTTTACAGCAATCGACGCCGTTGTGGCGGTGGTGATCGTGTTGTCGGCGTTGCTGGCCTATTCCCGGGGCCTCGTGCGCGAGACCATGGCCATCGCAGGCTGGGTCGCGGCGGCCTTCCTGGCCTTCATCTTCGCAGCCCAGGTGCAGCCCTTGGTGAAAGAGCTGCCGGTGATAGGGGAATTCCTGTCAGACAGTTGCGAATTGTCCATCATCGCGGCCTTCGCGGCGGTCTTCGCGCTGGCGCTCATCGTGGTGTCCTTCTTCACGCCGCTGTTTTCGAGCCTCGTGCAGCGCTCGGCCCTGGGCGGGCTGGATCAGGGCTTGGGCTTCCTGTTCGGCGTTGCGCGCGGCATCCTTCTCGTGGCGATCGCCTTCTTCGTCTACGAGACGGTGATCACCGCGCAGGACGTGCCCATGGTCGATGACAGCCGTGCGGCGGCGGTCTTTTCGCGCTTCACCGACGAGATCGAGGCGCGCAATCCCGATCAGGCTCTGGGCTGGGTCACCCGGCAGTACGAAGAGCTGGTGGGCGTCTGCGACGCACCCGGTGCCAACGACGCCTGAGGCGCCATCCCGGACCCGAAACATCATAGCTTAACCTGCATATGTGATCGGACCGTGACACGCCCTGCTTCACGCACTAAGTAGGGGTCAAATCCGCACTGGAATCGGAGCGCTGCCTCTTGTCCGACGCCCATATGCCCCCCGCCCATCCGTTCGATGACGACAAGCTCCGTGAGGAATGCGGCGTCTTCGGCCTCATCGGATCGGCGGATGCCGCCAATTTCGTGGCCCTTGGGCTGCACGCCCTGCAACATCGCGGTCAGGAAGCGGGCGGTATCGTCAGCTACGAACCTGGCCAGGGCTTCAACTCCGCCCGCCGCTTCGGCTATGTGCGCGACAACTTCACCTCGCAATCGCTGATGCAGACCCTGCCCGGCAGCCTGGCCATCGGACATGTGCGCTATTCCACCTCCGGATCGAAAGGCCCGACGCAGATCCGCGACGTGCAGCCCTTCTTCGGCGAGTTCTCCATGGGTGGTGCGGCCATCGCCCATAACGGCAACATCACCAATGCCGACGCGCTGCGGCGCGAGCTGATCGAGCGCGGCTCGATCTTCCAGTCCTCCTCGGACAGCGAATGCATCATTCACTTGATGGCCCGGTCCTTGCAGCGCGATATTCCCTCGCGCATGGAAGACGCGCTGCGCCGGGTCGAAGGTGCGTTCTCGGTCGTCGCCATGACCCGCACGAAGCTCATCGGCGTGCGCGATCCCCTGGGCGTGCGACCGCTGGTGCTGGGCCGCGTAGGCGATGCCTGGGCGCTGGCGTCCGAGACCTGCGCGCTCGACATCATCGGCGCGGAATATGTGCGCGAGATCGAGCCCGGCGAAATGGTGGTCATCACCGAGAAGGACGGCGTGCAAAGCCTGCGCCCCTTCCGCCCGCAGCGCCCGCGCTTCTGCATCTTCGAGCATGTCTATTTCAGCCGCCCCGATTCGATCATCGGCAACCGCTCGGTCTACGAGACGCGCCGCCAGATCGGGGTGGAACTGGCGAAAGAGGCGCCCGTGGAGGCGGACCTTGTCTGCCCGGTGCCCGACAGCGGCACGCCCGCGGCCATCGGCTTCGCCCACGAGAGCGGCATTCCCTACGGCATGGGCATCGTGCGCAACCAGTATATGGGCCGCACCTTCATCGAGCCCACGGAGCAGATCCGCAACATGGGCGTGCGCCTGAAGCTGAACGTCAATCGCGCGCTCATCGAGGGCAAGCGCGTGATTCTCGTGGACGACTCGGTTGTGCGCGGCACCACCTCGCGCAAGATCAAGGAGATGATCCTCGATGCGGGCGCCGCAGAGGTGCATTTCCGCATCGCCTCTCCGCCTACGGCCTGGCCCTGTTTCTATGGCGTGGATACGCCCCAGCGCGAGAAACTGCTGGCGGCGTCCATGTCCGAGGAAGAGATGCGCGACCACCTGGCCGTCGACTCGCTGCGCTTCATCTCGCTCGACGGGCTCTACCGCGCGGTGGGCGAGGCCAAGGGCCGCGACAATGCCAGCCCGCAATATTGCGATGCGTGTTTCTCGGGCGAATACCCCGTCGAGCCTGCGGACCAGATCGAGAAGGGCTTTCAGCTCAAGACGGCGGCAGAGTGAACCTTCTGCAGCTCGACGCCCGCTGGCAGCGCCTGAACGATCCCGATTACGCCTGCCCCTGCTGCGGGCGCAGCTTCGGCGGGCTGATCGATATCGGCTATGATGCGCCCGAAGACTGGCCCCACGCCCTGCCCGAACCGGGTGGCGTGGTGGAGGTGGGGGCGGATCGGTTGTTCTCCGAATTGTGCCGTTTGGGTGAGCGCCGGTTCCTGCGGGCCCATCTGGCCGTGCCGCTACGTGGGGCGGAAGATGCGGTGCACCTTGCGCCCTGGGCCGAGGTCGCGCCCGACGACTTCTATGCGGCTCTCGACCGGATCGCGCGCTCCGAGGCCTCAGAGACCCGGATGCAGGCGATGCTGGCCAACACCCTGCCCGGTCCGCTGCAGGATCTTTCGGCAGGCACATTGATCGACACGGGCGCGGAGGCGCGGCCCGATTTCGCCCCTGCGGGCGATGCGGCGGCGGTTCTGACGGACGGGCTGTCCTTCGATGTCGTGCTCGATCTTTATGCCGAGATCGGAGAGGACATCCGACCGCACCTGACAGGGCGCGCCTAGCCCTTTCCCGCCTGCGCCTCGGCGACTTTCTGCAGATGCGAAATACGCCCGCTTGCGGGGATGCGCGGTGCACCTTAGATGCCGCGCGTCACCGGCACCAAAGGTGCCGCGCTTCACTGACATTCGAGGCATCATGTCCAATCCGGAAACTCCCGAAAACGTCGCGAAGACCGCGACGATCCACGCCGATATCGACCTCTCGGGCATCGCCCTTCTGGGCGTGATGGGCACCGAGGGCGACCGCACCGCGCTCCTGCGTCTGCCCTCGGGCGCTGTGGCCAAGGTGGCGCGCGGCACGCAGGTGGGAGACCGCGTGGTCGCGGCCATCGACGAGGCCCGGCTGGCGCTGGCCGCACCGAACGGACGCATGACCTGGATCGAAATCCCCGGGGGCGATGGCGGGCGCGGTTGACAAGGCGCGCGCCCCGCGCGACATGCAGCGCCATGAACAAACCTGCCGCATTGGTGACCGGGGCGTCCCGGGGTCTTGGCTTCGCGCTGGCGGAGCTGTTGTCGGACACCCATCATGTGGTGGCCGTCGCCCGCACCGTGGGCGGGCTCGAGGATCTGGACGACCGGATCAAGGCCCGCGGCGGCGAGGCGACGCTTGCGCCCATGGACATCACCAACGCGGATGCGATGGCCCATCTCTGCCGCTCGGTGCATGACCGCTGGGGCGGGGCCGCCTTGTGGATCCACACCGCCGTGCATGTGGGACCGCTGACGCCTGCCGATCACATCGTGGCCAAGGACTGGTCGAAATCGGTCGACGTGAACGTGACCGCGATGGGCCACCTGATCCCCTATGTCTCGGCCCTGATCGGGCCCGAGGGCCGCGCGGTCTTCTTCGACGATGTTCGTGCCGGGCAGAAGTTCTTCGGCCTATATGGCGCCACGAAAGCGGCGCAGATCGCGCTGGCGCGGTCTTGGGCGGCGGAGACGGAAAAGACCGGCCCCGACGTGCGCATCCTGACGCCCGAGCCCTTCCGCGGCACGACCCGCGGGCGCTTCTTCCCGGGCGAGGAGAAAGACAGCCTGCCCTCGCCGCAGGAGGCCGCCGCGGCGCTGCTGCCCCAGATCCTGTAGATCCGCGCGCCGTCCAGCGTTTCGGTCCCGATGAGGCCGGTCGGATTGCGTTTTTTCGGAAAGGTGAAGCGCAAGGGGTGATCTGTCATCCGCGCCTCTGGTCCTGTTCAGCACGCGGGATCCTCAGCGCCGAAACAGGCCGCGACATGACGTCTGCCAGTCTGGCCCTAGGCCGCGTGTTTGACCATCCTCGGATCCCGGCCCCGGTCCCCTGATCGCCCATCGGGCAGGCGCGCGCGCCCTTTGCGGTTCACCTTTCCCGAAAACGCATCGCGCCATGGCCTGTCCACGCCACAGCCGGCTTGCTCATGCGCGGCGCGTTCCATAGGAACGAATAAAGCGGAAAACAGGCGGGATCATGCGCATACTCATCACCAATGACGACGGCATCAACGCGCCCGGCCTGAAGGTCCTGAAGGACATCGCGACGGAGCTTGCGGGCGATGGCGGCGAGGTCTGGACAGTGGCCCCGGCCTTCGAGCAATCTGGCGTGGGCCACACCATCTCCTATTCGAGCCCCTTCATGGTCTCCGAGCTGGCCGAGCGCACCTTTGCCGCCGAGGGCAGCCCGGCCGATTGCGTGCTCGCTGCGATCCATGACGTGATGGCGGGCCATCCGCCCGATCTGGTGCTGTCCGGTGTGAACCGGGGCAACAATTCCGCCGAGAACGTGCTCTATTCCGGCACGATCGGTGCTGCGATGGAGGCCGCGTTGCAGGAATTGCCCGCGATCGCATTGTCGCAATTTCTCGGCCCCGAGAACTGGAACGCGCCCGACATGTTCGAGGCCGCGCGCGTGCATGGCGCCGATGTGATCCGCCGCCTGCTGGCCCGGGAAGACACGGATGGCTGGGCGTATCGGCGCTTCTACAACGTCAATTTCCCGCCCTGTCCGGCAGCCGCCGTAGCCGGGATCCGCGCCGCGCCGCAGGGCAAGCGGCCAAATACGGGCTTCGCGGTGGAGCCGCAGCTGTCGCCTGCAGGCCGACGCTTCCTCTGGATCAAGGGCGGCGATCAGCGCCGCGCCACGGCCGAGGGTTCGGATGCGGATGTGAACCTGAAGGGTTATATCTCGGTCACGCCGATGCGGGCGGATCTGACCGCGCATGAGGATCTGGGCCCGCTGGCAGACGCGCTGTCATGACGCCCGATGCGGAACGCAAGATGCAGTTCCTCTTCGCCCTGCGCTCGCGCGGGGTGACGGACAGCCGCGTTCTGCAGGCCATGGAGACGATCGATCGCGGCCCTTTCATCCGCCATTACTTCACCGACCGCGCCTATGAGGACATGCCCCTGCCGATTGCCTGCGGGCAGACGATCTCGCAGCCCTCGGTGGTGGGGCTGATGACCCAGGCGCTCGAGGTCAGTCCGCGCGACAAGGTTTTGGAAGTGGGGACGGGCTCGGGCTATCAGGCCGCGGTGCTGAGCCAGCTGGCCCGCCGGGTCTACACCGTCGACCGGCACAAGCGGCTGGTGCGCGAGGCGCGCGAGGTGTTCGACGATCTGGGTCTCGTGAACATCACCGCCTTCACCGCCGATGGCAGCCATGGCCTGCCCGATCAGGCGCCCTTCGACCGCATCATCGTGACCGCCGCCGCCGAGGACCCGCCCGGGCCCCTATTGGCCCAGCTCAAGATCGGCGGTATCATGGTCGTGCCCGTCGGCCAGTCGGACGCGGTGCAGAGCCTGATCCGGGTGAGCCGCAGCGAGGCGGGTTTCGATTACCGCGAATTGCGTCCGGTGCGCTTCGTGCCGCTGGTCGAAGGGCTTGGACGCGACAGCTGAGCCGCCTTGCGCGGCAGGACCAAAGGTGTTGAACCGCCCCGGCACAAGGGGCAGCGACGTGAGGACGAGCAGGATGGCCGAGAACGAGACGCGATTTGGCGTGGCCTGGCATGCGGGGCTGGCGAGTGTGTTGGTGCTGGCCCTCGCGGGCTGCGAGGGACCGATGGATTTCGATCTGCGCCCGACCGCGGCCAACACCACCGATGCGGCGCTGAACGCCGTGGGCAACCGGCCCGCCGCCGATGCGCGCGGCGTCATCTCCTATCCCGACTACCAGGTCGCGGTCGCCCGGCGCGGCGACACCCTGTCGGAGGTTGCGAACCGGGTGGGCCTGCCCGCAGGCGAGCTTGCGCGCTATAACGGGATCGAGGTCACGGATGTCCTCCGCGAGGGCGAGATCGTGGCCCTGCCCCGCAGGGTCAGTGAGCCATCCGCGGCCACGGGCGGCGTCGACATCTCGGCCCTGGCGTCGAACGCCATCGACAACGCGCCCGCCACGCCGGTCCCGTCTGGCACCGTGGCGCCCGCCCCCGGGGGCATCACGCCCGTGCGCCACCAGGTCAGCCGGGGCGAGACCGCCTATTCCATCGCGCGGCTTTACAACGTGACGCCGCGCGCGCTGGCGGATTGGAACGGGCTCGATCAGAATTATTCGGTCCGCGAAGGCCAGTACCTGCTGATCCCGCAGGCGAATGCGGGCACGGCCTCTGCGGAGACCGCCGACAACGTCTCGGCGCCCGGAGCCGGATCGCCGACACCGACGCCGCCCTCGGCGGCAGAGCCGCTGCCGCCCGCGCCCGTGACCGACGGCACGGCCCTGCCGCCCGCCTCCGGCACCGAGACCGCGGCGGCCACACCGGCCCCGGCCACGCCCGCGCCGGATGTGGGCCAGGTGTCGGAGCCCGCGCAATCCCAGGGCGCCTTCCGCATGCCCGTCGCGGGCACGATCATCCGCGAATACGCGCCCGGCACCAATGACGGCATCGATATCGCAGCCCCCGCGGGCACACCCGTCACTGCGGCGGCCAGCGGCACGGTCGCGGCCATCACCACGAATACCGATGGCATTCCGATCCTCGTCATCAAGCATGCCGACAACATCCTGACGGTCTACACCCATATCGACGGGATCAACGTGACCAAGGGCGATGCGGTCGCGCGCGGTCAGACCATCGCGCGGGTGCGCGCGGGCGATCCGGCGCGCATGCATTTCGAGGTGCGCGACGGCTTCGATGCGGTCGATCCGAATTTGTATCTGAATTGACGTATCGGCGTGTGGTGGGCTGTCACCCACCCTACGGGTTCGGTGCGTCTTCGGGACGGATAAGGCCAGCGCGCCCCGGGCTTGACCCGGGGCCTCGGATCCCGACCCTCAGACCGTCACGCCCCTGCGTCCTGCCAGATCGGTGAAGAACTGCCACGCCACGCGGCCCGAGCGGGCGCCGCGTGTGGCCTGCCACTCGATGGCCTCTGCCCGCAGCGTATCGGGATCGACGGAGACGCCATAGGCCGCGCAATAGCCGTCGATCATCGCCAGATATTCGTCCTGGCTGCACGGATGGAAGCCCAGCCACAGACCGAAGCGGTCCG
>CAZTEV010000121.1:1639-7868 GCA_964612785.1 uncultured Roseivivax sp. | reverse complement strand
CGCGGCCACGGCCCAGGCGCCGTAATCGCTCAGAAACTGGGTGATCCAGCCGGACATGTCGTCTCCTGCAAGGTTATGAAGACGAACGCATCGGCGGGGATTTCGTTGCACGCGGCGCAATCCGTCAGGGCATTTCGATCCTGACGAGGCAGGCCTCCAACGCCTCGCGCGGCAAGGGCACGGTCAGGGAGATTTCCGCGACCTTGTCGGGACCGCGCACCAGCCCGCGCTTGCGCCGGTTCTCGCGGAAGGCGGCGAGACCGGCACTTGCGGGGACGAACAGCCAAGGCCCCCGGCGAACGCGGGCGCCACCCTGTCGGAAATTGCCCGAATTGATCGGCGACAAGGTCAGTTGGTCGGCATGGCGCGCCAGCAGTGCCTCGGTCGACAGCCACAGGATCGCCAGCGGCAGATCCCGCGCGACAGAGGCACGGAAGGCCGCGCCGCGCCTTTCGGGCCAGACATAGATCCGTTCGTCGAGATATTCCGCCCAACCGGTCGCGTCATATCCGTCAACCATGCGATCCGCCGCTGGGCGTCCGTGCAGGATGGGTCTCTGGTGGTTGAGCGTGGCCGGAAATGCGCCCGATACGATCCGCCGCCGGTCGTGCCGCAGCGCGATGTCGATGGGATTTTGACCCGCAGCGCGGGCCAGATCCGCCGCGCTCAGAAGGCCCCGTGCGTGGATGCCGGGCAGGTTCCCCGCCGCGGTCACATGGGCCAGGTGCGGGCCGATATGATCGATCAGATCCTTGATGGCACGTTCCCAATACGCGACCGGGGCCCAATGGGCCCCGGTAAAATGACATTGATGCGGGCCATGAGGCCCGCATTCCGCCGGATCAGGCGTCCTTCTTCAGCCGCGCAGGATGGACCGGCCCGCATATTCTGCGGTCTCGCCCAGCATCTCCTCGATGCGGATAAGCTGGTTGTACTTCGCCAGCCGGTCGGACCGGGCCAGGCTGCCCGTCTTGATCTGTCCGCAATTGGTGGAGACCGCCAGATCGGCGATGGTCGCATCCTCGGTCTCGCCCGAGCGGTGGGACATGACGTTGGTGTAGCGCGCGCGATGCGCCATCTCGACGGCCTGCAGCGTCTCGGTCAGCGATCCGATCTGGTTCACCTTCACCAGCATGGAGTTCGCCACGCCGCGCGCGATGCCGTCCGACAACCGCTTGGGGTTCGTCACGAAGAGATCGTCGCCCACCAGCTGCACCCGGTCGCCCAGCTTGTCGGTCAGCGCCTTCCAGCCGTCCCAATCGTCCTCGGACATGCCGTCCTCGATGGAAATGATGGGGTAGGCGTCGCAGAGCGCGGCCAGGTAATCTGCGTTCTCCTCGGAAGACAGCGATTTGCCTTCGCCCTTCATCTCGTACTTGCCGTCCTTGAAATACTCGGTCGCGGCGCAGTCGAGCGCGAGGTAGATGTCCTCGCCGGGCTTGTAGCCCGCCTTCTCGATGGATTTCAGGATGAAATCGAGCGCGTCGCGGGTCGAGCCCAGTTCGGGGGCAAAGCCGCCCTCGTCGCCGAGGCCGGTGGACATGCCCGCTGCCGACAGCTCTTTCTTGAGCGTGTGGAACACTTCGGAGCCCATGCGCACCGCGTCGCGGATATTCTCTGCCGCGACCGGCATGATCATGAATTCCTGGATGTCGATCGGGTTGTCGGCATGCTCGCCGCCATTGATGATGTTCATCATCGGCACGGGCAGAACGCGTGCGCCGGTGCCGCCCACGTAGCGATAAAGCGGCTGACCGGTGAAATCCGCGGCGGCCTTGGCCGTGGCGAGCGAGACGCCCAGGATCGCATTCGCACCGAGCCGGCCCTTGTTGTCGGTCCCGTCGAGCGCGATCATCGCGCCGTCGATGCCCACCTGTTCGGTGGCGTCCATGCCCACGATCTCGTCCGCGATCTCGCCGTTGACCGCGGCCACCGCCTCGGTCACGCCTTTGCCCATGTAGCGGGATTTGTCGCCATCGCGGCGCTCGACGGCCTCATAGGCGCCGGTCGACGCGCCCGAGGGCACCGCCGCGCGGCCCATCGTGCCATCTTCGAGTGTGACATCCACCTCGACGGTGGGATTGCCGCGGCTGTCGAGAATCTCGCGGGCGTGAATGTCGATGATAATGCTCATGGGTCCAAACTCCTCTCCCTGAAGGGGCGTTGACTGCGTCTATACCAGCCCTTGAGGCCAAGTAAACGGCGCGAGATGCTTCCTGTTGCGGGTATTGTTAGCGGTAACGCAACCCTGTCCGCAAGGTGCTCAGCCGGGCGGCGTGGTGGCGGCCATCCGGGCGGCCTCTGCCTTGCGGGCCCGTCCCAGCCTGCGTTCGCGCAGGAAGGTGTAGGTGCCCGAGATGAGGATCAGCGCCGCGCCCAGATAGGTCAGCGCATCCGGGCGCTCTCCGAAGACCGCCATGCCGATGATGAGCGCAAACAGCATCCGCGAGAAGCGGAACGGCGTGACGACCGACACATCGCCCGTGCGCGAGGCCGAGGTGATGGCGTAATAGGCGCCCATGCCGAAGACCACGGCGCCCAGCAGCAGGCCCGTCAGCCCGGCATCGGGCAGGGCGGGAGGGATGGGCGCGAAAGGCAGCAGGATCAGGCCGGTCGGCACGAGGCTCAGCACCCCGTAGGCCGCCAGTTGCAGATGCGAGATCCGGCCGGGCACCGCCCGCGAGGCCAGATCGCGCGCCGCCAGACCGAACACCGCGAGCACCGCCCAGAGCGCGTTCGGATCGAAGCCCGCAAGGCCCGGGCGGATGATGATCAGAACGCCCGAGAGACCCACGACAATCGCCGACCAGCGCCGCCAGCCCACCGGCTCCGCAAAGATCAACGCCGCGCCCATGGTGATGACCAGCGGCATCGCCTGCGCAATGGCCGAGGCCGTGGAGAGCGGGATCGTCGTGATCGCGGTGACAAAGCCGATGGTGCCCGCGATCTCGGCGAGGTTGCGCAAAAGCACGGGACCGCGCCACAGATCGCGGGTCAGAAGCGGCAGGCCCGCGCGCCTGGCCATCGCCACGAAGACCAACCCGCCCGCGAGGCCGATCACCACGAGGATCTGACCCGCCGGGATCTCCCGGGCGGCGAGCTTGATGAAGGCGTCCTCGATGGCGAAGGCGGCCATGGCGATGACCATCAGGGTAATGCCGCGCAGATTGTCCATGGGGTCGGGTTCCGTTTCGGTGTGGCTCAGCCGTACCCGTGCCCGTGGGGGAAGGCCAGTGGGGCTGTTGGTGAGGCGGGCGGCGTCGCGCTGGTTGCGCGGTGGGGAGCGAGGGGGCCGTCTGCCCCCTCGCGCTCCCCCGAGAGGTATTTTTGGTCCGGGCGTGACAGGGGGTGGCGCGTCCTGTCGCGGCGTGGGACGCGCGGGTGGCAGGCCGGGCGGGCTCAGCCCATGCGGGCGCGGCGTTTCGGGCGGGCGAGGTAGATCGCGAGCGCCGTGACGACCACGGCCCCGCCGGTGAGCATTCGCGGCGTCGGAGCCTCGCTCGTGCCTAGCCAGACCCAGAGCGGGCCGAGGACCGACTCGAGCAGCATCAGGAGGCTCACATTGGCCGCTGCCGTGTAGCGCGAGGCGAGCGAGAGCGCGAAGAAGGACGCGGGCAGGATCACGATGGCGGTCACGAGGATGGCAGGAACATTCCCATCACTCATCCGGGCGGGGCCGGTCGCGGCGATGCCGATGCTGCCCGCGATCAGCGCGCCCATCCCCATGGCCAGCAGGATCGGGATCTCGCGATTGAAGCGCAGCACGGAGAAATTGAGCGCGAGCGCGAAGGCCACGCCCACGCCGCAGAGCGCGCCCAGAAGGGCTGTGGGCGACAACGCGACATCGCCCTTTCCGGTCACCGCGAGGCCGATGCCCGAGAGCACCGCGGCGATGGCGATCCAGGTGGCGATGCCCGTCTTCTCTCCGTAAAGCGCGCGGGAGAGGAGCGCGGACCAGACCGGCGCTGTCGCCACGGCCATCAGCATCACCGCAACGGGTGCCAGCGCGATGCCCGAGGGAAAGAGAAGCGCGTTGAACACCTGTGCCACGACGATGGCCGCACCCGCGCCGGTGCCCAGCATGGCCAGATCGGCGCGCCGATTGCGGCTCGTCACCGCCCAGGCCGTGAGGAAGATGATCCCCATGGAGGTGCCGCGCCAGGACACCATCTGCAGCCCCTCCATGCCCGACAGGCGCATGAAAAGCGCATCCGGCGACAGGACCAGCGCGCCGAGCGCGGCCAGCCCGATCCCGAAGGCGGGGTGCGTGCGAAGCATGGCGGCCCCGTGTCAGACGTAGAGCGGACGATTGCCCATCTGGATGTGCAGCGCGTTCACCGTGGGTTCGTCGAGACCCAGGGCACGCGCCAGCTGATCGAGATATTCGGCCTCCGCATCGGTATCGACGCGAATCGTCATCAGCGAGGCGGAATAGACCGGCATCTTCTGCGCCTCCGGCGTCTCCGCAGCGAGGCCCTTGATGTCGATGGGCGCGGCGAGCTCGGCCTTGACGAAGGCCAGATCCTCATCCGAGGCATCGTCGCCCACAAGCTCGAGGATCTTGGCCTTTTCGTCCTCGTCGATCTTGCCGTCGGCCTTGGCGGCCTGGATCATCGCGCGCAGCATGAGGCCCGCGCTTTTCTCAAGCTCGGGCGCGGTCTGTTCGGTGTTGAACTGGTCGATCAGCTGGCCCGCGCCCTTGCCACCCATGGCCGCTGCGCCGCCTGCTGCGGCCAACATGCCCGCCAGGCTGCCGCCGCCTGCGGACGGCATCGCCGACAGGAGGCCCTTCTGGGTCGTGCCGGGCTCCGCCCCGCCGCCGGTCATCGCGCCGCCCATCATCGGGGACAGATCGAAGCCCGCGCGCTTCATGTTCTCGAGCATCGCCTGCATCGGGCTGGCCGCCTGGGTCATGCCCGACTGCATCTGCTGGGTCATGTCACTGCCCGCGCGGGTCGCGGGATGATCCCCCTTGAGCTGCGCCCCGCCGCCGATCAGGCCCGAAAGCCCCTTGCCGGAGGACAGGCGGTCGACCCCGCGTGCGGCGGCATAGCCGATGGCGATCTTGGTCAGCGTCTTCATCAGGCCCATGGGGCAACTCCTTTTGTCAGCTTTGCCACAAGGTGGCACGTTTTGGCGCTTTGCACAGCCCCGTCGGGCCTCAGGTGCCGCAGAAGGTGGCGGGCACGACCTCGTCGGGCAGGGGCGCGCGGCGCAGATCCTCGTAATCCGGATCATCCGCGAAGGGCTGGGAAAGCGCGGTCATCAGGCGATGGAAGGGGGCCTCATCACCTGCAACCGCCGCCTCGATCATCTGCTCGATCCGGTGATTGCGCGGGATGAGGCACGGATTGACCCGGGCCATCAGCGCCTCCGGCTCGGGCTCGTCCGCGATGCGCGCGGCCCAGCGGTCGGACCAGGCGTCGAACGCCGCGCGATCGGTGAACTGGTCGCGGGCATCGCCCGTGGTCAGGGCGCGGAAGGTATTGGTGAAATCCGCACCGTCCTGCTGCATCAGGCTCAGAAGTTCGGCCACCAGCGTCTTGTCCTCCGCCCGCGGCGCGCAAATGCCGATCTTCGCGGCAAAGCGCGCCTCCCATTCGGCGCGGATCCGGTCCGGCATGGCGTGGACCTGATCGGTGAAGCGGGACACCGCCGCCTCGGGGTCGTCCATCAGCGGCACCAGCGCGGTGGCGAGCTGCGCCATGTTCCAAACGATGATATCGGCCTGGTTGGCATAGGCATAGCGGCCCATCCGGTCGATCGACGAGAAGACCCGGTTCGGGTGATAGGCATCCATGAAGGCGCAGGGGCCATAATCGATCGTCTCGCCCGAGAGGGTGCAATTGTCGGTGTTCATCACGCCGTGGATGAAGCCCACGGACATCCATTGCGCCACGAGTGCGGCCTGTTTCGCGATCACCCGGTCGAGGAGGTCGTGCGGGTCGGTCGCGTCCGGGTAATGCCGCGCGACGGTGTAGTCGTAAAGCTGGCGCAGCGCGTCGAGGTCGCGCCGGGCTGCGAAAATCTGGAAGGTGCCGACCCGGATATGGCTTTCGGCCACGCGGGTCAGGACCGCGCCGGGCAGGGGGCCTTCGCGCAAGACAGCCTCGCCCGTGCGGACGGCGGCCAGCGCGCGGGTGGTGGGAATGCCAAGCGCGTGCATCGCCTCGGAGACGACGTAT
The DNA here is from genome assembly GCA_964612785.1 of uncultured Roseivivax sp. Classification (GTDB taxonomy): domain Bacteria; phylum Pseudomonadota; class Alphaproteobacteria; order Rhodobacterales; family Rhodobacteraceae; genus Roseivivax. The sequence goes on along the minus strand of CAZTEV010000121.1, from coordinate 1,683 downwards.
TCGCGCAGCACCGGGCCCAGCCAGGCGCGCCCGTCGCCCATCCG
>CAZTEV010000121.1:0-1539 GCA_964612785.1 uncultured Roseivivax sp. | reverse complement strand
TCTTTCAGCGCCTTGGCGATGTCATTCAGCGCCTCGCCCCCCATGCCGCGGCGGCGCACGGCGGGACGGATGTAGATTTCGTCCACGATGGCATCGAGGCCGCCATATTCCACAGACCAGCCGAAGGTGATGACGATGTAGCCCACCGGCGCCTTGCGCGGCCCGATCAGCCAGACCGCGCCGTGGGGCGTGCCCGCAAGGAGCGGCGCGATGGCCTCTGCGCGGTGCTCTAGATCGGTGTCGAAGCCCTGTTCGGCGTGAAAGGCCGCAACCAGCGGCAGCAGTTTTTCGGCGTCCTCCGGCGAGGCGAGATGGAGGGTTTTCATAGGCGTCTTTCGCTGGCAGGGGCGCGGGGCGGTTCGCGCGTGGCCTAGGCCATATGGCGGCGCCGGGGCAAGGGGGCGCGGTCGGGATCGGCGAAGCTTCGCGCCTCAGCCGGGAAACAGGGCCTTGTGGGCGCGGATCGCGGGCAGGGCGCGCATCCGGTCGCGCCAGCGGGCCATGCCCAAGGTCGGGGCAAGATCCGCCTTTTCGAGCCATTGGGTGTAACCCCAGACCGCGCAATCGCCGATGCCGGGCGCATCTCCGTGCAGGAAGGGCGCGTCGCCGAGATAGAGATCGAAGCGCGCGCAATCGGCAGCAAAGCGGTCCTTCAGCCAGTCCACCACGTCGGGGGCGAAGCTTCCGGGCGTCTCTGCGGCGGCTTTGAGCTGTGGCACGCACATGCCGATCCGGTTCGCCTCCCAGAACAGGATTTCACGGCCCCGGCGCATCTGGGCCGCATCCCCACCGCCCAGCACGCCGAAACGGGTGGCGATCTCGATCAGGATGGCGCCCGATTGCACATGCGGGCTGCCGTCGATCATCAGGCAGGGCACCTCGGCGGCCGGATTCGCGGCCAGAAAGGCCGCTGGCCGCGTGTGGGCGGGCGCCCAGATATCCACAACCTCGACCCGGTGCGGCAGCTCGGCGAGACGCAGCGCCAGCGCGACCTTGCAGGCATGGCCCGAGTCGCGATGGCCATAAAGCAGAAGATTGCTCACAGCCGTCCGATCCGTTCGGTCAGAAGCGCGAAGAACCCGTCGGCATCGAGATCCCCCATGAAGGTCGCATTGGCGGGCCGCCCTGACACGCCCCACCAATCGGCGACGGTCATGCCAAGGGTCAGCTCGGACGTGGTTTCGATCTCCACGTTGATATGCCGACCGCTGAAGAGATCGGGCCGGATCAGGTAGGCCGTCACGCAAGGGTCATGCAGCGGCGCCCCTTCGGAGCCGTATTTTTCGCGGTCGAACCGTTCGAAGAAGTCGGTCATCTGCGCGACCGCCAGCCCCGGTGCGGTGCCAAGTGCGCGGAAGGCGTCGTTGCGGGGCTTCGTGACCAGCGCCTTGTGCGTCACGTCGAGCGGCATGACCGTGATCGGCGCGCCGCAGGCGAAGACCGCTTTCGCGGCTTCGGGATCCACGTAGATGTTGAACTCGGCCGCGGGGGTGATGTTGCCCACCTCGAAATAGGCGCCGCCCATCAGCACGATCTCCT
>CAZTEV010000120.1:0-7908 GCA_964612785.1 uncultured Roseivivax sp. | reverse complement strand
GACGAGCTTTACGATCATTTCGGCATCACCCCCGAGGCAGTGGCCGAGAAGGTCAAATCCATGCTCTGATCCGGCCCACCCGGATCTTGCACCAAACGCCCCGATGCCCCGCGCATCGGGGCGTTTTCGTCAGCGCCTCCCGATCACCGGAGCTTGAATTTGCCCGGGCGGCCTCGGGCGATAGCTATATCTGGACAGATCCAGGATCACGAAGGACCCGACGCCCATGCGCCTTGCCCTGACCGCCGCCGCCACGCTGACTCTCGCCCTGCCCGCCTGCGCGCAGGAGTTCCAGCGCGGGACGCGCAACACCGATTTTCCGCCCGCCTTCGCCCAGCAATTCCGCGCGCCGCTGGTGGACAGCGGCATCACGCTTGAGGCCGCCACCGTGGCGGACGGGCTCTCCCGCCCCTGGGCCGTGGCCGTCCTGCCCGATGGCGCGGGCTATCTCGTGACCGAACGCACCGGCGCGCTGCGCCATGTGAGGCGCGACGGCACCGTGTCGGCCCCCATCGACGACGTACCCGATGTGCTGGCCGAGGGTCAGGGTGGCCTTCTGGACGTGGCGCTCGCCCCCGATTTCGCACAAAGCCGCCGGATCTACCTGAGCTACGCCAAGCCCCTTTGGCGTGGCCGCAACGCCACCGCCGCGGCCTTTGCCACGCTCTCGGAGGATTTCAGCACGCTCGAGGACGTGACCGAATTCTTCGTGCAGGAACCGGGCTCCTATTCACCCATGCATTTCGGCTCCCGCATCGCCTTCGACGGGGCGGGCCATGTCTTCGTCACCACGGGCGAACATTTCGACCGGGGCGAGCGCGAGCTGGCGCAGGACCTCGGGACGACCTTCGGCAAGACCCTGCGCTTCACGCTCGACGGGGAGATCCCCGCCGACAATCCCTTCGCGGATCGCCGCGGCGCCATCGCCTCGATCTGGTCGCTCGGGCACCGCAATCCGCAAGGTGCGGTCTTTCGCGACGGCCACCTCTGGGCGGTCGAACACGGGCCCGCGGGCGGCGACGAGCTGAACCGCATCGAACCGGGGCTGAATTACGGCTGGCCCGTCATCTCCTACGGTGAGAATTACAACGGCTCGCCTGTGGGCCAGAACGCGGCGGTGCAGGACGGGCTCGAACAGCCGGTCTATTTCTGGGATCCGGTGATCGCGCCCTCGGGCACCACGGTCTATGACGGGCAGATGTTCGAAGGCTGGCAGGGCGATATCTTCATCGCATCACTCAATCCCGGCGGGATCGTGCGCCTGTCGCTCGATGCGGAAGACCGCGTGCGCGAAGAGGAACGGCTGCGCATGGATCTGGGCCGGGTGCGCGATATGGGCGTGGACAGCGACGGGGCGCTTCTGGCGGTGACCGATGGCGATCCGGGGCGTCTGGTGCGGCTGACGCCGGGCGGGTGACGGAGGGCCGGTGTCTTGCGAAGACACCGGCTGAAATCCGACGCGGATTTCAGAGCGGGTGTTTGGGGTTCTGACCTGGCATCCCGAACTCCGATGCTGACTTCAGGGGTTTTGGTGTGCACGTATGACGTCTGCCCCCAAGGCCCACTGAAATCCGCGTCGGATTTCAAAGGTTTTCCGCGTCGGAAAACCGATGCTCAGAACGACGGCACCAATGCCGTGATGCGCGCCCAAAGGGGCGCGATCAGCTTCGTGCCCACCGGGATCAGCACCAGCCCCAGAGCCACGCCCAGCACACCGTCGCAAAAGGCTGTGACGATCCATTCGACGGTCCCATGCAGCCCCTCCGACGTCAGACCCGCCGCAGCCACCGCGATGGCATGGATGATCTCCTCGGGCGCATGCCAGCCCATCTGCGCCAGACCGTGCACGATGATCGAGCCCCCGACCCAGAGCATGGCCGCCGTTCCCACCACCGACAGCACCTTCATCACCACGGGCATCGACTTCACCACGCCGCGCCCGATCCCGCGCGTGAGCCCGGTCCGCCCGATCTGCGTCAGCCACAGCCCGATATCGTCCATCTTCACGATCAGCGCGACCGAGCCGTAAACCGCCACGGTGATCATCACTGCGACCAAGGCAAGCGTGGCCGCCTCCATCCAGAAGCTCGAGGCCGGAATGGCTGCCAGCGCGATGGTCATGATCTCTGCCGACAGGATGAAATCGGTCTTGATCGCGCCTTCGACCTTTTCCTGCTCAAGGTGCATCGGATCGCCGATGTCGTGGCTGCCATCCGGCCCGGGCGTATGATCGTCATGCGGCAGGATCGCATGAACCAGCTTTTCCGCCCCCTCGAAACACAGATAGGCCCCGCCCAGCATCAGAAGCGGCGGGATCGCCCAGGGAGCGAAAGCCGACAGGAAAAGCCCCGCGGGCAGCAGAAAGACCAGCTTGTTGAAGATCGACCCGCGCGCGATCTTCCAGATGATCGGCAATTCGCGGGCGGGCTCGAACCCCTGGACGTATTTCGGCGTCACGGCGGCGTCGTCGATTACGGCGCCCGCGGCCTTCGAGCCGGCCTTCACCGCCTGTGCGGTCACATCGTCGACCGAGGCCGCCGCCACCTTGGCGATGCCCGCCACGTCGTCGAGAAGTGCCAGAAGTCCGCTCATGCCCTGCCCTCGCTGATTATCGGATTGCGACGGACCCTAATGCGCCGCGCCCTCAGCGCAAGGGGCTGAGCGCGAAGCGACCGGGCCCATGCGCCGCAAGGACCAGACAGCCGCCCGCGATGGCCCAGTTCTTCACGAAGATCGACATCTGCCAGGGGTCGGCGGGGATCAGGTGAAAGAGGCTCGTCACCGCACAATAAAAAGCCAGACTTGCCGCGACCGGCCGCGTGGCGATACCCAACACCAGGCAAAGAGCTGCGGCAGCGTTATAGACCAGCGCAGGCCAGACCAAGAGGCCCGGCAGACCCCGATCCGCGAGAAGCCCCATCGCCGGTGTGGGATCGAGGGATTTCTGCACCGCCCCGGCTGCGAACAGAGCCGCGATCAGGATTCGCCCTGCCAAGACCGCAAGATCCTGCATATTCATGCCTCCTGCCCGAACCCGGAGCCCTGCCCGAAGATGTTAGCGCGACCGGCCAGAGGCGTTAGCGCCACCATGCCCGATCCCTGAGCCTTTAACGCTAACACACTGTCGAAAAAAGCCTTTTTACATTGCGGCTGGCCTCCGCACGACAGTATACGATTGCTCACAGTTCATTGACAGGAGCAAGTCGCATGACGGTCACCCTGGGCATCAACGGCTTCGGCCGCATCGGTCGGTCCACCCTCGCACATATCGCCGAAAGCGCGCGCAACGATGTGCAGGTCGTGAAGATCAACGCCACCGGCCCGCTCGAGACCTCGGCGCATCTGCTGCGCTATGACAGCGTGCATGGCCGCTTCCCTGGCGAGGTGCGGGTTTCGGGCGATACGATGGATCTGGGCCGTGGCCCGATGCAGATGTTCTCGACCTATGAGCCCTCCGAGCTCGACTGGGAGGGCTGCGATGTCGTGCTCGAATGCACCGGCAAGTTCAATGACGGACAGAAGGCCTCCGTGCACCGCGAGCGTGGCGCGAAGGCCGTCCTGATCTCGGCGCCCGCCAAGAATGTCGACCGCACCGTGGTCTACGGCGTGAACCACCGCGATCTTCTGGCCGGAGAGCGGATGATCTCGAACGGCTCCTGCACAACCAATTGCCTGGCGCCGCTCGCCAAGGTGCTTGATGAGGCCATCGGCATCGAGTCGGGGATCATGACCACGATCCACTCCTATACCGGCGATCAGCCGACGCTCGACCGTCGCCACAAGGATCTCTATCGCGCGCGCGCCGCGGCCATGGCGATGATCCCCACATCCACCGGCGCTGCCAAGGCCATCGGCGAGGTGCTGCCGGGCCTCAAAGGCAAGCTCGACGGCTCCGCGATCCGCGTGCCCACGCCCAATGTCTCCGCCGTGGACCTGACCTTTGTCGCCAAGAAGGACGTGAACGTTGCCGATGTGAACGAGGTCGTGGCCGAAGCCGCCGCAGGCCGCATGGGCAGCGTTCTGGCCTATGACCCCGAGCCCAAGGTCTCGATCGACTTCAACCACACAACCCAAAGTTCGATCTTCGCGCCCGACCAGACCAAAGTGACCGGCGCGCGGCTCGTCCGGGTTCTGGCCTGGTACGACAACGAATGGGGCTTCTCGGCGCGCATGGCCGATGTCGCGGCGGAAATCGGACGCCGTCTAAACTGACCCTCGGGCCATTGCGCAAGAATAGAAACCGGGCCGCATCACGCGGTCCGGTTTTTTCGTGGCCCCCGATTGCCCCCCGAGGGCCACGCCCGCCCGGGCGCGCGTCCGGGCCGGCTGTGCAAGCCCTGCCTCCAGATGCTACACCGAAGTCCGGACAGGCACGGGCACGGCAGACACGAACATGACCAACGGTTTAGCGCTTTCCCTGGGCGCGCTTATCCTGGGCGCGGTGGTGATCGACCTCGCGCTTTTCGGCACCGATCACATGATCTTCCTCGGACAGAAGTTCTTTCAGCTCCTGGGCTGGGTCGCGTTCTGGCGCTGAGGCTTGACCGCTTTGCCCGATGCCGCACCTTGACACATAGGAAACGCTTTGCTTGTTAGCGGTAACGCGCAAATAGTCTTTGACCCGGAAGGAGATTTCCATGGCCACGAAAGTCGCGATCAATGGCTTCGGACGTATCGGACGCAACATCCTGCGGGCCCTGATCGAGGGCGGACGCACGGATATCGAGGTCGTGGCGATCAACGATCTGGGTCCGGTGGAGACGAATGCCCACCTTCTGCAATATGACAGCGTGCATGGCCGCTTTCCCGCGCCGGTCACGACCGGCGACGACTGGATCGACGTGGGCCGCGGGCCCATCCGTGTGACCGCGATCCGCGACCCGAAAGAGCTGCCCTGGTCCGATGTCGACGTGGCGCTCGAATGCACGGGCATCTTCACCTCGCGCGAGAAAGCCGCGATGCATCTGGAGAACGGATCTAAGCGGGTGCTCGTCTCCGCGCCCTGCTCCGAGGCGCACAAGACCATCGTCTACGGCGTGAACCATGACAGCCTGACCGCCGAGGATCTGGTCGTCTCGAACGCCTCCTGCACGACGAACTGCCTGTCGCCCGTGGCCAAGGTGCTGAACGACACGGTCGGCATCACCCGCGGCTTCATGACGACGATCCATTCCTACACCGGCGACCAGCCCACGCTCGATACGATGCACAAGGATCTTTACCGCGCGCGTGCCGCGGCGCTGAACATGATCCCGACATCGACAGGTGCGGCCAAGGCCGTGGGTCTGGTCCTGCCCGATCTGAACGGCAAGCTCGACGGTGTGGCGATCCGCGTGCCCACGCCCAACGTCTCGGTCGTGGATCTGACCTTCGAGGCCGGCCGCGATACCACCCCGGACGAAATCAACGCCGCGATCAAAGCCGCCGCCGAGGGCGATCTGAAGGGCATCCTGGGCGTCACCGACCACAAGCTCGTGTCGATGGATTTCAACCATGACGGCCATTCGTCGATCTTCGCGACCGATCAGACCAAGGTGATGGACGGCAATTTCGTCCGCATCCTGAGCTGGTATGACAACGAATGGGGCTTTTCGAGCCGTATGCTCGACACCGCCACGGTGCTGGGCAAGTTCGTCTGAACCGCTCCTGAGACGACAGGACAAGGAAACGCCGGGCCCTCGGGTCCGGCGTTTTTCGTTTGCGCAGGTTTGGGCGGCGGCGGAAGCATCGGCGCGTCGTGCCGCCGGTGCCAGCGGCCAAAGGCGGCGCCGGCGGCCTGTGGCGGCGCCAGCGGCACCGCAGGCAAGGGGATGACGGGCAGAATACCCATGACAACTCCAGGATCTGGGCGCGCGCAGCCTTGCCCCTTTAGAGTTGAAAATCTGCTGAAAGCTGCTTGGCGCCATGCACGCGATGCAGGGCGGGTCTTCGATGTCATGGCCTTCTCCGCCCCGCGGGCAGCGCCTAATTTAGCGCTAACAGCGGCGGCCACAAACACGGTCCCGCACCCGGATTTAGAACGGAAAGGAGCGTCCCATGACCCTCTTCGATACGCTGAAAACCCGCTTCGACCAGCGCATGCGCTATAACCGCACCCGGCACGAACTGGCCGCCCTGCCCTTTGCCCAGAAGGTCGATCTGGACATCAACGGTCGCGAAGACGCCGTGGCCCGGGCTGCCATCTACGGCTGAGACGGGCCTCAGCTGTCGCTTGCGCCGAACCGTTGCTGCAGGGCGGCGCGCACATCGGGGGTGACGAACTTTTCCACGTCGCCACCGAGTCGCGCGATTTCCTTGACGAGTTTCGACGCGATCGCCTGATGGCGGGCCTCCGCCATCAGGAACACCGTCTCAATGCTGCTGTCGAGTGCGCGGTTCATGCCCACCATCTGGAACTCGTATTCGAAATCCGCCACCGCGCGCAGACCGCGCACGATCAGCCCCGCGCCCACGTCACGCGCGCAGTCGATCAGCAGGTTTTCGAACGGATGCACCGCGATCTCGGTATCCATCTCGCGCATCAGGATCTTGCCCTGCGCTTCGATCATCGCGACCCGTTCATCCAGCGAAAACAGCGGGCCCTTGTCGCGGTTGATCGCGACGCCGATCACCAGCCGGTCGCACAGCCGCGCCGCACGCCGCATGATGTCGATATGACCCAGCGTGATGGGATCGAAGGTGCCGGGATACAAAGCGGTCCGCACGGGCGTGGCCATGATACTGTCTCGCGCAGTTTCGTTGGGCCGCACGCAACAATATTACGGCGCGGAATGCAAGGGGCGCGATGTGCGGCGGCTCAGAAGCCCTTGATCATCCCTTCGAGCGCGTCCTTCTCCATCTCGAGCTCGGTCAGCTGCGCCTTGACCACGTCGCCCAGCGTGATGATGCCCACCATCTTGCCGTCCTCGACCACCGGCATGTGACGGAACCGGCCCTCGGTCATGCGGCCAAGCACGTCCTTGGCGCTGTCGTTACGTCCGCAGGTCTGGATCTTGCGGGTCATGTGATCGTCGACCGTGTCGCCCATGCAGCTCGCCCCCTTCTGGCCCAGCACGCGCACGATATCGCGCTCGGACAGGACGCCCTCGACCGCGCTGCCGTCGCGGGAGATCACGAGCGTGCCGATCCGGCGCTCCGACAGGATCTTCGCCGCCGCGTCGATGCCGGTGCCGGGGGCCACCGTGACGACACCGTCATCGGCCTTGAGTTTGAGAATCTGATGGACTTGCATGGCGTTCCTCCCTTCACGCAGGCTGAAGTTCAGCGTCGGAGGTCGCCCCCCTCTCTGTCAAGTCTGACCTTCGAGCCGGGCCACTTCTTCGCGCATTCCCTCGGCCAGCGCGCGGGCGAAGCGGTTGAGCCGCTCCAGCCGCCGGTCATCCGCATGGCGGATCAGGTAGAAGCTGCGCGTCAGCGACACCGTCTCGGGCAGGATCCGCAGAACGCGGCCCGCGGCGGGGATGGCGAAGTCGTGCAGCACGCCGATGCCCGCCCCGGCCGCCACCCAGCGCAGCTGGACGGAAGCCGAATTCGAGGCGAGCGGGATCCGCTCCAGCCCCAGGTTTTCAAGGTAGTCGAGCTCCTTGTCGAAGATCATGTCGGGGATGTAGCCGATGATCCGGTGCGCACGCAGATCCTCCAGCGTCTCCGGCAGGCCCTGTTCGCGCACATAGCGCCGGGAGGCCGCGAGATGCAGCTTGTAATCGCAGATCTTCTGCACCGTCAGCCGCCCCGCCGTCGGCGCAGAGACGCCCACCGCCATATCGACCTCGCGCTTGGAGAGGTTCACCACCCGCGGCAGAGCCACGATCTGCACGTCCAGATCCGGGTTGTCGGCGGCGATACGCGCGCAGACCTGCGGCAGCAGGAAATTCGCGCAGCCGTCGGGCGCGCCGATGCGGATCTGCC
>CAZTEV010000119.1:0-7943 GCA_964612785.1 uncultured Roseivivax sp. | reverse complement strand
TCGCGCCACTTGGCGTCGATGGTCTGCAGCAGCAGCTGCTTTTCGATCTGGCGCATGGCCTCGGGGCCGAATTTCTCGGCCTTTTCGGTCATCATCTGCGACGCGGCCTTTTCGATCCGCTCGCGCAGCTCGTCCTGATCGACGCCGTCTTCCTCGGTCCATGCCTCAACGGGCAGATCCAGCATCAGCGTCTCTTTCAGGGCCTTGTCGAGCCCCTCGGAGTCCCACTGATCCGCATAACTTTTGGGCGGGGCGTAGGTGTCGACCAGATCGTCGATCACCTCTTCGCGCATGTCGTCCGTGACCTCGGACAGATCGTCCGCTTCCATGATCTCGCGGCGCTGACCGAAGATCACCTTCCGCTGATCGTTCATCACGTCGTCGAACTTCAGAAGCTGCTTGCGGATGTCGAAGTTGCGCCCTTCGACCTTGGACTGCGCGCGTTCGAGGGATTTGTTCACCCAGGGATGAACGATCGCCTCGCCCTCTTTCATGCCGAGCGAAGACAGCACCTTGTCGAGCCGTTCGGAGCCGAAGATCCGCATCAGGTCGTCATCGAGCGACAGGAAGAACGAGGACCGCCCCGGATCGCCCTGACGGCCCGAACGGCCGCGCAGCTGATTGTCGATGCGGCGGCTTTCGTGACGTTCGGTGGCCAGAACGAAAAGGCCGCCCGCCTCTTTCACCTTCGCCTCGTCATCGGCCTGTTCGGCCTCGATGCGCGCGCGGATTTCGTCGGGATGGCCGTCGGGATCGGCGGCCAGCGCCTCCTGGACCTTCATCTCGAAATTGCCGCCGAGTTTGATGTCGGTGCCGCGCCCCGCCATGTTCGTGGCGATGGTGATGGCGCCGGGCAGGCCCGCGTCGCCCACGATCTGCGCTTCCTGTTCGTGCTGGCGCGCGTTCAGGACGTTGTGGGGCAGGTCGGCCTTCTTCAGCAGCTCCGACAGCATCTCGGATTTCTCGATCGAGGTGGTGCCGACGAGAACCGGCTGGCCCTTTTCATGTGCGGCGCGGATTTCCTCGACGATGGCGTCGTATTTCTCGCGCGCGGTGCGGTAGACCTTGTCGTCCTCGTCGATCCGGGCAATCGGCTTGTTGGTGGGCACTTCGACCACGCCCAGACCGTAGATCTCGGCGAATTCCTCGGCCTCGGTCGAGGCGGTGCCCGTCATGCCCGACAGCTTGTTGTAGAGGCGGAAGTAGTTCTGGAAGGTGACACTGGCCAGCGTGACGTTCTCGGGCTGGATCTGCGCGCCTTCCTTGGCCTCGATGGCCTGGTGCAGGCCGTCCGACAGGCGGCGGCCCGGCATCATGCGGCCGGTGAATTCGTCGATCAGCACCACTTCGCCATCACGGACGATGTAATCCTTGTCGCGCTGGAACAGCTTGTGCGCGCGCAGGCCCTGGCTCAGATGGTGGATGATCGTCGTGGATTCCGGATCGTAAAGCGTCTGGCCCTCGGGGATGAACCCCGCCTCGGCAAGCCGCGTCTCGAGGAACTCATTGCCCGCATCGGTGAAGGTCACGTTGCGGGTCTTCTCGTCGATCTCGTAATGATCCTCGGACAGCTCGGGGATGATCTTGTCGATGCCCACATAAAGCTCAGAGCGGTCCTGGGACGGGCCGGAGATGATGAGCGGCGTGCGCGCCTCGTCGATCAGGATCGAGTCGACCTCGTCCACCACGGCGTAGTTGTGCCCGCGCTGGTACATCTGGTCCAACTCGGACTTCATGTTGTCGCGCAGGTAGTCGAAGCCCAGCTCGTTGTTCGTGGCGTAGGTGATGTCGGCCTGATAGGCGGACTTCTTCTCTTCCTCGGGCTGGCGGGGATAGACGACGCCCGTGGTCAGCCCCAGCGCGCCATAGACCTTCGACATCCATTCCGCGTCGCGGCGGGCGAGGTAGTCGTTCACGGTGACGATATGCACGCCCTTGCCGGACAGCGCGTTCAGATAGGCCGGGAAGGTGGCGACCAGCGTCTTGCCCTCACCGGTCTTCATCTCGGCGATATTGCCCTGATGCAGGAAGATCCCGCCCATCAGCTGCACATCGAAGGCCCGCAGGCCGAGTGCGCGCTTGGCGGCTTCGCGGCAATTGGCGAAGGCTTCGGGCAACAGCGCATCGAGGCTTTCGCCATCCGCGTGGCGCTGCTTGAGCTCTTCGGTCTTGGCCTTGAGGCCTGCGTCATCCAGCGCCTCGAACTCGGGCTCGAGCGCGTTGATCTGATCGACCAGGGGCCGGGTCGCCTTGATTTTCCGGTCATTCGGCGTGCCGAAGACCTTCTTCGCGAGTGTTCCGAACCCTAGCATACGCTCTCTTCCGCCTGTCACTATCTCGTGTGCCGGCATCTGCTTGCCCGTCTCGCACCGAGCCCATACACAAACGGGGAGAAAAGACGGCTTCGCAGAGCCCTGTGGCGATGTAAGGGCCGGTCTTCACAGTGTCAACGCTGCCCCTAGGACGGGCCGCAGAAAGAGGTGTTTGAATGCCCCGATCGAGCCTGAAACTGGTCACCGCGGCGCTGATCGCGCTCGCCCCGCCCGCACTGGCGCAGGACGACGTGACGGCCGATACGGTCGTTGCGACCGTGAACGGCACCGAGATCACGCTGGGTCACATGCTGATGCTGCGCACGACCCTGCCCGAGCAGTACCAGCAGCTGCCGGCGAACGTCCTGTTCCAGGGCATCCTGGATCAGATGGTGCAGCAGGAAGCCCTGGCCCAGACCGACAGCGCCGAGGAAACCGACGTCGTGCGCCTGTCGCTCGAAAACCAGCGCCGCGCGCTTCTCTCCTCGCAGGTCATGGCCGATCTGGTCCCGGACGAATTCTCCGACGCCGAGATCCAGGACGCCTACGAGGCGCAGTTCGGTAACGAGACCGGCACCGAATACAATGCCTCCCATATCCTCGTGGAGACCGAGGAAGAAGCCGCGGCGCTTGTGACCGAGCTTGAGGGCGGCGCCGATTTCGCGGAGCTCGCGCGTGAGAAGTCCACGGGCCCGTCGGGGCCCAATGGCGGCGAGCTTGGCTGGTTCGAGGCCGGTCAGATGGTCGCGCCCTTCCAGGCGGCGGTCGAGACGCTTGAGGCGGGCGAGATCTCCGCGCCGGTGCAGACGCAGTTCGGCTGGCATGTGGTCAAGCTGAACGAGACCCGGATCAAGGAAGCGCCCGCGCTCGAGACAGTGCGCGAGCAGATCGTGGACACGCTGACGCAGGACGCCATGCAGGCCGCCGTCGAGGGTGTCGTGGCCGAGGCCGAAGTCACCCGGCCGGGCGACGATTTCGACCCCGAGATCCTAAACCGCATGGACCTTCTGGGAACGCGCTGAGATGGCAAAGATCACCGCACGCTCGCCATTGGCTCCTGAAAGCTTCCCGGCGCTGCCGGTGATCAAGGGCGTGCGTTTCGCCTCCGCCGCGGCGGGGGTGAAATATGCCGGCCGCACCGATGTGATGCTGGCGCATCTGGCGCCCGGCTCGACCGTGGCGGGGGTGTTCACCCGCTCGGCCACGCGCTCGGCGCCGGTGCTCGATTGTCAGGCGAAGATCGGCGCGGATCCGAAAGAGGGCGATGGCGCCGCGATCCTGGTCAATTCGGGCAACTCCAACGCCTTCACGGGGCGCGCGGGCGAGTCCTCGGTCACGGCGCTGTGCGAGGCCGTCTCGGTCGCCATGGATCTTCCCGCAAGCCGGGTCTTCACCTCCTCGACCGGGGTGATCGGCGAGCGGCTTCCGCATGAGCGCATCGTGGCCAAGGTGGCCGATCTGGCCGCCGCGCTCGATGAAGACGGGATCGAGGGGGCCGCGCAGGCGATCATGACCACGGACACCTTCCCGAAAGGTGCCACCGCGGAGATCGAGATCGACGGCGTGCCCGTGAAGATCGCGGGCATCGCCAAAGGCTCGGGGATGATCGCGCCCGACATGGCGACGATGCTGGTCTACATCTTCACCGACGCGGCCATCGACCGCGAGGACCTTCAGGCGCTGGTCTCGGGCATCAACGACCGGACCTTCAACTGCATCACCGTGGACAGCGACACGTCCACTTCGGACACCCTTCTGATGGGCGCAACGGGCGCCTCGGGCGTGCGGGTGGACCGCGACAACCAGGCCTTCGCCGAGGCGCTGGAGCGCGTCTTCATGGACCTCGCCCATCAGGTGGTGCGCGACGGCGAAGGCGCGACGAAGTTCGTGACGGTTTCGGTCACGGGCGCGGCCAGCGACGCCGATGCGCGGGTGCACGCGCTGTCGATCGCCAATTCGCCGCTGGTGAAGACCGCGATCGCGGGCGAGGACCCGAACTGGGGCCGCGTCGTCATGGCCATCGGCAAATCGGGCGCGGCGGCGGATCGCGACCTTCTGTCGATCCGGTTCGGAGACGTTCTGGTGGCCGAGAAAGGCTGGGTCTCGCCGGAGTATCGCGAAGAGATGGGCGCTGCGGTGATGAAGGAGCCCGAGATCGAGATTTCAGTGGATCTTGGACTGGGCGCGGGCACGGCCACTGTGTGGACCTGCGATCTGACCCACGGCTACATCTCGATCAACGCGGATTACCGGTCCTGAGGGACGGCTTGTGGGTGGGTTTTCACCTACCCTAAGGGGCATTCGGCATGGTGGGTTTTTACCCACCCTACGCGTCGCTGAAAGCGCGCGATGACCACGCCCAAACGCAAGGTGGCGAGGTCCCGGCGCAAGGCCGGGACACATCAGAGAGCTTACGCCGCCTCGGGATCCCAGCCTGACACCGCCTTGACCTCGACGAAGTCGTGGATGCCCCAGGATCCGCCTTCACGGCCATTGCCGGACATCTTCATGCCGCCGAAGGGCGAGCCCGCCGCGCGGTCCTGGCCGTTCATCTCGACCATGCCCGACCGCAGCTGCCGGGCGAGCCGGTTGCGCCGCGCGCCATCGGCGGTCTGCACGTAATTCGTCAGCCCGTAGGGCGTGTCATTGGCCACGCGCACGGCCTCCTCCTCGGTCTCGAAACGCATGATCGACAGGACGGGGCCGAAGATTTCCTCCTGCGCGATGGTCATCTCTGGCGTCACGTCGGCAAAGACGGTGGGCCGGACGAAGAAGCCCTTGTTCACGCCCTCGGGCAGGCCCGGACCGCCCGCGACAAGCCGCGCGCCTTCGTCGATGCCCTGCTGGATCAGCCCCTGGATCTTGTCCCATTGGGTACGGTTCACCACCGGGCCGATATGGCGGCCTTCCTCGGAGGCGGGGCCCACGCCCACCTTGCCCGCGACCTCGGCGGCCTCGTCCACAACGCGGTCATAGACCTGTGCCTCGACCATCATGCGCGAGGGCGCGTTACAGCTTTGCCCCGAGTTCTGCATCATGTGCAGCACGCCCCGCTTCACGGCCTTCTCATCCGCATCGGCGAAGATCAGGTTCGCGCCCTTACCGCCCAGTTCCAGATGCACGCGCTTGAGCGTGTCGGCCGCGGCCTTCGAGATCAGCTTGCCCGCGCGGGTGGAGCCGGTGAAGCTGACCATGTCCACGTCCGGATGCGCCGACAGCTGCGAGCCTGCGCCCGCGCCATCGCCGTTCACCAGGTTGAAGACGCCCTTGGGCCAGCCTGCCGCCTCCACGCATTCGGCGAAGATGATCGCAGAAAGCGGGCTTTCCTCAGAGGGTTTCAGGACCATCGTGTTGCCTGCCACCGCCGCGGCGCCGACCTTCAGCGTGATCTGGTTCATCGGCCAGTTCCAAGGCGTGATGAGCGCGCAGACGCCCACGGCCTCGTGGATGATGCGGTCATTGGGCGCGTGATCGCCAAGGGGCGCCTCCCAGGGGAAATCGCGGGCGGCGCGGATGAAGTTCTTGAGGTGGAAGGCGCCTGCGCCGAACTGGTTGCGCGAGGCCAGATCGATGGGCGCGCCCATCTCGCGGCTCATGGCCTGCGCCATGTCTGCGGCGCGGGCCTTGTAGGCTTCAAGCAGGCGCTCGACCGCCGCGACCCTTTCCTCGACCGGGGTCGCCATCCAGCCGGGCAGGGCGGCCTTGGCGGCGGCAACGGCAGCGTCCGTATCGGCCGCGCCGCCCAGCGAGATGGTCGCGAAGGCCTCTTCGGTCGAGGGGTCGATCACCGCGTGATCCGTGCCGTCCTGCGGCGCGACCCAGGCGCCATCGATGTAGAAATTGCGTTTCTCGATCATCGCCGTCTCCTGTCTGCGGTGCCGCATCTTCCGGCGGATCCGCAATATTTGATCAAATTCCGAACGCCACCATGACGCGGCCCCCGGGGGGATGCAATGGGCCGCGCCGCGCCCTAGGTGTTAGGGCATATTCATTATCGCACGGAGGCTCATCATGGCTTTGCGCATCAACGATACCATTCCCGATCTGACGGTCGAGACCGATCAGGGCACGATCTCGCTGCACGATTTCGTGGGCGACAGCTGGACGGTCATCTTCTCGCATCCCAAGGATTTCACGCCGGTCTGCACCACCGAGTTCGGCGCCGTCGCGCAGCTCAAGGACGAGTGGGAGAAGCGCGGCGCCAAGGTGCTGGGCGTGTCCGTGGACAGCGCCGAGGATCACAAGCGCTGGAAGCAGGACATCCAGACCGCGGGCGGCGCCGAGGCGACCTTCCCGATCGTGGCTGATAGCGATCTGGCACTGTCCAAGGCCTTCGACATGCTGCCCGCCGAGGCCTACCTGCCCGACGGCCGCACGCCCAATGACACGGCCACGGTGCGCGCGGTCTTCGTGATCGGACCGGACAAGCAGCTCAAGCTGTCCATGACCTATCCGATGAATGTGGGCCGCAACTTTGCCGAGGTCCTGCGTGCCATCGACGGGCTGCAAACCGCCGCACAGCACACCGTGGCGACGCCTGCCAACTGGAATGTCGGCGAGGACGTGGTCATTCCCGCGACCGTCTCCGAGGAAGATGCACGCGAGAAATTCGGCCAGTACCAGACCGTGCTGCCCTATCTGCGCATGACCAAGCTTCCCGGCTGAGCCGGGCCGGTCTGCACATGCCGTGTGCGTAACGGCGCGTTTGCAAGGCTGGCACATGGCGTGAGACAACGCATGTAACGATTATGGACCCGGCGCGGCCCTGCGCCGGGTTCTCTTTTTCCAAATCCCGTCTGGACAGATCATGGCCATCACTCCCGAACATCCCATGCCCGCCGCGAAAGCCGCGGAAGAGCGCGCGCCCACGCAAGCCGCCCGCGCGCTGCCCTACTGGGAGTTCGTGGCGATCGTGGCTTTCCTGATGGCGCTCAATGCGGCCGCGATCGACGTCTATATCCCGGCGATCACCGATATCAGTCAGGCGTTCGGGCTGACCAACGCGAATGCCGGGCAGTTCGTGATCGGCGCCTATGTGGTGGGCTTCGGCGGCAGTCAGATGATCTATGGCCCGCTGTCGGATCGCTTCGGGCGCAGGCCCGTGCTGTTCTTCGGACTGGCGATCTATTGCGCCGCGGCGCTGGCCGCCGCGTTTTCGCTGTCCTTCGAAATGCTGCTGGCACTGCGCTTCATTCAGGGGATCGGTGCGGGCGCGACTCGGGTCGTGGCGCTGTCGGTCGTGCGCGACCGTTTCAAGGGCGAGGCGATGGCGCAGGCCATGTCGCTCATCATGATGGTGTTCATGGTGATGCCGGTCTTCGCGCCCAATCTCGGCTCGCTGGTTCTGTTTCTGGGGGATTGGCGCCTGCTTGCGGGCGCGATGTTCCTGATCGGGGCGGCGGCCTTCCTGTGGAGCTTCCTGCGCCTGCCGGAGACCCTGCGCCCCGAGGATCGGCGCGAACTGAACGGCGCCCGCGTCTTCGAGGCGTTCAAGATCATCTTCACCAATCGGCGCGCCTTCGGCTACACGCTGGCCACGGGCGCCTTCTTCGGGGTTCTGTTCTCCTTTGTGAGCCAGGCCGAGCAGATCTATACCGAGGTCTACGGGATCGGGCCGGAATTCACCCTCTA
>CAZTEV010000118.1:0-7971 GCA_964612785.1 uncultured Roseivivax sp. | reverse complement strand
CGCAGACGGAGGCTGCGGCGGCGGCATCTGCGGGGTCCGATGCGTCAAAGGACGCCACCCCGGAGCCCGGCGTCGATCTGGCCTCGCGCGGGGCACAAGGCGCCGTGCCCGAGGGCGGCGCGCCGCCGCTGCCCGCCGGTCAGACCACACCCTATGGCATGGCGGTCGAGGATTTCATCCTGGGCGCCATGACCGAACGGCTGTCGGACAGCTGCGACTATGCCGCGCGGCGCGACGCCATCGCCGCGTGGAACGCCGAAAATCCGGTGCTGAAGCGCGGGCTCGCGCTGACGCCGGTGAAGTTCGGCATCTCCTTCACGCTCACGCATCTCAACCAAGCGGGCGCGCTGGTGCATGTCTATCAGGATGGCAGCCTCGTGCTGAACCATGGCGGCACTGAGATGGGGCAGGGCCTGTTCCAGAAGGTCGCCCAGGTCACGGCAGAGGTTTTCGGGCTGGACACGGACGCGGTGAAGATCACCGCGACCGATACTGCGAAGGTGCCCAATACTTCGGCCACGGCGGCGTCCTCGGGATCGGATCTGAACGGGATGGCCGCGAAGGCCGCCGCCCAGACGATCCGCGACCGGATGGCGGCCTTCCTTGCCGCCGAGCATCAGGCCGAGGCCGCGGAGGTCCGCTTCGCGGGGGGCAAGGTCGTCATCGGGGGCGCAGAGATGCCCTTCGCGGAGGCCGCCAAGCGCTGCTACGAGGGGCGCGTCAGCCTGTCATCGACAGGCTATTACAAGACGCCGAAGCTGAACTGGGACCGGATCAAGGGTCAGGGGCGACCGTTTTTCTACTTCGCCCACGGCGCCGCCTGCTCGGAGGTGGTGATCGACACGCTGACGGGCGAGCACCGAATCCTGCGCACCGATATCCTGCACGATTGCGGGCGGTCGCTGAACCCGGCGCTCGACCGGGGGCAGATCGAAGGCGGCTTCGTGCAGGGCGCGGGCTGGCTGACGACCGAAGAGCTCGTCTGGGACGAGGCGGGACGACTGACCACGCATGCGCCCTCGACCTACAAGATCCCCGCCTGTTCGGACCGGCCCGACATCTTCAACGTCGCGCTTTGGGAGGCCGATAACCGGGAAGAAACGATCTATCGCTCGAAGGCGGTGGGCGAGCCGCCCTTCATGCTGGGCATGTCGGTGTTTTTCGCGCTCTCGGATGCGGTGGCGGCCTGCGGGCCGCGCTATCCCGCGCTCGATGCGCCCGCGACGCCCGAGGCGGTGCTGGCGGCGGTCCGTCGGGTGCGGGCATGAGCCTCGATCGGGCGGCACTGGCGCGGGCCGTCGACGCGCATGGCCGCATGGCACGGGTCGTGGTCGCGGAGGTGGCGGGCTCCGCCCCGCGCGAGGTGGGCGCGGCGATGCTCGTCTGGGAGGGCGGGCAATCGGGCACGATCGGTGGCGGCACGCTGGAATACGAGGCCGCATGGCGCGCTCTGTCGGCCCCCGGGCTGACGCGGCACGCGCTTGGCCCCGATCTCGGCCAATGCTGCGGCGGGCGGGTGACGCTTCTGTGCGAGCATGTCGATGCCGACACCCTGGCGGCCATCCCCGAGGACGGGCTGTTCGCCCGGGGCCCGGGGGAGATGCCCCTGTCGGTGCGGCGGCTGCTTGCGGAGGCGCGCGGCCAGGGCGTGATGCCACCGGCACGGCTGGTCGATGGCTGGATGGTGGAGCCGGTGGTCCGGGCGGAGCGTCCGCTCTGGATCTGGGGCGCGGGCCATGTGGGGCGTGCCATCGTCGACGTTCTGGCGCCCTGCCCGGGCTTTGCGCTGAGTTGGGCGGACACGGCGCCCGCGCGCTTCCCCGGGCATGTGCCCGCCCATGTCACCCCCCTGCCCGCCGCCGATCTGCCGCGCCTTGCGGCCCATGCGCCCCGCGAGGCCGCGCATCTGATCCTGACCTACAGTCACGAGATCGACCTCGCGCTGTGTCACGCCCTGCTGCAACGGGGCTTCGGCTTCGCGGGCCTGATCGGGTCGGAGACGAAATGGGCGCGCTTTCGCAAGCGCTTGGCGGCGCTCGGTCATGACAGCGCTGAAATCGGGCGCATCTGCTGTCCGATCGGGCAGAAAAGCCTGGGCAAGCATCCGCAGGCCATTGCGCTCGGCGTCGCCACGCAGCTACTTCAATGGGACAGTGCAAGGGAAGGTGCGGTTTGGGACAATCGCTGCTCAGCCTCCGGGGCCTGACCAAGGCCTATCCCGGGGTCGTGGCCAATGACGACGTCTCCTTCGAGATCGGCGAAGGGGAAATCCACGCGCTTCTGGGTGAGAACGGCGCGGGCAAGTCGACGCTGGTCAAAATGATCTACGGGCTCGTCGCCCCGGATGCAGGCGCGATGTCGCTGCGCGGTCAGCCCTTCAGCCCGTCGGAGCCCGCCGAGGCGCGGCGCGCGGGCGTCGCGATGGTGTTCCAGCATTTCTCGCTGTTCGATGCGCTCAGTGTTGCGGAGAACGTGGCGCTCGGCATGGAGCGGCCGCCGCGCACGCGCGATCTGGCGCGGCAGATCCGCGAGGTGTCCGAGGCCTACGGGTTGCCGCTCGATCCCTTCCGGGTGGTCGGCACATTGTCCGCGGGCGAGCGGCAGCGCGTGGAGATCATCCGCTGCCTGCTGCAGGAGCCCAAGCTTCTGATCATGGATGAGCCCACAAGCGTGCTGACGCCTCAGGAGGTGGCGATCCTGTTCGA
This sequence comes from uncultured Roseivivax sp., assembly GCA_964612785.1. GTDB lineage: Bacteria > Pseudomonadota > Alphaproteobacteria > Rhodobacterales > Rhodobacteraceae > Roseivivax. Next base: position 5,266 of record CAZTEV010000118.1, on the reverse strand, counting down.
GACACTGCGCAAGCTCAGGGCCGAGGGCACGTCGATCCTCTATATCTCGCACAAGCTCGAGGAGATCCGCGCGCTTTGCGACACCGCGACGATCCTGCGGCTGGGCAGGAAGGTCGCGACCTGCACACCGTCCGAGACCACCGCGCGGGAGTTGGCCGAGATGATGGTCGGCGCGAGTTTTGCCGCGCCTGCGGCGCGGGCGACGCGGCCGGGCGATGTCGCGCTTGAGGTCGCAGGCCTGTCGCTGCCTGCCCTGGGCGCCTTCGGCACGCCGCTGCGCGATGTCTCGCTGCGCCTGCGCGCGGGCGAGGTGCTGGGCATCGGCGGGGTTGCGGGCAACGGGCAGGACGAACTTCTGGCCGCGCTGTCGGGCGAGCGGCTGGCGCCTTCGGGCACGATCACGCTGAAGGGACACGATGTCAGTCGCGAGGGCCCTGTGGCGCGGCGCGCGCGCGGGCTTCTGTCCGGTCCGGAAGAGCGGCTGGGCCATGCGGCCGCGCCGAATATGAGCCTTGTGGAGAACGGCGTTCTGACCGCTGCGCGCCGGGCGAAGCTGGTGCGGCGCGGGTTCATCGACTGGGGCAAGGCCGGGGACTTCGCGCAATCGGTCATCGACCGGTTCGACGTGCGCACGCCCTGCGTGCAGACCGCCGCGCGGGCGCTGTCGGGGGGCAATCTGCAGAAATTCGTGATCGGCCGGGAAATCGTGCAGGCCCCCGAGGTGCTGGTGGTCAATCAGCCGACCTGGGGTGTCGATGCCGCCGCCGCGGCGGCGATCCGGCAGGCGCTTCTGGATCTCGCCGCCGATGGGGCGGGGATCCTGGTGATCAGCCAGGATCTCGACGAGCTGATGGAGATTTCGGACAATTTCGCCGCGCTGAACGAGGGGCGTCTGTCGGCGATGCGGCCCGTGGCCGATCTGACGGTCGAGAAGATCGGCCTGATGATGGGTGGCGCGCATGACATGGAGGTGGCGCATGAGACAGCGTGACGGCGCGGTCTCCGACGCGGAGACCGGTGCGAAATCCGACGCGGATTTCGGGGACGCGTCCTGGCGGTGTCCGCAGGTTGAGAGGCCGCATGTCGGGCTGCGCCTATCCGCGGGCTTCGTCTTCTTTCCGACGACATGGACTGCGTCGGATATCGGGGGCGCTGTGGCGCATGTTTGCCAGCCGAGGATCACATCCGGCGCCACCCTTCGTCCATCCGGCTGCCGCTTGCGCGGGACATCCGCGTCGGATGTCGCACCGGGATTTGCGTCAAATCCCGTTCGGAGGGCCGCATGATCCATCTCGAGAAACGGCCCCAGCCCTCGCAAGCCTGGACGCTCGCCGCCCCGCTCATCGCCGTGGCGCTGACGATGCTCGTGGGCGGCGCGATGTTCGCGGCGCTGGGTGTCGCCCCCCTTGAGGCGATCCGCACGATCTTCTGGGATCCGCTGTTCAATCCGCAATTCGCCTCCTATTCGCGCCCGCAGCTTCTGGTGAAGGCAGGCCCCCTGATCCTGATCGCCATCGGCCTGTCTCTGGGCTTTCGCGCAGGCATCTGGAATATCGGGGCCGAGGGCCAATACATCATGGGTGCGATTGTCGGCGCCGGTGCGGGCCTTGCCTTCTATCCCTCCGACAGCGTTCTGATCTTTCCGCTGATGGTGCTCGCAGGCGCGCTTGGCGGATGGGCCTGGGCGATGATCCCCGCGATCCTCAAGACCCGGTTCGGCACGAACGAGATCCTCGTCTCGCTGATGCTCGTCTATGTGGCGGAATCGATCCTGGCCTCCGTCTCGTCAGGGCTTCTGCGCAATCCCGAGGGCATGGGCTTTCCCGGCAGCCGCAACCTGCGGCAGTGGGATGCGGCCTCCAACCAGGAGCTGATCGCGGGCACCGGCCTGCATTGGGGCGTCCTCTCGGCGTTCATCGCGGTGATCCTGGCCTATGTGCTGATGGCGCGGCACATCCAAGGCTTCAACATCCGTCTGTCGGGCGAGGCGCCGCGCGCGGCACGCTTTTCCGGCGTGAACCCTGCGCGGATCGTGATCCTGTGCCTCGGCATTGCCGGGGCGCTTGCGGGGCTTGCGGGCCTCTTCGAGGTGTCGGGACCGGCCGGTCAGATCTCGATCGACTTCAATTCGGGCTATGGCTTCACCGCGATCATCGTGGCGTTCCTCGGGCGTCTGCACCCGGTGGGCATTCTGCTTGCGGGGCTTCTGATGGCGCTGACCTATATCGGCGGGGAGCTTGCGCAGCTGATGCTGGGCGTGCCCGGCGCGTCGATCCAGCTGTTTCAGGGGATGCTGCTGTTCTTCCTGCTGGGCGTCGATGTCTTCACCAATTACCGCATCCGCATCGGACAAGGGGCCGCAATCTGATGGATCTGTCCTCGATCTCTCCGATCCTTCTGGTCGCCTCGATCATGGTCTCGGCCACGCCGATCCTGCTGGCCGCCATCGGCGAGATGGTGGTCGAGAAGGCAGGCGTGCTGAACCTGGGTGTCGAGGGGATGATGATCACCGGCGCCGTGGTGGGCTTTGCGGTGGCGATCAATACCGGCCAGCCCGCCTGGGGCTTTGCCGCCGCCGCGCTGGCCTCGGCGGTGCTGTCTCTGTCTTTCGGGTTTCTGACGCAGGTGCTGCTGTCGAACCAGGTGGCGACCGGGCTGGGCCTGACGCTTGTGGGGCTCGGCCTCTCGAGCCTCATCGGCAAACCCTATGAGGGCATGAAGACGTCCACCCTGCCGAAGCTGGACCTCGGCCCGTTGTCGGACCTGCCGGTTCTGGGGCGGATGCTCTTTTCGCATGACATCATGGTGTATCTCTCGCTCGCGCTGGTCGCGGCGGTCTGGGCCTTCCTGAAATACACGCGCGCGGGCCTGATCCTCCGGGCCGTCGGCGAAAGCCACGATGCGGCCCATGCGCTGGGTTACAAGGTGGTGCGGGTGCGCATGGCCGCGATCTTCTTCGGCGGGGCCTGCGCGGGCCTCGGCGGGGCGTATCTGAGCCTCGTGCGCGTGCCGCAATGGACCGAAGGCATGACCGCAGGCGCGGGCTGGATTGCGCTGGCGATCGTCGTCTTCGCCTCTTGGCGGGCGGAGCGGGTGCTGATCGGCGCCTATCTCTTTGGCGGGGTGACGGTTTTGCAGCTCAACCTGCAGGCCGCAGGCGCCGCGGTGCCTGTGGCGCTCTTGTCCGCCTCGCCGTACCTGATAACCATTCTCGTGCTCGTCATCATATCGGCGCGCGGGGCACATGGGGCGCCTGCCTCGCTCGGGCGCCCGTTCCACGCCTCATCCTGAGGCCCATTCAAAAGACGACCAACTGGGAGACGAAAGACATGTATCGCAGAACATTACTGGCCTCTGCAGCCGCGCTGGCGCTGGCCTCGGGCGCGGCCTTCGCGCAGGACGATCCGGTCAAGGTCGGGTTCATCTATGTGGGCCCGATCGGCGACGGCGGCTGGACCTATGAGCACAACAAGGGCCGCCTTGCGGTCGAAGAGCATTTCGGCGACGCGGTCGAGACCGTCTATCAGGAAAGCGTGCCCGAAGGCGCCGATGCCGAGCGCGCGATCACGCAGATGGCGCTGTCGGGCGCAGACCTGATCTTCACCACCTCCTTCGGTTACATGGATCCCACCATCGCCGTGGCCGAGAAGTTCCCGGACGTGAAGTTCGAGCACGCCACCGGCTACAAACGCACCGACAACGTCTCGACCTATTCCGCGCGCTTCTACGAAGGCCGCGCGATCCAGGGCCACATCGCGGGCAAGATGACCGAGACCAACAAGATCGGCTACATCGCCTCCTTCCCGATCCCGGAAGTGATCCGCGGCATCAACTCCGCCTATCTGCATGCCAAGAAGGTGAACCCGGATGTCGAATTCTCGATTGTCTGGGCCTACACTTGGTTCGACCCGGCGAAAGAGGCCGATGCGGCCCGCGCGCTGATTGAGAACGGCGCCGACGTGATCCTGCAGCACACCGATTCCACCGCACCGCAGGCCGCGGCGCAGGAAGCGGGCGGCGTGATCACCTTCGGTCAGGCCTCCGACATGTCGGAATTCGCACCGCTGCCGCGCGTCTCCTCGATCATCGACGATTGGGCGCCCTATTACATCGCGCGCACCCAGGCGGTGATCGACGGCACCTGGGAATCGACCGATACCTGGGACGGGATCGGCCCCGGCATGGTCGGCATCGGCGAGATTTCCGATGCGGTCCCCGCGGATGTGAAGGAGGAGGCGCTGGCCATGAAGGACGCCATCGCGTCAGGCGAGTATCATCCCTTCACCGGCCCCATCAACCGGCAGGACGGATCGGCCTGGCTGGCCGAGGGCGAGACCGCGGATGACGGCACGCTTCTGGGCATGGACTTCTACGTGGAAGGCCTGACGGGCGAAATCCCGAACTGATCCGCTGGCGCGCCCCTGCGCACCACATTGATGCGATTTGCGCGCGCCCTTGACCGGGCGCGCGTTTTTTGTCCGCGCTTACTGGATGCGCGTCGGCAGTTCCGCATCCTCGTCAAGCCGCGCGATCAGCGGGCAGGTCAGCGTGCGGTGCAGCGCGCCGACCAGATCGTCGAGCGTATCTGCGCTGAGGTAATGCCCACCCGTGAAGGCCGACAGGCAGCCGGGCGAATTGACGTATAGATCCTGCCCCGGCTCATAGCCGCCGAACCGGAAGCCGATCACATGGACGGTCAGATCCGCGCCCTCGGCCGCCAGCCGTTCGGCCACGCGGCAGACGGAGGATCCACAGGTGTCGCGCCCGTCGGTGACCAGCACCACGACCGCCGGTTCATCCCGGAAGGACATGGCCTCGGCCGCGAGTTCCACGGAGCGCGCAAGGGGCGTATCCCCCAGGGGCGACAGCGCGTCGATCTCCGCCTGGATCTGCATGCGCTGATGCGGGCCCGGCGGCAGCCGCACCTCGAAGTTTTCACAGAACCCCAGCGTGCCGGGGCCGTAGGTCAGAAGGCCCACAGGGCGTTCGTCGGGCACCATCGGCAGGACCTGCCGGAGGGCGCTCTGCGCTTCCGCGATGCGCGTGGGCGAATCCGTCCCCCCGACGGATTGCGCCATGGAGCCGGAGGCGTCGAAGACGATCATTGCGTCCTCATAGCAGCCGGCAACGGCGGTTGTGGTCATCATCGACAGGGCAAGCGTGCCCGAGACCAAGGATCGAAGCATGGGCGTTCCTCCATGGGTGATCCTCCCTGCGGAGGAGATGCCACAAACCCATGAAGAGTTCCTTTCCGAGGGGCGTGAAG
>CAZTEV010000117.1:0-8001 GCA_964612785.1 uncultured Roseivivax sp. | reverse complement strand
GGTAGACCATCGAGAATTTCTGCAGGATCGTGTCGTAGTAATTGCTCTCGTTGCCTGGGCGGCCATCGTTGATGAGGATGCCGTTGGCCAGCTGGCTGCGCAGCGCGGTCTCGAACTGGTGGTGATGGGTGTCGATGAAGCCCGGCATCACGACCTTGCCCGCCGCGTCGATCACCGCGGCATCGCCCGCGTCGATGGAGGCTGCGACCTCGACGATGCGGCTGTCCTCGATCAACACGTCGCCGGTGGCGAAATTGCCGACGCCGTCATCCATGGACAGCACGATGCCGCCCTTGATGAGCACCCGGCGGCCCGGATCGCCCGTGCCCTCGGGCGGGCCCGCCTGTTCATGCGCGGCCGCGCGGGCAGAGCCCGCAGCCCCCAGACCCGTCAGCGTCGCCGCAGCCCCAACGGCCGAGGCTTTCAGCACGTCGCGCCGCGTGGGGCAGGGCGCCTGTGGCTTTCCGGGATCACATAATCTGCACATTCGGGTCTCCTCCCTTTGGATGTGGATCAGGTCGCAAGTATGGATTGCAGGATGGGATAGCGGGTCAGCGCATGGCCGATCTCGGAGGCCGCCGCGGTCAGTGCCGGCAGGCGTTCCCGGATCAGCCCTTCGGGCGTCAGCATCCCCGTATATCCGCTGGTATTGAGCGCGGCGACGGTGCGCCCGGCGGCATCACGGACGGGAACCGCAAGCGCGGTGATGCCGTAATCCAGCTGATCGACGGTGACCGCATAGCCGTCGTCGCGCGCCTTCAGGATCGCGGCCCTGAGGGCTGCGCGATCGGTGCAGGTCTTCGAGGTCTTCGCCTCGAGGTCCAGCTGCGCCAGCCGCGCCTCGAGCACGTCATCGGGCAGGCCCGCGAACAGCATCCGACCCATGGATGTCGCATGGGCGGGATACCGCGCGCCCACCGTGGCCACGGCGCGTCGCGCGCGCTGCACCGAATGATGCGCCACATAGACCACATCGTCGCCCGACAGCGTCCCGACCGAGGAGGCATCGCCGAACTTCACGACGATTTCCCGCACGATGGGTTGCAGGATCTCGTCGATGCCCGAGGCGAAGAAGAAGCCCGATCCGAGCGTCATGATCTTTGGCGTGAGGTGGAAGCGTTTCTGCGACTGCGCGACATAGCCCAGCGTCACCAGAGTGATCAGGGAGCGCCGCGCAGCCGCGGGCGAGAGGCCCACCTTGCGCGCGACCTCCGACAGGGTCATCTCGGGCATCTCGGCATCGAAGGCCTCGATGATGGCGAGGCCCTTCGCGAGGGCCTCGACAAATTCCGGTGGGCGGTCGCCCCCGTCCTTCACCGCTTCTTGCTTTCAGGGGCGAGCACGAAGTCGAACTTGAACATCGCGTCGGGTTTGATGTCGGTGGTGATCCCCAGATCGTCCATCTTTTTGACGGGCTCGAGCTTGGCGATCAGCGACTTGCGCACGCCGAACACCGCGTCGTTGTCGATATATTCGGTATTCTCGAAGAAGACCTCGGTGGTGATGTCGGCCATGCCCTCGGCGCGGATGATGTAATGCAGATGCGCCGCGCGCCAGGCGTGCCGGTTGCCCGCCTTCAGAAGCGTGCCGACGGGGCCGTCATAGGGCACGGTATAGGGTTTGGGCAGGACGGTCGTGTACCAATAGCGCCCGTTCTCGTCGCAGGTGAACTTGCCGCGCAGGTCCATCTTGTCCTGACCCTGCTCCTGCTCCTGGATCGGATAGGTGCCCGCCGCATCGGCCTGCCAGGTATCGACGATGGCGCCGGGCAGGGGCTTGTGCAGGCTGTCGGTCACGGTGCCATGCACCAGCACCGTCACGCCGTCGCGGCCATCGGCGAGATGCGCGCCCAGATGCTTTTCGGGGGCATTGTCCAGATAGAAGGGCCCGAGATTCGAGCCCTCGGTCGCGCCGCCACGCGTGTTGATCATGTCGACCAGCGCCGAGAAGCCCAGAACGTCCGACAGCAGGATGAATTCGTGCCGTTCCGGCGTGGAAATCTGCCCGCAATCGTAGAGGAAGTTCAGGACGCCCATCCATTCCTCGTGGCTGATGTTCAGCTCCCGCGTGCAGTCGTGAAGATGGTCGATCACGCTGTGCAGAATCGTTTCGAACCGGCTGCCCGGCTCTGTCTCGAAGCTGTCCTTCACCGCCTGCGTGATTGTGAACTGATTGATATCTTTCATGGTTTTCCTCCCGTGAACGCGAAATCCGACATCGTGCGACATTTCGTCTTGACCGCCAAAGTAATCGGCCCATTATTTTCGGCAAGAGGAATTTATTTCGCTGTGCGAAAAACAGGGGGAATTTGCCATGCGGATCGGCAAGCAGGACAACGCCAAGACAGCCATCGCCACATCGGATGCGGACAGCATCACGGTCCGGGGCGAGGATCTGTGCAACGATCTGATCGGCAAGATCGACTTCACCGATTATTTCTGGCTGCTGGTCCTGGGCGAGCGCCCCGATCCCGGCCAGCGCAAGATGATGGATGCCTGCCTCGTGGCGATTGCCGAGCACGGCCTTGTGCCCTCGGTGCAGGCCTCGCGGATGACGCTGGCCGCCGGACCCGAGGCCTATCAGGGCGCGATGGCCGCGGGCATTCTGGGCATGGGCTCGGTCGTCGCAGGCTCGTCCGAAGTGGGCGGGCGCTACCTGCAGGAAGTGCTCGACAAGGCCGAGGCCGAGGGCACCGATCTGGAAACCGCGGTCATCAACTCCCTCAAGGAGCACAAGGCCACCAAGCGCAAGGTCGCGGGGCTGGGCCATCCGCAGCATTCGGGCGGCGATCCGCGCGCGCACCGTCTGCTGGCCGTGGCCGAAGAGGCGGGCGTGAAGGGCAAGTATTGCGAGGTGCTGGAGCTTCTGGGCAAGCACGCCACCGACATCATCGAGCGTCCGCTGCCGATCAACGTCTCGGGCGCAATCCCGGCAACGATCCTCGATGCGGGCTGGCCGCTCGAGGCGCTGAAAGCGGTGCCGATCCTGGCGCGCACGGCAGGCCTTGCCGCGCATCTTTACGAAGAGGCGTTCCGCTCCATCGGCTTCATCATGTCCCACCACGCGGACCTCGCCATCAGCTATGACGGCAAGGGCGCCGCAGGTCAGGAGGCGGCGGAATGAAGATCCTCAAGGATATCCGCGTCGTCGAGCTGGGCACCTACATCACCGGCCCTGCCTGCGGCATGCATCTGGCCGATCTCGGCGCCGACGTCATCAAGGTCGAACGCCCCGGCACGGGCGATCCGTTCCGGGCCTTCAAGGGCGGGCTCTATTCCCCGCATTATCAGACCTACAACCGCAACAAGCGCTCCATCGCGCTCGATACCAAGGATGCGGGCGACCGGCAGGTGCTGCACGATCTAGTCGCCACGGCGGACGTCTTCATCCAGAACTTCCGTCCCGGCGTTGCCGAGAAGCTTGGCGCGGGCGAGGAGGATCTGCGCAAGGTCCGGCCCGATCTGATCTACTGCGCGATCTCGGGCTTCGGCACCTCTGGACCCTCGCGCGACCGGCCCACCTACGACACGGTCGCACAGGCGGCCTCGGGCTTCCTGCGGCTAGTGACGCCGCCCGAAAATCCCCGCGTGATCGGGCCTGCGATCGCGGATGCGATGACCGGCCAATACGCGGCGATGGCCTGCCTTGCGGCACTTCTGGAGCGGTCCAAATCGGGGCAGGGGCGGCGCATCGACATCTCGATGCTCGAGGCGATGTGCCATTTCAACCTCGACAGCTTCACCCATTACTATTCCGTGGGCGAAGTCATGGGCCCGCTGTCGCGCCCGGTTGTCAGCCAGTCCTACACGTTCCAGTGCCAGGACGGGAAATGGGTCGCGATCCACATGTCGAGCCCCACGAAATTCTGGGAGGGCTTCCTGGCCGCCACCGGGCAGGAGGCGCTGAAGGACGATCCGCGCTTTGCCGAGCGGATGGAACGGATCAAGCATCAGGACGACCTGATCGAGATCATGACACCGATTTTCGCGGGCAAGACCCGGGACGCATGGTGCGAGCTTCTGGCGGCAAACGAAGTGCCGCACGCGCCCGCCTATGACAGCGACGAGGCGCTGGAGGACCCGCAGGCGCAGCATCTCAAGATCAAGGTCAGCGCGCCCTCGTCCGAGCTGGGCACCTTCACCACCGTCCGTGCGCCCTACAATTTCGATGGCGCGCCGGAGCTTGAGGTGATGCCGCCGCCGACGCTCGATGAGCACGGTGCGCAGATCCGCGAGGAAATCGCCAAGCGCAAGGCCGGCTGAGACCGGCCACGCGAGTGCCAGACGCAAATCGGTCAAACGGGAGGAGAAGACCAGATGAGCGACGACAACCCCAAATCGGTGCCCGCCGCGGCGGTGCTGGAAGCGTCGAAAGGCATGCTGCAGAAGCAGCTTTTCGCGATCTTCACATCACCCACCGACGGTCTGGGCCCGATCTTTGCCAATATGGAAGAGCATCTGAACTTCCAGGTGCAGCTCGAGAAGGACGGCATACTTTATGCCGCAGGGCCGCTCTGGACCGATGACGGATCGGCCTGGGAGGGCGAGGGCATGGTCATCGTCCGCGCAGGCTCGTCCGAGGAGGCAGCCGCCATCGCCGACCGCGACCCCATGCACAAGGCCGGGGCGCGGACCTACCGCGTGCGGCCCTGGCTGATCAATGAGGGCTCGGTGAACATCCGGCTCGACTATTCCACGCAGACATTCACACTCGGCTGATGTTATCGAAAGGGAGGATACCTATGAAACATCTCTACGGCGCGATCCTGGCGGGGGCTCTGGCGGTTCCGGCCATGGCGCAGGAAACCATCAACCTCACCATCGCCTCGTCGCACCCGACCGTGGTGCCCTGGGTCGGCATGATGCAGACGCATTTCATGGCCCGCACCGACGAGATCCTGGCCGAGCAGGGCAATTACGAGATCGCCTGGAACGAAGCCTTCGGCGGCCAGCTTTACAAGGCCAATGCGACGCTGTCTTCGGTCGAGCAGGGCATCACCGATATCGGCTGGGTCTTCTCGTTCCTGGAACAGGCGAAACTGCCTTTGTCGCAGGCTTCGTCCAACGCGCCCTTCGCGACGTCGAACCCGGCCGTGCAGCTCGAGGTGCATCAGGAGCTGATCGAGACCAATGACGATTTCCGCGAGGAATGGGAGCAGCACAACCTGAAGGTTCTGGGGCTGACCGGCACCGACCTTTACGACTTCTACACCAAGGAGCCGCTGTCGGGCATCGACGATATCGACGGCATGAAGATCTCCGCACCGGGCGTTTTGGGCAACTGGCTACGCGGGACGGGGGCCAATGCGGTCGATGGCGCGCTGACCACCTATTACACCGATGTGCAGACCGGCGTGTCCGACGGCGCGCTGACGCTCGCCCTCGGTGCCATGCCGATCAAGCTTTACGAGGTGGCGCCATATATCAACCGCTTCGACGCGGGCGGCGCCTTCTCGGGCGCGGTCGCGATCAACCGCGATGTCTGGGACAGCCTACCCGAAGAGGTGCAGAACGCCATGGTGGAAGCCGGCCGTTACTACACCGAAAGCCACGGCCAGGACCTGGTGACGCGGCATGAGGCGGTGCTCGACAAGATGGTCGAGATGGGCGCCGAAATCGTCGAAATGCCCGAGGGCGAGCTGGTGAAGTGGGTCAACAAGATGCCCAACGTCGCCGCCGACTGGGCGCAGCCGCTGGAAGATCGCGGTATCGCCGCCAATGCGTTCCTCGCGGCCTACATGGAAGGTCTGCGTGCGCGCGGCGAGACGCCCGCCCGCGACTGGGACAAAGAGTGATCCGGAGCCCCTCGTGAGCAATCCGAACCACACCGATAGCGCCGCCGGATCCCCGGCGGCGCTGCGCGAACCGGCGCTGTTCCGGGTCTGGCATGTCGTCGTCGAGGCGCTGGCCGTGCTCGGCACCGTGCTGATCGGCATTCTGGGGCTGATCATCTGCGCCGATATCGTCGCGCGGAATTCCATGGGCGCCTCGCTGCCTCTGGTCTCGGAGATGGGCGCGCTTCTGCTGGTCATGATCGTCGCGCTGCAACTGGCCGCCACGATCCGTGCAGGTCGGCTGGCCAAGACCGAGATGCTGTCGGCCTGGCTCGCCCCGCGCGCGCCGCGCCTTCTCGAGGCGCTGTCCATGGCCTTCTGCATCGCGGGCGCCGCAATGCTGGGCATCATCGCCTGGAGCTCGATCCACGTCCTGCAGGACGATTGGAGCGCGGCGGAATTCATCGGCATCGTCGGCATCGCCACGCTGCCCACCTGGCCCTTCCGCGCGCTGATCCTTCTGGGCTTCGCGGTCGCGGCGATCGAGTTCGCCATGAAGGCGCTCGCCCATGGCCTCAACGTGATCCGGGGGACCACATGACAAGCGTCGAAATCGGCTCTGCCGCGATCTTCGCCCTGATCGCGCTGATCGGGATCGGCATGCCCATCGGCATCGGCATGCTGCTCGTTTCCTTCATCGGCGTGGCGCTGATGCGCAACGATCTGGTGGCGACACGGATGATGACCTCCGTCGCCCATGACAGCCTCGAGGAATACCTCTTCGCGGTCGTCCCTCTCTTCGTTCTGATGGGCCTTCTGGTGACCGTCTCGGGCGTGGGACGCGACACCTTCGATGTCTTCCAGCGTCTCCTGCACAAGGTCACGGCGGGCTTGGGCGTCGCCACGGTCTTTGCCAATGCGGTCTTCGCCTCGATCACCGGCGTTTCCATCGCCTCGGCCACCGTCTTCAGCCGCGTCGCGGTGCCGGAGATGACGCGCCACGGCTATACCCGCAAATTCGCCACCGGCGTCGTCGCGGGCTCCTCGGTTTTGGGCATGCTGATCCCGCCCTCGCTTCTGCTGATCGTCTACGCGGTTCTGGCCGAGCAATCGGTCGGCCGGATGTTCCTGGCAGGGATCGGGCCGGGCCTGCTTCTGAGCCTCGTCTTCTGCGTCACGATCCTGTGGCTTGCCAAGCGCCGGTCCTCCTTCGTCTTCGACCGCAAGGACACCGAGGAGGTCGAGGATATCGGCTACCTCGCCATCGGGCGGAAATTCGTGCCGATCCTCGCGCTGATGCTGGTGGTTCTGGGCGGCCTCTATGGCGGGTTCCTGAACCCGACCGAGGCGGGCGCTGCGGGCGCCGCGGGTGCACTGGTCATCGCGCTTCTGCGCCGGTCGCTTGATCGCCGCACCTTCTGGAACCTGCTGGTCGAGACCGGGCAGATCACCGTCTCGGTCCTGTTCCTGATCCTGGCCGCGACCTTCTTCAGCCGGATGCTGGCACTGTCGGGTGTCCCGCGCGAGCTGGCGGAGTTTTTCCTCGAAGGTCCGATCGGTCCTTACGGCTTCCTGCTGGTCTATCTGCTTCTGATCATCGTGCTGGGCTGCCTGATCGATTCCATCTCCATCATGCTGATCCTGCTGCCGATTTCTCTGCCTGTGGCCGATGCGGCGGGCTTCGATCTGATCTGGTTCGGCATCCTGACCGTCGTCTGCGTGGAGATGGGGCTACTGACGCCGCCCTTCGGCCTGTCGGTCTACACGATCAAATCCGCGATGGAGGAGGCCGACCTGACCGTCGGTGAAATCTTCCGCGGCGCGCTTCCCTTCGTGGGCGCCATGGCGGTCTCGGTCGTGATCCTGATCCTGTTTCCCTCCATATCAACGTGGCTTGCCCGCCTTTAGGAGTTCCCCCTTATGCCTTCCCTTCTGTTCATCCCGGGCAGCCTGCGTGCTGCGTCCGCCTCCAAGGCCGTGGCCGAGGCTCTGGTTTTGCGCGCGGGCGACACCGCCACATGCGAGACGGCGGATATCGGCGCGCTGCCGCATTACAACGCCGATCTGACCGACGATCCTGCGGTTGCGGAGTTCGTGGCGCAGCTCGAAAAGGCGGACGGGCTGGTTTTTGTCACCCCGGAATACAATTACTCGATCCCGGGCGTGCTGAAGAACGCCATCGACTGGGGCTCCCGCCCGGCCTTCGCCTCGGCCTTCAAGGACAAGCC
>CAZTEV010000116.1:0-8130 GCA_964612785.1 uncultured Roseivivax sp. | reverse complement strand
GTGAAGTGGCCGCGCTGCAGGCGGAGGAGGCAGATGAACAGGAAGATCGTTCCGATGATCACATGCGCGCCGTGGAAGCCCGTCGCCATGAAGAAGTTGGCGCCGTAGATGTTGCCCGAGAAGCCGAAGGCTGCGTGGCTGTACTCATAGGCTTGGAAGACCGTGAAGATCAGGCCCAGCACGACCGCCAGGATCAGGCCGTTCTGCATGTCCTTGCGGTTGTTCTCGTGCACGAGCGCGTGGTGCGCCCAGGTTGCCGCCGCCCCCGAGCAGAGCAGGATCAGCGTGTTGATCAGCGGCAGGTGCCAGGGGTCGAAGGTCTCGATGCCCGCGGGCGGCCAGACGCCGTCCACGGCGGGGCTTTCGGGGCCCATCGGGTACATGGCGTGTTTGAAGAACGACCAGAACCAGGCGAAGAAGAACATCACCTCGGACATGATGAACAGGATGAAGCCGTAACGCAGGCCGATCTGCACGACGGGCGTGTGATCGCCCACCTGGCTTTCGGCCACGACATCGGACCACCAGGCGAACATCACATAAAGGACGCCGACAAAGCCTATCAGGAACAGCCAGGGGCCGCTATCCTTCATCCAAAGGACGGCACCGACGAGCATGACGAAACCCGACACTGCCCCGATGAAGGGCCAGATAGAGGGGTTCAGGATGTGGTAATCGTGGTTCTTCGCGTGCGCCATAGATGTGTTCCCTCGCTCGCTGTCGCGTTATTTCAGTTTGTTTCGGTCTCGCCCGCCGCGCCGTCCGCGTCAACCGCTGCCACGTCTTCGGGCAGGTCGATTTCGTAGAAGGTGTAGGACAGGGTGATATGCTTGAGGTTCTTCGCGTCCGGATCGTCCACGATGGACGGATCGACGAAGAAGTTCACGGGCATCTCGACGCGCTCGCCGGGCATCAGCACCTGCTCGGTGAAGCAGAAGCACTGCACCTTCGAGAAGTAGCTGCCCGCGATGAAGGGCGCGACGTTGTAGCCCGCCTGGCCCGCAATGGGCCGGTCGGTCGGGTTGTAGGCCTCATAGAAGGCCAGCCCGTCGCCGCCGATCTTGACGGTCATCTCGGTCTGCATCGGACGGAATTCCCAGCCGAAGCCTTTTTCCGTGTTGGCGTCGAAGCGCACCGTGATCTCTTGCTCGAGCACTTCTTCAGACGAGGCCGTGGCCGTGCCGGTCGTGCCGCCATAGCCCGTGACCGCGCAGAACCAGTCGTATAGCGGCACCGACGCCCAGGCCATCGCGCCCATGAAGGTCACGACACCGACGAGCTGCGCCACGGTCTTGGTCTTGCCGTCCATCGCCATCACTGGTCTCCCACGATGGTGGAATTGGCGCGCGGCACCTCGAAATCGCCGCGCGTGACCTTCACGAAGGTCAGGCCGAAGACGATGCCGATCAGCGCCACGAGCGTCAGGCCGACGCCCAGATTGCGGCTGAACCGGCGGGTGTGGATTTCATGTTTGTGCGTGAGGCTCACAGGAAGACCTCCCAGGTCAGTCCGACGCGGGCCAGGGCCTGATCGACGAGGATCGCGCCGAAATGTGCAAAAAGATACAGGAGCGAGAGTTTGAAGAATTTGCGCTCCACGAGGTAATTGTCTGCCTCGGCCATCGTCTCGTCCCGGCGCCAGATTGCGACGGCACCCTTCAGGAAGAGCACGTTGAGGATCACGGCCGTGGCCAGGTAGGCGGGGCCTGCAACGGCGGTCACCCCCATGGCGAGGGCGAGAGCGGCCAGCAGAACGGTATAGATCAGGATGTGACGGCGCGTGGCCGGGCGGCCATGCGTCACGGTCAGCATCGGCACGCCCGCATCGTCGTAATCCGAGCGCATGAAAAGGGCGAGCGCCCAGAAATGCGGGGGCGTCCACATGAAGATCAGCGCGAACATCAGCACCGATTCGACCGATACGCCGCCCGTGGCCGCGGCCCAGCCGATCATCGGGGGGAAGGCGCCCGCGGCACCGCCGATGACGATGTTCTGCGGCGTCGCACGCTTCAGCCACATCGTGTAGACGACCGCGTAGAAGAAAATGGTGAAGGCCAGAAGCCCGGCCGCGACCCAGTTCGTCGCAAGACCCAGGAAGACGACCGAAAAGGCCGACAGCGCCAGGCCGATGGCCAGTGCCTCATCGCCGGTGACGCGGCCCGACGGGATCGGGCGGCGGGCCGTGCGCCGCATGACGCTGTCGATATCGGCGTCCCACCACATGTTCAGCGCGCCCGAGGCGCCGCCACCGATGGCGATGAACAGGATCGCGCAGAAGCCCACGAAGGGATGCACGCCCACAGGCGCCGCAAGCAGGCCGACAAAGGCCGTGAACACCACAAGCGTCATCACGCGCGGCTTCAGCAGCGCGAAATAATCGCCGAATTGCGGCTCGTCCTCATAGGCGGTTTGCAGCGAAGCGTCGGTCATCGGGCTCTCGAACGGTCGGTGGGGGAAGGGGCAGCGCGAGGGATCCCGCACCGCCCCGGATCAGAGGGTCAGCTCACTCCGCAGAGGCGATCTGGATCGGCGCGTCCTTGGCGGGCGCCGCATCGTTCGAGGCATATTCCTCGCGCATCTGCTCCAGCCACTCGGCGTATTCCTCTTCGCTGACCACTTTCACGGTGATCGGCATGTAGGCGTGGGCGATGCCGCACAGCTCGGAGCACTGGCCGAAATAGATGCCTTCACGCTCGGCTTCGAACCACAGCTCTGCCAGGCGGCCCGGGATGCCGTCCTGCTTCACGCCGAAGGCCGGGATGGTCCAGGAATGGATCACGTCGCCGCCGGTGACCTGCACCACGACGGTCTTGCCCACGGGCACGACGACCTGGGTGTCGGTGGCGAGCAGGAAGTGCTCGGGCTCGTAGCCTGCCTCGATCAGCTGCGCTTCGACTTCCTCGTTGTAGGAATTGTCGCCGCCGGTCGCGGGAGAGCCGATCATGTAGCTGTCGTAGGAGAAGCCCTCTTCGGGATACTCATAGCCCCAGTACCACTGGTAGCCGGTGGCCTTGATGAAGATGTCGCCCTCGGGGATTTCCTGCTGCTTGAACAGAACCGGCAGCGAGAACGCGCCGATGAACACGAGGATCAGGATGGGAACCAGCGTCCACGCGATCTCCACGGGCGTATTGTGCGTGAAGGAGGCGGGCGTCGGGTTCGCCTTCTTGTTGTAGCGCACGATGCACCACAGGATCAGGCCGAGCACGAACAGAACGATCGCGGTGATGATGATGTTGATCATCCCGTCGAGCCATTGCAGGTCCCGTGCCAGTTCGGTCACGGCGGGCTGGAAGCCCATGGCACCCGCGGTGGGGGCGCCGACAACCTCGTCGCTCTGGGCGAAGGCCGGGGCGGCAAAGGTGGCCGCAAGGAGGCCGGAGAGCATGGTTTTAAGTCGCATATGTCACCTTGATCGGTTCTGTCGTTCCAGCGTCGGTTCGGGGTTTTGACCGCAAAACATGGTATGCCGCGGAATCCCCGGATTGTCTCTGCGGCGCTTCAAACCATATTCTTACAGCCAGATAAAGATGGATGCTTGCGGCAAAGAGCCGCTTTCGCTCAATCCGACCAAAGAAGGACCCACCATGTCAGACGCGCCGTTCCGCCCGCTTGAGACGCATCTCGACCGCGAGGCGGCCCTGTCGCAGCTGCGCGCCGCGCTTGACGGCGCCGAAGATGGAGAGCTGTTCTTCGAGCGCAAGCGCAGCGAAGGCATCGTGTTCGATGACGGCCGGGTCAAGACCGCCAATTACGACGCGTCCGAGGGATTCGGCTTGCGCGCCGTGAAGGGCGAGGTGGCAGGCTATGCCCATTCGACCGAGATCTCGGAGGCCGCGCTTTCCCGCGCCGCCGAGACCGCGCGGCTCGCCATCGGCGATGGCGGCGGCGTCATGGCGCCCGCGCCCAGCCCAACGAATCGCAGGCTCTACACCGACGCCGACCCGATTGCCGGGCTGACCTTCGCGACCAAGCTCGAGACCCTGCGCGAGATCGACGCCTTCCTGCGCGATCTCGATCCCCGCGTCGTGCAGGTCTCCGCCTCGCTTGCGGCCTCGCTGCAGGAAGTCACCATCCTGCGCGCCGATGGCGGGCTTGTCAGCGACACCCGGCCCATGACCCGGCTGAACATCAGCGTCATCGTCGAGGAAAACGGCCGCCGCGAATCCGGCACGGCGGGCGGCGGCGGGCGCGTCCTGCTCGACGGTCTGGTGGCGCGCGCGGATTGGGAAGCTAAGGCGCGCGAGGCGCTGCGCGTCGCGCTCGTGAACCTGCGCGCGGAGGCCGCGCCCGCGGGCGTCATGGATATCGTGCTCGGCCCCGGCTGGCCCGGTATCCTTCTGCACGAAGCGGTGGGTCACGGCCTTGAGGGGGATTTCAATCGCAAAGGCTCCTCGGCCTTCGCGGGCCTTATGGGGCAGCGGGTGGCCGCACCCGGCGTGACGGTGCTGGACGACGGCACCATCCCCGACCGGCGCGGCTCGATCACCGTGGATGACGAGGGCACGCCCTCGGGAAAGAACGTGCTGATCGAGGACGGTGTGCTTGTGGGCTACATGCAGGACCGCCAGAACGCCCGGCTGATGGGGGTGACGCCCACCGGCAACGGGCGCCGCGAAAGCTATGCCCATGCGCCGATGCCGCGCATGACCAACACCTATATGTTGGGCGGCGACACCGATCCGGGCGATATCGTCGCGGATCTCGAAGACGGCATCTGGGCGGTCGGTTTCGGCGGCGGTCAGGTGGATATCACCAACGGCAAGTTCGTGTTCTCCTGCACCGAGGCCTACCGGGTGAAGAACGGCAAGGTCGGCGCGCCGGTCAAGGGCGCCACGCTGATCGGCGACGGCGCGACGGCGCTTCAGCAGATCCGCGCGCTGGGCAACGACATGGCGCTCGACCCCGGCATGGGCAATTGCGGCAAGCAGGGGCAATGGGTGCCGGTGGGCGTGGGCCAGCCGACGGTGATGATCGGGGGCCTGACCGTTGGCGGTGCGCAGGCGTCCGACTGACGGTGAGGCTTCGCGATCTCCTGATAAAAGCCTGGGTCGTGTTCGGCACGATCGGAGGTATCCTGTCGATCGCGAGTCTGGCCGATGCCATCGTCGAATGGGTTGCCTTTGTGCAGCGGCTGATCCTGGTCTACCGGGATATAGTGGATTCCTTCTGGGCGCCGGTGCTGGCGTGGATTGGCCTCGACCCGCCACGCTGGCTGCATGATTACCTGACCCTCGCAGGGCTTTCTGCGACAGCGGTGCTCTGGGCGCTGCACAGCACCGCGAAGGAGCTTTCCTTCGGGGCACTTGGCTCGACGCTCGGGGTGATCCGTTCGATGTTTTTCAGCTTCCAAACCGCGACGAGCGTTTGGGACGGGCTGAAAAGCGATTTCCCCGCAAACGAGAGCGCGCCCCGTTCAGGCCCGGTCGCGATCCGTGAGGCGCTGGTCCCACCCGACGCACCAAAGATCTGGGTCTTGCTCGATTTTCTTTGGATCGCGGTCCTGTTCCTGTCGATTGTCCTGGCACCTTACCTCGTACCCTTCGTCCTTTGGTTTCACGACAGGGAGGACATGGGTCGGGCAGGGCGCCTGTTCGCGCAGGTTCGTGAGGATCTCGTGCGCCGGGGGGAAGACGAGGCGGACAAGGCAGCGTTCGCTTCGGCCTTCGAACGACGTGTGACCTCGTTCATGGCCTTCATCCATATCGACCGCATCTACTACAGCGTTCTGTTGAAAAATCAGGTCTGGTACTACTGCGGCGTCCTGGTCCTGTTTCTGGCGCTTCTGGTTGTGAATGAGGCGTTGCTGAGGCTGGGCGTGTCGAATGCGGTGCCGGACGAGGTCTTTGCCCGTGCTGTCTGAAAACCCGGCCGCTCTTTCGCGAAATCGAGAATTTTCCGGTCTGGTTTACCACTGATTAAGGAAACTCGGGCTAGAGATATCCCTGCAAGCAGATGGGGCACAGGGATGACCGAGGACAGCAACAGCTATTCTTCCACTCACCCCCCACTCCCACCCACCACGGAAGACGATCGGCTGTCCTGGCTCCGTCTCTTGCGCTCGCGTCGGGTCGGGGTCACGACCTTCTGGCGGCTTTTAACCGAACACGGCACGGCACAGGCGGCGCTCGAGGCGCTGCCCGGCGTTGCCGCCGCCGCCGGGGTCGAGGATTACCGGATCTGCCCCGAAGGCGTGGTTCTGGCCGAGCTCAAGGCCGCCCGCGCCCATGGCGCGCAGCCGGTCTTTCGCGGCATGCCCGACTATCCCGCGCTGCTCTCCGATATCTCAGATCCGCCGCCGCTTCTTTGGGTGACGGGCGACCCGGCGGCGCTGATCCGGCCCATGGTGGCGCTGGTCGGCGCGCGCAATGCCTCGTCGCTCGGCACCCGCATGGCGCGCGCCCTGGCGCAGGGGCTGGGGCAGGCGGGCTTTGCCGTGGTCTCCGGCCTGGCGCGCGGCATCGACGCGGCGGCGCATCTCGCCGCGCTCGACAGCGGTACGGTGGCGGTGCTGGCGGGGGGCGTCGATGTGCTCTACCCCTCGGAAAACACCCGGCTGGCAGAGCAGATCCGCGCGCAGGGCGGCGCGCTGGCCTCGGAAATGCCGATGGGGGTGCAGCCGCAGGCGCGGCACTTCCCGGCGCGCAACCGCATCGTCTCGGGCATGGCGCGGGCCAGCGTGGTGGTCGAGGCGGCGGCGAAATCCGGCTCGCTGATCACCGCGCGCTGCGCGCTCGAACAGGGACGCGAGGTGCTGGCCGTTCCCGGCCATCCGCTTGATGCTCGCGCTGGCGGCTGCAACATCCTCATCCGCGACGGTGCGCAGCTTGTCCGCCATGCCGAAGATGTGATCGAGGCGCTGGGCCCGCTGGCCGGCGCCGCCGCGCCGCAGCCGGAGCTGCCGCTGGCCGAGGGGGCGCCCATCGTTCCGCAGGCCGTCCCGGAACGGCGCAGCCTGCGCGAGACCGCCGCGCTGCACAGCGAGATCCTGGCGCGGCTCGGCCCCGCCCCTCTTGCCGAAGACCAGCTTATCCGCGATCTCGCCGCGCCCTCCGACCGCGTGTCGCCGGCGCTCACCGATCTCGAACTCGACGGGCGCATCCGCCGTCAGCCGGGCGGGCTGCTGTCGCTGGCAAGCCGCGCCTGAAAGCGGGCAGGGGCGCCACGCATGTAGCGGCATCTGGCCCCACATTGACATTTCCCCCTTGCGCCCCACATCTTGCGCCGCCATACGCGCCCCGCGCTCAGCCTGCGGTCGTATTTCCAGGAAAGGTGGTCATTTCATGCCAGTCGTCGTCGTCGAGTCCCCGGCCAAGGCCAAGACAATCAACAAGTATCTGGGATCCGACTACACCGTTCTCGCCTCCTACGGCCATGTCCGCGACCTGCCGCCGAAGGACGGCTCGGTCGACCCCGAGCACGATTTCTCGATGAAATGGGAGATCGCAAACGACTCGCGCAAACATGTCGCCGCCATCGCCGAGGCGCTGAAATCCGACAATGCGCTCATTCTCGCGACCGACCCCGATCGCGAGGGCGAGGCGATTTCCTGGCACCTGAAAGAGGCGCTGACCAAACGCCGCTCGATCAAGGGCGATAATCAGGCCGCGTGGCTACTGCGCGCCATCGCGGTCATGGACCTCACCACGCTCAGTTCCGACGACACGGACGAGCGCGTGAAGCGGCTTTGCGCCAAAGCGCGCAATCCGCTCCGGCCCGACATCATGGAAGGGCTGGGCATCGCGGAACATCCGATCCGTCCCGCCGCCGTGTGCGTCTATCACCCGTTTGTCGCAACGGCCGTGGAAGCGCTGAAGGGCACGAACATCCATGTCGCGGCGGTCTCCACCTCGTTCCCTCACGGCCTGGCGCCGCTGTCGACTCGTCTCGCCGAGATCCGCGCTTCGGTTGCCGACGGCGCCGACGAGATCGACGTCGTTATCCCTCGCGGGCTTGTGTACGAGGCGCACTGGCAGGAGCTTTATGACGAGGTTGCCGCCTTCCGCGAAGCCTGCGGCGAGGCTCATTTGAAGGTCATTCTCGGCACCGGCGATCTGTCGACACTGCGCAACGTGATGCTGGCCTCAATGGTGGCGATGATGGCCGGCGCGGACTTCATCAAGACCTCGAC
>CAZTEV010000115.1:0-8200 GCA_964612785.1 uncultured Roseivivax sp. | reverse complement strand
AAGCAGAAGGCCGGCAAGAAGAAGATGCGCCAGTTCGGGAAGGTGGAGATCCCGCAGGAGGCGTTTATTTCCGCTTTGAAAATGGACTCTTAAGTCCATTTTCAAAGCGCGTGGGCGGCAGCGTGTTTTCAAGGAAAACGCGCGTGCCCACCCCGGCGGAGTTGGGTGCATACGGCGCAGTCCGTCTCTAACTACCCCTCCACACGACGAAAGGCAGAAAGCGCCTGCCCAGTGGGGTGGCGCTCTGACCTTCGAACGCAAGTGCTTTATGCCTGCCAAATCCGCACGCAGAATGACCGCAAGCGCGCACGTCACTAAAGCGCCAGCCCGTCACGCCAAAGGCGTGCAACGTATAGCGGCGCACCTTCGGTGCGACGGGCTGGGCAGGCGCTGGAGCGCGGCGGCCGCAAGCGGCCTTGACTCCGCGCTCTGAGGAACGTGGCTCAACCGCCGGTCCCAAACGCCCGCATATCTGCTAGGCTCGGGCTCATGTTGAAACGCCTCCTCCCTCTGGCCCTCCTCCTCGCCGCCTGCACCACAGCCCCCAGCCACATCGGCAACCCGCTTCTCCTGCCGGTCTCGGCGCTGACAACAGGGGCAGAGAACGCCGCGTACAACGCCCGCCGCGCACGGGTGAAGGACGCGGTGATCGCAGCCGGTCCGGCGCTTTTGACCGATGCGGACGTGCAGGAAACTCTCTGGCAAGCAGCCCCCGTCCCGCCCACCGACCGCGCCAATGTGCTGCGCGACATCGCGGACCTCCCCGATCCCGGCAGCGCTCAATGGGCCGAGGCCGCGACGGTGGCGATTATGGTCCGGCTCTAAGCGTCGAACCCCGTGCCCGCCTCGATCCGATCCAGAAGCGCGTCCGCTGCGCGCTCCACCAGATCGAGCGCGCCATCGAAATCGCGCGTGAAATACGGGTCCGGCACATGGCCCGGATGATCGCCCTCCAGCACGTCGGTAAAGCGGATGAGCGCGGCGCCCTCACGGCCCGCCCGCAGATCCGACAGATCCGCGAAATTCTCGTCATCCATGGCCACGATCAGATCGAACCGGTCGAAATCCCCACGCGCGACCTGCCGCGCGCGCAGGTCCGACAGGTCATAGCCCCGCGCCCGCGCCGCCTCCTGCATCGGGCCGTAGGGCGGCTTGCCGATATGCCAGTCGCCCGTCCCCGCGGAATCGAGCCGCAGATCGAGGCCCCGCGCGGCGGCCTTGTCGCGCACAACCCCTTCCGCCGAGGGCGAGCGGCAGATATTCCCGAGACAGACGAAAAGGATGGATGTGGTCATGGGCCCTCGCTTGGTTTCGCCAAAGGGTAGCCACGGCCCCGCAGGAGGCAACATTGATCCCCGAGAAAATCGTGATCCTGACAGGCGCCGGCATCTCCGCCGAAAGCGGGCTCGGCACATTCCGCGACAAGGACGGAATCTGGACCAAGCACCGGATCGAGGATGTGGCCACGCCCGAGGCCTTCGCGCGCGACCCGTCCCGCGTGCACGATTTCTACAATGCCCGCCGCGTGCAAGCCGCGGGGGCCAGCCCCAACGCCGCGCATCATGCGCTCGCCCGTCTGCAGGCGACGTTCCCGGGCGAGGTGGTGATCGTGACGCAGAACGTGGACGGGCTGCACGAGGCGGCGGGTGCGGAGGTGATCCACATGCACGGGCAGCTCTCCCGCGCGCTCTGTGCCGCCTGCGCGCATCGCTGGGAGGCGCCCCCGGAAATGGCGGTGGGTGAGGCCTGCCCGGCCTGCGCCCGGCCCACGGCGCGCCCCGATATCGTCTGGTTCGGAGAGATGCCCTATCACATGGACGCCATCGCCGCGCATCTCGGCATGGCCGATCTGTTCGTCGCCATCGGCACGTCGGGCAATGTCTATCCGGCGGCGGGTTTCGTCGAAGAGGCGCGCATGGCGGGCATTCCGACGCTCGAGATCAATCTCGAGGAAACCGCCGCCTCGGACCTTTTCGACGACACCCTGACAGGCCAGGCAAGCGTGGCCGTCCCCGCCTGGGTGGACGGCCTGCTGTCGTCCTAGATCAGTCCGACATCCGCATCGCCCCATGCGCGGGCGCGCGGTCGCGGTCCACGACGATGTCGAGGTTCAGCGCGGTCCCGTCCTCGAAGCCCAGCGTCAGGGGCACCTGCGCGCCCTGCTCAAGGGCCACGTTCAGCCCCATCATCATGACGTGATCGCCGCCACGCCGCAGCACATGCGTGGCCCCCGGCACGATCTCGATCCCGCCTTCGATCTCGCGCATCATCATCATGCCGTTGGCGTCTTCCAGATGGGTGTGCAGCTCTACCCGGGCCGCGATGTCGGACGCAGCCGAGATCAGCCGCACGGGCGCATCGCCCGTATTCTCGATTTCCATGAAGGCCGCGCCTGTGGGGGCCGTGGGCGCGGCGCTGCGGATATAGGCGTCATGCACGACGATCTCGGCATGAGCGAATGTTGCAAGGCTCGCCAAGAGCGCAGCCGAAAGGGTTTTGGTGAACATGGTCTGGGTCCTTTCCCGGTCTTTGATCTGATGTGAAGGCTCAGATCGACCGGGGTGGCCCCCGTGCTTGCGGGCTGTGCGTCGCGATCCCTGCGGCCCGGATGGTGCCGAAGGCCAGATCGACCGGCGCGAAGTGCACCGGATGCGGCGCAGGCCGTGCCTCGGCAGGCGGTTCGGCAAAGAAGGCGATCAGCGCGTCGGGGCACAGCTGGCTCTGCCGCACCGGATCGCCGTTCACGTCGAGGGTGATGACCTCGCGCTCCATCCCGCCGCACAAGACGACCTGCCCGTCAATCGCGGGCGCGGCACGCGCCACCGCCAGCTCGACCCCGGCCAGAGCCAGCACGAGCGCCAGAAGACCGGCGATATGGGACCGAAACGTCATGGCGGCACGGATGACCCTTGATGCGGAAAAGGGCAAGGCGTCAAATGCGCCGCGCCCAAGGATGCGGCGCACCACATCACGCCCCGCCCGCCCGCGCTTTGACATACCGCAAAGCGGCATCGGACCTGCCGGGACATTCTGACGTGCAAGACGTCGAAAGGAGAGGCCGTGAGCCACATCCAAACCCCCGAAAGGCCGCATGCCCCCGCCCGGCTGGGCGTTACCGATCTGCGGGCCGCGCTGGCGCTCGGCTGGCGGGATTTCCGCCGCGCGCCGCAATACGGGCTGTTCTTCGCCGGGGTCTATGTCGTCGCCGGGCTGATCCTGTCGCAATTGGGCGCGGGGCTTTTCACCTGGACGCTCACGCTGTCGCTGGGCTTTCCGCTGATCGCCCCGTTCCTGGCGGTCGGGCTCTACGAGGTCAGCCGCAGGCTCGAAGCCGACACGCCCCTGCGGTTTGCCGATGTGCTGGGCGTGGTCTGGGCCGAACGCAACCGCCAGATCCCCTGGGCCGGCGCGGTGATCGTGATCTATTTCCTGTTCTGGTCCTTCTTCGCGCATATGCTCTTTGCGCTGATGATGGGCCCGCGTGCGCTGATGGGCCCGCCCGACACGCTCGCCACCTACCTGAGCGGCCCGGGCCTTGCCATGATCCTGGCGGAGCTGACCTTCGGCGCGATCTTCGCCTTCCTGCTTTTCGCACTCACCGCCATCAGCCTGCCGATGCTTCTGGATCGAGAGGTCGATTTCGTCACCGCGATGCGGCTGAGCGTGGCGACGATCCGCACCAATCCCGCCATGATGCTGGGCTGGGCGCTGGTGATCGCCGCCCTGACCTTCCTCGCGCTGCTACCGATGTTCCTGGGGCTTCTCGTGGTGCTGCCGGTCCTGGGTCATGCCAGCTGGCACCTCTACCGGCGGGCGATTCCCCCCGCATGACGCCAAAACAAAAACAGCCCCGGCGTCAAGCACGGGGCTGTTTCAGATCGACTGTATCGAAGATCAGGCTTCGGCGGTCTGCGCCTTGGCGATCTCTTTCTTGACCTTCAGCGCGGTGGCCGAAAGATCCGTGTCCTTCGCCTTGGCGAGGAACTTGTCCAGACCGCCACGGTGATCGACCGTGCGCAGCGCCGCTGCCGAGATGCGCAGCTTGATGCCGCGGCCCAGCGTTTCGGACTGAAGCGTCACGTTGTTCAGGTTCGGCAGGTAACGCCGCTTGGTCTTGTTGTTGGCGTGGCTGACATTGTTGCCAACCATCGGGCCCTTACCGGTCAGTTCGCACACGCGCGACATGGGTTCATCCTCGTCAATGTCAGGGCGACGGCCCGAATCGGGGTGCTCCATCGCCAAATGTGGAAAGGGCGCCGCTTGAGGGCCGCGCCCGGAATCTCGTCGCGCTTCTCTAGGCAAGCGCGGCCAGGCCGTCAAGTCCCGCCCGCGCCCGATTGCGGCGCACGCTGCAGATAGGTGGTCAGAAGCTCCTCGGCGGCGGCCGCCGCGGTCAGATCGCCCCCCTCCACCTGCGTGGCCAGCCGCGCCATCGCACCGCGCACCGGCTCGCGCTTGAGCGTGGACAAGAGCGCCTCGCGCACTTCCGCCTCGAACCAGTAGCGCGCCTGATGCGCGCGCCTCCCGGCCCAATGCCCGGTCTCCTGCCGCCAGGCGGCGAGCGCCTGCATCTCCTCCCAGGCCCGGTCGAGCCCGGCCTCCTCCACCGCCGAGACGGTCAGCGCCTTGGGGAAGCCCTCGGGATCCTGCGGCCGCTTGCGCAAGAGCCGGAGAGCGCCTGCGTAATCCGCGCAGGTCCGCGTGGCGGTCGCCTTCAGATCGCCGTCGGCCTTGTTGATCAGGATGATATCCGCCATCTCCATGATCCCGCGCTTCACGCCCTGCAATTCGTCGCCGCCCGCAGGCGCCAGCAGGAGAACGAAGAGATCCGACAATTCCGAAACCACGGTCTCGGACTGCCCGACGCCGACCGTCTCGATCAGGATCACATCGAAATCCGCCGCCTCGCACAGTTCGATCGCCTCGCGCGTGCGCCGTGCCACGCCGCCCAGATGCGACTGGCTGGGTGAGGGCCGGATGAAGGCGCCCTTCTCGCGCGACAGCCGCTCCATCCGCGTCTTGTCGCCCAGAATCGACCCGCCCGACCGCGCCGAGGACGGATCGACCGCCAGCACCGCGACCTTCAGGCCGCGCGCGGTCAGCATCATTCCGAAGGCCTCGATGAAGGTGGATTTGCCCACGCCCGGCGTGCCCGACAGGCCGATCCGCATGGCCTCGCGCCCGTGATCTGCGTCCTTCAGACCCTGCAACAGCGCGATCGCGTCGCCCCGGTGATCGCTGCGCCCGCTTTCGACAAGCGTGATGGCCCGCGCCAGCGCCCGCCGCTCGCCCCTCAGGATGCCCGCCTGCAATGCCTCGATATCCATGCCGCCTCGCTCGTCCCGGTCCCGCCTCGTTCTGACCCGGCCCCGCCCCGCTGTCCACCCGCCGCGTCCCACCCCGGGGAGGATGCGCGCCGCCCCTGTCACGACCGGACCATAAATACCTCCGGAGAGCGCGAGAGGCAGCGCCTCTCGCACGGCGCGGGCACCGCGCCGTTCAGCCCCGCCGCTTGGCCCGGAGCGTCGGGTCGGCCTCGCGCGGATCCTCGGGCCAGGGATGTTTCGGATAGCGCCCGCGCATGTCCTTGCGCACATCCGCATAAGAGCTTTCCCAGAAGCCCGGCAGATCCATCGTGGTCTGCACCGGCCTGCCCGCAGGCGACAGAAGCGTGACGCGCAAGGGCTGGCCACCGACCTGCGGATGCGTGGTCTGGCCGAACATTTCCTGCAGACGCAGCGATATCTCGGGCGCCTCGCCGGAATAATCGATCGGGATCCTGCGGCCCAGGGGCGTGGTGAAGGCGCCCGGCACGGCCCGGTCGAGCGCCTGTCGCTGCCCGTAATCGAGCATCGCCTCAAGCGCGGGCAAGGGATCGAACCGCTTCCAATCCTCCGCGCTCCGCACGCCCGACAGGAAGGGCAGCAACCAATCCTCGAGCGCGTCCAGCAACGCGCCCTCGTCCATCGCCGGCAGATCCAGCCCGTCCGCGCGCGCGATCTCCACCCGTGCGATGAAGCGCTGCGCTTTGGGTGGCAGTCGCAGACCCAGGGCGCGCACGCCGTCCAGCATGGCGCGCGCCATCGCCTCCTCGGGCGCATCGCTCCAGACCCTGTCGTCGAGCGCGATGGCGCCCAGCCGTTCCTGCCGCCGCGCCACGACCCGGCCCTCGCGCCGCGACCAGTGACAGGTCTCGACCCAGCCGATCCTGTCCTCGAAGATCGCGCGCAGCTCCGCCTCCTCGATCCGGATCGCCTGCCGGATGCGCGCCTCGCGCGGATTGCCATCGAGGTCGGTGGCGACGATCAGCCGTGCGCCTGCCAGCGGGTCGTCATCGGCCATGACAGCGCCCTTGCCCCCCGAGAGCGCGAAGCGCGCCGCATCACCCTTGCGGCGCAGCCCCACGCGGTCGGGATAGGCCAGCGCGGCCATCTGCGCCGCGCTCAGGCCCCGATCCTCGGGCGCGTGACGGCTAAGCCGCCGCGCCTCCGCGCGCACCCGCTCCAGCGTGCCGCGATGGGGCACCAGAGCCCGCGTCTCCGCAAAGCGCCTGGGGTCGCGCAGCGCCTCGAGCCGGAGCGACAGATCCACCGGCGCGCCACGTAACGGATCGCGCTCCGCGAGAAGCGCCGCAAGGGGCGCCGAGCCTGCCCCCGCCCGCACCAGCATATGCGCAAGCCGCGGATGCAGCGGCATTCCCGCCATCTCGCGCCCATGCGCCGTCACCCTGTTCTCCGCATCGAGCGCTCCCAAATCGCGCAGCAGCGCCTGCGCCTCCGCATAGGCGCCGGACCCCGGCGGCGTCAGGAAAGGCAGATCCTCCACGCGCGCGCGCCAGACCGCCAGTTCCAGCGCGAGACCCGTAAGATCGGCCACTTCGATCTCGGCGGGCGCGAAGCCGGGCAGCGCGCCCTCTTCCCCCTTGGTCCAGAGCCTGTAGGCCACGCCCGGCGCGACGCGCCCCGCGCGGCCCGCGCGCTGCGTCGCCTCAGCCTTCGAGACCGGCTCGGTGACAAGACGCGCCATGCCCGAACCCGGATCGAACCGCGCCCGCCGCGCGCGGCCGGCATCCACCACCACGCGGATATCCTCGATGGTCAGCGATGTCTCGGCGATGGCCGTGGCCAAGACGATCTTGCGCCCAGACGCTTCGGGACGGATGGCCGCGCGCTGCGCGGCAAACTCCATCGCGCCGAAGAGCGGACGAATGACGCATTCTTCAGGGACGCGGCCCTTCAGCCCCGCCTCGACGCGCCGGATCTCGCCCTCGCCCGGCAGGAAGACCAGCACGCCGCCCCGGGTCTCGGGCAGCGCATCGAGCACGGTCTCGACCACCGCGTCCTCCAGCCGCTGCCTCTTCGGCAAAGGCGCGTCGCGCCAGCGCGTCTCGACCGGGAAGCTGCGCCCTTCCGAGGTCACCACGGGCGCCGCCATCAGCGCCGCCACCGGCCCCGCATCGAGCGTCGCGGACATCGGCAACAGGATCAGGTCATCGCGCAGCGCCCCTGCCACTTCGAGACACAGCGCAAGGCCCAGATCGGAATTGAGCGAGCGTTCATGGAATTCATCGAAGATCACCGCGCCCACGCCCGCGAGTTCCGGGTCCGATTGCAACCGGCGCGTCAGGATGCCCTCGGTCACGACCTCGATCCGCGTGGCCCGCCCGACCTTCGCTTCGCCGCGGATCCGGTAGCCCACGGTTTGCCCGACCGGCTCGCTCAGCGTTTCGGCCATGCGCTCGGCGGCGGCGCGTGCGGCCAGCCTGCGCGGCTCCAGCATCAGGATGGTGCCATCCGTCAGCCCCGCCTCTAGCATCGCAAGCGGTACGCGGGTGGTCTTGCCCGCCCCGGGCGGGGCTTCCAGCACCGCGCGCCGCCCTGCGCGCAAGGCGGCGATCAGCTCCGGGATCGCATCGTCGATGGGCAGGCGCGTCATGGGCGCCCCGCGCGCAGGATTTTATCGAAAATCCTGCCCCCGCTCACGCCCCGAGGCACCACCGCATGATGGCCTTCTGCGCATGCAGACGGTTCTCCGCCTCGTCCCAGATGACCGAGTTCGGCCCATCCATGACCTCCGAGGTCACCTCTTCCTCGCGATGGGCGGGCAGGCAATGCATGAAAAGCGCATCGGACTTCGCCCCCGCCATCAGGTCGCGATTGACCTGGTAGGGCCGCAGCATGTTGTGCCGCCGCTCGCGCGC
>CAZTEV010000114.1:0-8251 GCA_964612785.1 uncultured Roseivivax sp. | reverse complement strand
GCCGATGGAGAGGTCCTGGGCGGTGGCGGGGGTTGTGAGGAGGGTGAGGAGGAGAAGGGCGGCGCGCATGGGCGGAGGATAGGCGCGGGCTGGGCGGGGTCAATTGTCAGTGGGTCGGCTGTAGGCGTCGGGGTCGTCGAGCCTTTCGCGCCATTCGAGCCACTCGGTGGCGAATTCCAAGTCGTTCAGTATTCCTGTGGACCAATGACTTGGACGGCGATCCGTCCATTCAATATCTTGGGGCGCCTCGACGGTTTTGTCTGCGAAGACCTCTATCAGAGTATTCAGTTCAATTTGTGTGTCGAATAGATCGCAATCCCGAAATGCAGAATATTTCATATTTGAATTTTCAAATTCTACATAGTTATCAATATGTAATCTTTCAAAATAGCAAAATCGAAGATCGCAATTGAGAAAGTTTGCACCTGGTAAATCGCTGGCAGTGAATACCGTTCCATAAGAAATACTGTGATTTAGCTTCGCGGAGCCTGCTAGGCAATCAACAAAGACACAATTATCTAGCTTCGCGTACTGAAGGTCGCATCCAGAAATTATAGTATTGATGAATTTTGAATGAGAAAATTTCCCAAACCTATAATCCAACTCCACAAGATTCATTTTGCTTAGATTGCTATTCCTCAAATCGATGCATTGGCGCCTTTCTCTGTCGGACAGTTTCTTTGATAAGCGCCCCACGACCTGCACCGCTCTTTCCATGTCGGCCCGGGCTTCAATCGCTCTTGGTTCTTGGTTTAATGTATCGCCTTGTCCCTCGACCAGGGAAAGAGGCTTAAGTTCAGACGCAGCTTTTTTTGCGTCAACACTTCCGCTTGAAATTAACTCAATTGCCTTTTTCCAGTAAGCCAGATTAGGGATTTCTGGCGGCGGATAATTGCGGCTTAACTCACGAACGTATAAGCACAGCATCCGAACGACACGAGGCGCATTCTCGGGTTGCTCATTAACCAACCCCTCCAACCGGTCGATGGCAGCGGAGCGGCGCACGATATCGTCTTCCCAGACATCATGGCGCTTGTACGTCCCGCTCGGAGCATCTTTCAGCGTCACCTGCCGCCGGGCATAGAGATCCGCCGTCGCTTCCGCGATCTTCTGATTATAGAGCGATTCCTTCGCGGTATCGGTCTGCTCCCGCGTCAGTTTCAATCGGGTCAGGGTTATGGGCAGGGCAACAACAGCGCCCAAGGTGGCCGTCAGGCCCGCCAACGTGATGAGGATGAAGCGCCGAGGAGCTGCGCCACCTTCCGCACCGTCCAAAGTTGCAGCAGGAGCAATGATCGCGATCAGCGTGCTAAGTAACCCGAAGGTCAGCCCCGCCGTGAGCAAAGCCCAAAACACTGCACCGAGCAGGGCAAACGGCATAGGTACACCCTCGATACCGAGCGGTGTTCGCCAATCGCCATCTTCAGCTGGATCGGGCGTGGGAAGCAGGGTCGCGACGAGGGCCGAGGCGATCACGAGTCCCGCAAGCGCAATCGCCGTCCAAACCAGACCGGGCGCTAGGGGTATCGTGATGATGGTCTCTGCCGCCATGGCGCGATCCTGAATGGTCTGGTCCCGGCGCGCACCTTGACAGGGAACGCAACGAATACGACTCGTAAACTATTGTTAATAAATCACAAAGTCTTTCGCATGCGAAAGGTTTTTCTTGCTCCTACCAAAGCCCTACAAAACCCGCCGCAACCGACGCGTCAAACCGCCCCGCGGGAAAGGCCCAACCCCGCTTGCATCGCCGCGTCCCAATCCATAGGTTCCGCGCAACTTCGACAGGCCCGGGCACGCGCCCGCCCTCACACCAACAAGGAGCCCCTCGATGGACGGCAACGCGCTGGCGCAATTCGTGCCCCTGATCCTCATCTTCGCGATCATGTATTTCCTTCTGATCCGCCCGCAGCAGAAGAAGATGAAAGAGCATCAGAAGATGGTCGAAAACCTGCGCCGGGGCGATCAGGTCGTCACGCAAGGGGGCCTTATCGGCAAGGTCGTGAAGGTCAAGGAAGGCAACGAGCTCGAGGTCGAGCTGGCCGAGGGCGTGAAGGTCCGCGTGGTGCAGAACACCATCGCGCAGGTCATCTCCAAGACCGAGCCCGCGAACAGCTGATCCTCGGGGCCGCAGCGCCCCTTCCCAAACGCCTCTGCCCAAGAAAGCGCGACCATGCTTCAGATCGACACCTGGAAACGCGTCCTCATCCTCATGGTCGTGGCCTTCGGCGTCGTCTTCTCGGCGCCGAACCTGTTCTACGACCGGGTGGAGCGGCACAACGATGCCGTGACCGCCATCGAACGGCAGGGCGAGACCGAAGAGCGGCTGGCCGCGCAATCGGCCTGGCCCGACTGGCTGCCCGCGACCATCGTCAATCTGGGTCTCGACCTGCGCGGCGGCGCGCATCTGCTGGCCGAAGTGCAGGTCTCGGATGTCTATGACGCGCGGCTCGAGGCCATGTGGCCCGAAGTGCGCGACACGCTGCGACCCCTGCGCGATACCGTGGGCACCATCCGTCTGCGCGACAACACGCCCGGCGAGTTGCGCGTGCGGATCGGCAACCCCGAGAATATGGGCGATGCGCTGACCGCCGTGCGCGCGCTGGCACAGCCCGTGGCCTCGGTCGCGGCGGCGGGCGCCACCGATATCGAGGTTTCGGGCGAGGGCGAAGAGCTGGTCGTGCGGCTGTCTGAGGCCGAACAGCGCGCCACCGACGACCGCACTGTGCGTCAGGCACTCGAGATCATCCGCCGCCGCATCGACGAGGTCGGCACCCGCGAGCCCACGATCCAGCGTCAGGGCGCCGACCGCATCCTCATCCAGGTGCCCGGCATCGGATCTGCCGCGGAGCTGAAGGAGATCATCGGCACCACCGCGCAGCTGACCTTCCAGCCGGTCGTGGGCCGCGCGAACGAGGGCACGGAGCCCGGCATCGGCAACGAGGTCGTCCCGTCGCTCGACGAAGAGGGCGTTTTCTACGAGCTTGAACGCGCCCCCGTCGTCACCGGCGAGGAACTGGTCGACGCCCAGCCCTCCTTCGATCAGAATGGCCGTCCGGCGGTGAATTTCCGCTTCAATACCAGCGGAGCCCGCAGCTTCGGCGATTACACCGCCGAGAATATCGGCAACCCCTTCGCCATCGTGCTCGACAACGAGGTGATCTCGGCCCCCGTGATCCAAAGCCACATTCCCGGCGGGTCGGGCATCATCACCGGCAATTTCACCGTCGAGGAATCGACCCAGCTGGCCGTCCTGCTGCGCGCAGGCGCGCTGCCCGCGGGGCTGACCTTCCTCGAAGAACGCACGATCGGCCCCGAGCTTGGTCAGGACAGCATCGAGGCCGGTCAGATCGCCACCATGGTGGCCTTCGCGCTGGTGCTCGTCTTCATGTTCGCGGCTTACGGTCTGTTCGGGCTTTTTGCCAACGTGGCGCTGATCCTGAACATCGCGATGCTGTTCGCGGTCCTGTCGGTGATCGGCGCGACCCTGACCCTGCCGGGCATCGCGGGCATCGTGCTGACCGTGGGTATGGCGGTCGATGCCAACGTGCTGATCTTCGAGCGGATCCGCGAAGAGCTGAAGACCGCCAAAGGCCCCGCCCGCGCCATCGAGCGCGGCTATGAAAAGGCCCTGTCGGCCATCGTCGATGCCAACATCACCACGATGATCACCGCGATCATCCTGTTTGCCATGGGATCGGGCCCGGTGCGCGGCTTCGCCATCACGCTGGGCGTCGGCATCGTGACTTCGGTCTTCACCGCGATCTACGTCACCCGGCTCTTCGTCACCATGTGGTTCGAGCGCAAGCGCCCGAAGACCCTTACCGTCTGAGAAAGCCAAGCCCATGCGTCTCAAACTCGTCCGCGACGACACGACCTTCGATTTCTTCAGCCGCACGAAGCTGTGGCTGGGCATTTCGGCGCTGATGATGGTCATCGCCTTCGCGTCCTTCATCTTTCAGGGGCTGAATTTCGGCATCGATTTCCGCGGCGGCACGACCATCCGCACCGAAAGTGCCGAGCCTGTGGATGTGGGCGCCTATCGCGCCGCGATGCAGGATCTGCAGCTTGGCGATATCGTCATCTCCGAGGTCTTCGATCCGAGCTTCGGACCCGATCAGAACGTGGCCATGGTCCGCATCGCGGCCCAGGACGGGGCCGAGGCGGTGACGCCCGAGACCATCCAGGCCGTCGAGGCTGCGCTGCAGAGCGTCGCGCCGGATATCGCCTTCACTTCGGTCGAATCCGTGGGCCCCAAAGTGTCGGGCGAACTGATCCAGACCGCGGTGATCGCGGTGCTTCTGGCGATCGGGGCGGTGCTGATCTACATCTGGCTGCGCTTCGAATGGCAATTCGCCGTGGGTGCGGTTGCGGCGCTTGTCCATGACGTTCTGCTGACAATCGGTATCTTCTCGGAGCTGCGGATCCAGTTCGATCTGGCGATCATCGCGGCCCTTCTGACCATCGTGGGCTATTCGCTGAACGACACCGTCGTCGTGTTCGACCGGGTGCGCGAGAACCTGATCAAATACAAGAAGCGCGACCTGAAAGAGGTTCTCAACATCTCGATCAACGAGACGCTGAGCCGGACCCTGATGACCTCCATGACCACGCTTCTGGCGCTTCTGGCGCTCTTCGTGCTGGGCGGTGACGTGATCCGCGGCTTCGTTTTCGCGATGATCTGGGGCGTGATCGTCGGCACCTATTCCTCGATCTTCGTGGCCTCGGCGCTGCTCTATCGCCTGGGCGTGAAGCGCGATTGGGACAAGCCCGATACCGGAGCCGGCACGCAGTTCGCCGATATCGACGCCTGAGTTGCGACACATTTGGGCAAGGTCGGCCTTGCCCAAATGGTTGCGTGGGACATATAGAGCGGTGCGAGGACCTTCCCCCGAGCGAAGAGGCACCCCATGCGTCTGAACGAAATCACTTTCACCGATGCGCAACCGGTCGACGGTTACGGCCCCGGCTTCTTTCGGATCGCGGGCGAGGCGGTCGAGGGACCGATCTGCCTGTCGCACCGGGGCACGACCAGCTGGGGCGGCCTCGAGGATGCGGACGTGCTTCTGGGCCTCGCCGATGACATCGACGTGCTGTTCGTGGGCACCGGGCCGGAGATCCGGCATCTGCCGAAGGATCTGCACAGCCGCCTGGAAGAGGCCGGGATCGGGGTCGAGGTGATGGCCTCCCCCTCGGCCTGCCGGACCTATAACGTTTTGTTGTCCGAAGGGCGCCGCGTGGCGCTGGCGGTGCTGCCGGTCTGAGCTTGGCCTGTTCAGCTGGCTCTGGACCTGATTGAGAGCGTTTCCCAAACATCCTGATGGTCCGCGTGCGGCGCGCGGCGGAGCGAAGGGCTCTGCCCAGTCGCCATTGTCCTTGGACCAATGGCGCGCTTAACGAAGCGAGGGGCTCTGCCCCTCGCGCTCCCCGGAGGTATTTATGGTCCGGTCGTGACAGGGGCGCGCGCCCTTGTCGCGGGCGTGGGACGCTTGGGTGGAGACGTGTGGGGCGGCGCGTCGGATCTGCCTGGCTTGCGAAAAATTCCTGTTGAGGCGCTGCTCTCGGCTTCCGCCTGCGGCCCGGGCGGGCTAAGCCTGTGGCGATGTTACGGATCGACGATCTTGCGGTGGCGCGCGGTGGCGTGCCGGTCCTGGAGGGGCTGTCCTTCGCGCTGGAGGCGGGCCAGGCGCTTGTGCTGCGCGGGCCGAACGGGTCGGGCAAGACGACGCTGATCCGGACCGTTGCGGGGCTGCAGCCGCCGCTTGCGGGCCGCGTTCAGGGGACCGACGATGTGGCCTATGCGGGTCATCAGGACGGATTGAAGACCAGTCTGAGCGTCACCGAAAACCTGCGGTTCTGGGCTGCCATCTATGGCGCGGGCGATGTCGAGGCGGCCATGGCCCGCTTCGATCTGGGCGGCTTGCGCGACCGGCTTGCGGGGAACCTGTCTGCGGGCCAGAAGCGGCGGCTGGGGCTTGCGCGGCTTCTGGTCACCGGGCGGCCGGTCTGGGTGCTGGACGAGCCGACCGTGTCGCTTGATGCGGCCTCCGTTGCGTTGTTCGCCGATGCGGTGAAGGCGCATCTGGCGGGCGGAGGGGCGGCGCTGATGGCCACGCATATCGATCTGGGCCTGCCGGAGGCGCGGGTGCTCGACGTGACCCCCTTCAAGGCGCGGCCGCGCGCGCGGGCCGAAGACGAGGCCTTCCTGTGATTGCGCTTCTGATCCGTGACCTCAGGCTTGCCATCCGGGCGGGCGGGGGCTTTGGCCTGGGGCTCGCCTTCTTCCTGATCGTCGTCGTTCTGGTGCCGTTCGGCGTCGGGCCCGAGACGGCGCTTCTGGCGCGGATTGCGCCGGGCATCCTGTGGGTCGGCGCGCTTCTGGCGTGCCTCCTGTCACTCGACCGGATCTTCGCGCTCGATTGGGAGGACGGATCGCTGGATCTTCTGGCGACCGCGCCGCTGCCGATGGAGGGGATCGTGACCGTGAAGGCGCTGGCGCATTGGCTGACCACGGGGCTGCCACTGGTGCTGGCCGCGCCTGCGCTGGGTCTGCTTCTGAGCCTGCCGGTCCCGGGCTATCCTTGGCTGTTCCTGTCGCTGCTGATCGGCACGCCCGCCCTGTCGGTGATCGGCACGTTCGGCGCGGCGCTGACCGTCGGGCTGAAGCGCGGTGGGCTGTTGCTGTCGCTTCTGGTCCTGCCGCTTTACGTGCCGACGCTCATCTTCGGCGCGGAGGTGGCGCGGCGCGGCGCCGAAGGTCTGGCGGTCGAGACGCCGCTTCTGATGCTCGCGGGCCTCAGCGCGGGGGCGGTGGCGCTTCTGCCTTTCGCCTCGGCGGCGGTCCTGAGGATCAATCTGCGCTGAGACCCGTCCGAAGGGCGTGGACAAACATTGCCGATATGTGAATTGTGCGGCCGTCGCGAAGCCCGTAAGGAGGCGCCATGTCGCTTTGGGAATATGCAAATCCGGTCAAGTTCATCGCCACGGCCGACCGCGTTCTGCCCGCACTCGCCTGGGCGTCGGCGCTGTGTCTGGCCGGGGGGCTGATCTGGGGCTTTTTCTTCACGCCTGACGATTTCCGGCAGGGATCGACCGTCAAGATCATCTATCTGCATGTGCCCTCGGCGCTGATGGCGATCAATGGCTGGCTGATGATGCTGGTGGCTTCGCTGATCTGGATCGTGCGGCGGCATCATGTCTCGGCGCTGGCGGCCCGTGCCGCGGCCCCGGTGGGGGCCACGATGACGGTCATCGCGCTGGCCACGGGGGCGATCTGGGGCCAGCCCATGTGGGGCACCTATTGGGCCTGGGATCCGCGGCTGACCTCGTTCCTGATCCTGTTCCTGTTCTACCTAGGGTACATGGCGCTTTGGGCGGCGATCGAGAATGACGATACCGCCGCCGATCTGACCTCGATCCTGTGCCTCGTGGGCTCGGTCTTCGCGCTGCTGTCGCGCTACGCGGTCAATTTCTGGAACCAGGGCCTGCATCAGGGCGCCTCGCTGTCCCTCGACAAGGAAGAGAACGTGGCCGACATCTTCTGGTATCCGCTGCTCGTCTCGATGGCGGGCTTCATCCTTCTGTTCATTGCCCTCGTCTTCCTGCGGACCCAGACCGAAATCCGGGCGCGGCGGATGCGGGCGCTTCTGGCGCGGGAGCGGATGGCATGATGCCGGATCTTGGGAAATACGCGGGCACGGTGCTGTCGGCCTATGCGGTGTCGCTGGTGCTGATCGTGGCGCTTGTGGCGGTGTCGGTGATGCGGGCGCGCCGGATGCGCCGCGCACTTCAGGAGGTGGAGGACCGCCGTGGCTAGGATCTCGCCCCTCATGGCGCTGCCGCCGCTCATTTTCGCGGGCTTCGCCGCGCTGGCCTTCGTCGGCATGTTTCGTGACGATCCCGAGGGCCTGCCCTCGACCCGCGTGGGCCAGCCCGCGCCCCCTATCACGGAAGACGCGCTTGATGGCTATGCCGGGCTGGAGCCGGGCGCGCTGGCCTCGGGCGAAATAACGCTGGTGAATTTCTGGGCCAGCTGGTGTCCGCCTTGCCGGGTCGAGCATCCGCAGCTTCTGGAGTATCAGGCCCAAGGCCTGCGCATCGTGGGCGTGAACATCAAGGATCAGGCGCGGAACGCCGCCAAGTATCTGGCGGAAGAGGAAAACCCCTTCATCGCCGTGCCTTTCGATCCGGCGGGGCGCACCGCCATCGACTGGGGCGTGACCGCGCCGCCCGAGACCTTCATCGTGGATGG
>CAZTEV010000113.1:0-8336 GCA_964612785.1 uncultured Roseivivax sp. | reverse complement strand
ACCGCGAACAGGCTGCCTTGCGCGGGTTGCGGCGCGGCGGCAGGCCTTATCTCCGCCCCCTGCCCTTTCAGGCGCAAATCGCGGTGGATCGAGGAATAGGGCCAATCGACCGGGCGTGCGGCAAGGTCGTGAAAGACCGGGGCGGTGTGACAGGCGGTGATCGCGGCGCGGTAATCCTGATCGTCCTGAATGACACGACGCGCGAAGCCCTTGGCCCAGATCCCGACCTCGCCCTTGCGGATGGCCTTCGCAGACAACCGTCCGGGCGGAGGATCCGGAGCGCGGCCGGTGCGCCGCAGATGGCGCGAGAAATGCGCCTTCACGTTACTCCAGCGTTCGGAATAATTCGGATCCGCCTCGGGCAGGGTCCAGACGGCGTGAAGGCCGTCTGGCAGCACCACGAAGGCGTCGATATGGAAGGGCCGCTTACGCAGCACATCGCGCACGGCGGCGCGCAGAAGCGCGATTTCATCCACCAGAAGCGTCGTGCCCGGCCGCGCCAGGGCCAGCGCGAAATAAAGCGTGACGCCCGCCATATGAGGGTGCAGGAAAGCCATGCCGGAGAGCCTGCACCGGGCGGGGTTAACATCCGGTGAACAGCGCCCAGCCCCCGATTTCCCTTGCCAGAACGCCCCTTCCCTGTCATACGGGCGCCGCTAACGATCTTCTCTTTCGACCCTGCTGTTCTCTTCAAACCGGCACTCAGGTCTCTCGATCCAGACGTGACTTCGCCGGGCTGCCGCCATTCCGCGGGCAGCGATAACAGCAAGGATTGCTCTCATGGCAACTGGCACCGTTAAGTGGTTCAACACCACCAAAGGCTTCGGCTTCATCGCACCCGAGACGGGCGGCAAGGACGTGTTCGTGCACATCTCCGCCGTCGAGCGTTCGGGCCTCACCGGTCTCTCTGACGACCAGAAGGTCTCCTACGAGCTCGAAACCGGCCGCGACGGCCGTCAGAGCGCGACGAACCTCGAGCTCGTCTAAGCTCTGACACAGCATCCGGTGCCGCGCCTCGCGCGGTCCCGGATCTGGCAGGCAAACCGCCCCGTCGCAGCGATGCGCGGGGCGGTTTCCGTTTGTTACCCACCGAACACCGAAGCCCTCCCGGATCCATGAGCAGCACACCGCATCTCGACCGCCCGATGCTCGGCATCGCCCTGATGGCGGGCTTCTGCGTGCTGGCGCCGCTGGGCGACAGCCTGGCGAAATTGCTGGGCGCGACGATCCCGGTTCTGCAGCTTCTGGTGGTGCGCTTCGCCGCGCAGGCCGTTCTGATGGCACCGATGGCGCTGCGCGACCACACGCCGCTCTCGCCCCGGATCCTGTGGCTCATCGCGCTGCGCACTCTGCTGCATATCGCGGGCATCGGCATGATGTTCAGTGCGCTGCGCTATATGCCGCTGGCCGATGCGATCTCCATCGCCTTCGTGATGCCGTTCATTCTGCTTCTGATGGGCTGGCTCTGGCTGGGCGAGGAGGTGGGGATGCGCCGCCTTGCCGCCTGCGCGGTGGGCTTCGGCGGCACCCTTCTGGTGCTGGAGCCTGCCTTCGATGAGACGGGCTGGCCCGCCCTTCTGCCCCTGGGCGTCGCGGTCACTTTCGCGCTTTTCATGCTGGTCACTCGGCATCTCTCGCGGGAGGTGGCGCCCATGCGGATGCACGCGATCTCGGGCGCGATGGCGACGGCTGTTCTGCTGCCCGCGATCCTGACGCTTGGCCTCTGGGTCCTGCCCTCGGCGCGCGATGCGATCCTGCTTGCTGCACTCGGCCTGCTTGGTACCTATGCGCATCTGCTGATGATCTGGTCGCTGAAATTCGCGCCCTCCGCGACGCTTGCGCCGATGCAATACATCGAAATCCCCATCGCCACGCTGTTCGGCCTCGTGATCTTCGGGGATCTGCCCGGGCCGCAGGCGAGCCTCGGCATTGCGGTGATCTGCGCGGCGGGCCTCTATGTGATCTGGCGCGAACGGGTGACGGCCCGGTCGATCATGCGGGCCAGTGCGGGGCCGCCATGAGCGCGGCCTCGAGCATCGCGGCCTCCGTAACTGGCAGGATCAGCAGCATCCCCGCCTGATCCATGCTCAAGCGTACCGGCCCCTCGGCCCTGTTCGACGTGCCCGTTACCCGCCAGGGCGCGAAATCTATACCCGCGATGGGCCAGTGCAGCCCCTCCGATCGCCCGGTCACCGCGCAAAGCGGCCACAACGAAACCCGCGTCCCCGGCGCCAGATCGAGCGCGATCCGCGGCGGGCACAGCGTCACCACGTCCTCCGCGCCGATCAGCAGCACGTTGCGCGCCTTGTGCCGCAGCATCCCGGTGAACACCGCCAGTTCGTGATCGACCCGGGCGCCCAGGAATCCGAACGCCCGGATCAGGGGCGCGTCGATCCGCGCAAGGCATTTGTCGAAATCGGTGCTATCCTGCTCCGCGATCCGGTGCACGATGCCGGGCGGAAGGCTGGCCTGAATGTCGGGGCTGAGCGAATCCATATCCCCGATCACCGCATCGGGGGTCCGCCCCGCCGCGAGCACCGCCGCCGCCCCGCTATCGGCGGCCACAACGGTTTTGGTCTCGGACAACGCGGCGGATAGGGCGGAATTGTCCACGGAACCCCCGCCGACGAGCAAAATTGGTTCTTCAGCGGAAACAATCGGGGGAAACATGGCGAATTCATCTCAATTTAAGCGATAGATCACAATAGGGACACGAAATGATACGGTGAATGGCGCAGATTCGGTCAGCTTTGGTCCCTGTCCCGATGCTAAACAGTCTGTTGCGAATAGACTGAAAGTGAGCAGCCATGGTGAGTTCGAGCAAGATCCTGACGGTCTCCTACGGGACTTTTTCGTGTACCCTTGAAGGGTTCGACGATTCGTTCGACACGATGAAGGCGATTGCGGAATACTTCCGCGACCTCGCCCAGGATGACCGGTATTTCGGTGCCGAACCGCCGACTCCGGACGCAGAAATGCTGGCCCGGATCGCGGAGCGTGAAATCGCCCGCCGCGTGGAAGCCCGGTTCGAGGAAAATGGCGGCGTCGTTTTGCGGCCACGCCTGAGCGATGACAGCGTAAGCGCGCCCGTGCGCGATGATGCGCAAGACGCCGCCCCGGCCGAGACGGTAAAGCGCGAAAGCGCCGCGGTTGAAGCCGCAGCGCCTGCGCCTCAGCCGGAGCCCGAGCCCGAAGCAGAAGCGCCTGTTGCCGAGATCACTTCGACCGAGACCGAGGCGGCGCAGACCGCGCAGCCCGACGACACCCGGATCGAAGAGGATGACGCGCTCGCCGCCGCGCTTGATGCGCAGGTGGAAGCGGATGTGACCTCTGCCGACGCAATCCAGGCAACGGACGCGTACGAGGAGACGGAGGAGGCAGAGGACATCCCTGCCCCCGCTCCCGCACCCGCCGCGCAGGAAAACAGCGTCGCGGCCAAACTCGCCCGGATCCGTGCGGTCGTCTCGGCCCAGGGCGCCCCCGCCGCAGCGGCTGCCGCGCCGATTGCCGCCGCCAGCGCCTTCACCGAGGATGAACACGCCGAAGACATGGCCGAAAGCGGCTCTGCCACCGACCGCGACGCGGCGGCGCCAGCGGCCGAGGAGCTGCACGCCGAGGTGGCCCAGGACACCGCCGATACGAATGCCGATGATGACTTCGACACCGATGCGCTGGCCGCCGCGATGCGCGCCTCGCTTCTGGACGATGCGGAGACCGAAGAGGCAGCAGCGCGTCCCGCTGAGGCGCCTGAGGCTGTGACAGACGAAGAGGACAGCGCGGACGATATCGACGCGCTTTTCGGGGACACGATTTCGTCCTTCGTCGCGCAGAACACCACCGACATGCCCGCCACCGATGCCGTCGCGGATGAGGACCATGCGGACGCAACCGACGAAATCGAAGAGGCATCCAGCGAAGACGCGCAGGACGACGTTTTCGTCACAGCCCAGGCGTCCGACGACGATGCCGATTTCGACTTCGATGAGATGCTCGCCCTGTCCCGCTCGGACGCTGACGATGCGGAAGCCCGTGACGCCGGGGCCGACATCCTGACGGAAAGCGAATCGGACGTGGATGCCGTCGCGGACGAGGCTCTGAGCGAAACGGACGAGACCGGGATCGCGCCCGCGGAGGATGCGCAGGAAGACGACGCGCCGGACGCCGCCGCCCCCGTGTCCCCGCGCGCCATGCGCGTGATGAAGGTGAAGCGCGCCGATTTCGACCGGGCGCTGAACGAAGGTGCGCTGGAAGCCGTCGAAGACGAGGATGAGGCCGATGTGGCAGAGGCCAAGTGGGACGCGCCGCGCGGCCTGACGGCCGACAGCTCGCTCTCGCCCGAGGAAGAGGCCGATCTCGCCCGCGAACTGGCCGCGCTCGAA
The DNA here is from genome assembly GCA_964612785.1 of uncultured Roseivivax sp. Lineage (GTDB taxonomy): Bacteria > Pseudomonadota > Alphaproteobacteria > Rhodobacterales > Rhodobacteraceae > Roseivivax. Next base: position 3,957 of record CAZTEV010000113.1, on the reverse strand, counting down.
GCCGAAGAGCTCTCCGAGGAAGATCCTGCCCCGGCCATGGACGTGGCGTCGGAGGACAACGACGCGGATGACGCGGCGCCCGAACCCTTCCGGCTGACCGCGGCCCATGCCGCGGACACCGAGACGCTGGAGGATGACGACAGCTTCGCGGACGAGTTGGACGCGTCCGACGAAGAAGACGACGACCTCGATGACGTCGCCGAGGCGGACTGGGATACGGACGACGAGGACGAAGACGCCGTCTCCGACGAAGACACGATCGATTTCGAAGAAGCCTTCGCCAACGAACTCGACGAGGCCTTCGCCGATGACGAGGACGCAGATCTGCGTGCCACTGCGCAGGCGGTGGAGGCCGACACCGATCATCTGGACGACGACGCGGACGAGGCCGAAGATATCTCGGAGATCATGGAGCGCGCCGAAAAGCATGCGCGCCGGACGGTGAAGATGTCCTCGCCCGCGCGCGCCATGCTGACCGAGAAGCCGGTCGAGGATGACGCAAACGGCGTCGGGCGTCTGATGGACGAAACCAACCGCGAAATGGACGAGCCCGAAAGCAAGGGCCGCCGCTCCGCGATCCAGCACCTGCGTGCTGCCGTGGCCGCAACCCGCGCGGACCGGCTTCTGGGCCGCAAGGCCGACGAGGATGAAAAGACCGAACGCTACCGCGAGGATCTCGCCGATGTGGTCCGGCCCCGCCGCCCGGCCGCAGCACCTGCCGCCACGACGGAACGGTCGCGCCGCCCCGCACCGGTGCGCCCCGCGCCGCTGAAGCTCGTCGCCGAGCAGCGTGTGGACGTAGAGCGCAGCCAGAGCCGCCCGGTGCAGCCGCGTCGTGTGGCCCTCGTCGATGAGAAACCGCAGGGCAAACGGCCCAAGGTCGATCAGAGCTTTGCAGAATACGCCGCAAGCGTGGGCGCCCATGATCTGCCGGAGCTGCTGGAAGCGGCAGCCGCCTACATGGCGCATGTGGAAGGTCTGCCTGAATTCTCCCGCCCGCAGCTCATGACCAAGCTGCGCGAGGCCGAACAATCCGAAAGCAGCCGCGAGGATCGGCTGCGCGTGCTGGGCAAGCTGTTGCGCGACGGCAAGATCGCCAAGCGCGAAGGCGGACGCTTCACGGTCTCCGAAGATATCGGCTTTCAGCCGCAGAACCGCGCCGCTGGCTGATCCGGCCAAGCACTGAAACAAAAATAGCGCCCCGAGGGGCGCTATTTTGCTTTTTCAGGGCCTCTGAGGCCCCCAAAGAACTTTCGCCCTGCGATATGCGCAGGCCGCCCTGGCTCAGACGATCTTGATTCCGGCCTTCTGGGCGTCCTTGACGAACTGGTCGAGACCCTTGTCGGTCAGCATGTGATTGGCCATCGCCTTGATGACACCCGGAGGCGCCGTCGCCACATCCGCACCGATCTTGGCGCATTCGGACATGTGGTTCGCGGTCCGGATCGAGGCCGCGAGAAGCTGCGTCTCGTAACCGTAATTGTCATAGATCTGGCGGATATCCGCGATCAGGTCCAACCCGTCCTGGTTCAGATCGTCCAGACGACCGATGAAGGGCGAGATGAAGGTCGCGCCCGCCTTGGCGGCGAGAATCGCCTGGTTGGGCGAGAAACACAGCGTCACGTTGACCATTCGACCCTCGTCGCTGAGCGTCTTGCACGCTTTCAGACCGTCCCAGGTCAGAGGCACCTTGACCGTGATGTTCTCGGCGATCTCGGCCAGTTTGCGGCCCTCCGCGATCATGTCATCGGCCTTGAGCGCGACGACTTCGGCCGAAACCGGCCCGGAGACCATCGCACAGATCTCCTTGGTCACCTCAAGGATGTCGCGACCGGATTTCATGATCAGCGACGGGTTCGTGGTGACGCCATCCACCATCCCCAGATCGTTGAGTTCGGCGATTGCGTCGATATCGGCGGTGTCGACAAAGAATTTCATTTGGCTCTCCTCCCGCATGGCTTGGCCTCAGGCTCTAGAGCCTTTACCTCAGTTTCGAGCAAGGCAAAAGCCCCGGATGTTAGCGGAAACACCCTCATTCTTCGCGGAAGGCGACCGGATCGCGGTCCTGACGACGCAGCCCCTGGGCGGCGCGCTCGATTACCGTGCGCCCGAAGGCGGCGTGGCGACAGGCGCATTCGTCGAGGTGCCGCTGGGCCCGCGCCGGGTCATGGGCGTGGTCTGGGGACCGGGCGAAGGCGGGTTCGACGCGGCCAAGCTGCGGCGTGTGGGGGCCGTGCTGGACATCCCCCCCATGCGCGCGGAAATGCACGAATTTCTGGTCCGGGCCGGGGCCTATACCCTGACGCCCCTGCCGCAGATGCTGCGGCTTGCCACCCGCGCGCCGGGGCTGGGCCAGCCGCCCGGCATGCGCCGCGTCTACCGCGCAGGCGAAGGCCGCCCCGACCGCGAAACCGATGCCCGCGCCCGGGTCATGGCCGCGCTTGAGGAAATGGGCGGGCTGGCCCTCACCCTGTCTGAGCTGAGCCAGATGGCGGGGGTGTCGACCTCGGTGGTGAAGGGCCTCGTCAAGCAAGGCGTCGTCCGCGAAGAGCAAAGCCCCCGCGACACGCCCTTCCCAAGGCTCGACCCGGATCTGCCCGGCAAGCCGCTGGCTGCGGATCAGGAGGAGGCCGCGGACAAACTTCGCGCGGGGCTTCGGACCGGGCGCTACGGCACCACGCTGCTCAAGGGCGTGACGGGATCGGGCAAGACCGAGGTCTATCTGGAGGCCGTCGCGGAATGCCTGCGTCAGGGTCGTCAGGCGCTGGTGCTGCTGCCCGAAATCGCGCTCTCGGCGGAATTCCTGACCCGCGTCGAGGCCCGCTTTGGCGCGCGGCCCGCCGAATGGCATTCCGGCGTCACCCAGACCGAACGCCGCCGCACTTGGCACATGGTGGCCGAGAACGGCGCGCAGCTGGTGGTCGGTGCGCGCTCGGCGCTGTTCCTGCCGTTTCAGGATCTGGGCCTCATCGTTGTCGATGAGGAACACGACACCTCCTACAAGCAGGAAGATGGCGTCCTTTACAACGCCCGCGACATGGCCGTGCTGCGCGCCTCGATCAACGAGGCGCGGGTCGTGCTGGCCTCGGCCACGCCGTCGCTGGAAAGCTGGGCCAATGTGGAGGCGGGCAAATACGACCGGCTGACACTGACCTCACGCTTCGGGACCGCCGCCCTGCCCGAGATGCGCAGCCTCGACATGCGGGCCGAGGATCTGCCCTCGGACCGCTGGGTGTCGGGCACGCTGGCGCGCGCAGTCGAGACGCGGATCGAGAAGGGCGAACAGGCGCTGCTCTTTCTCAACCGCCGCGGCTATGCCCCGGTCACGATATGCCGCGCCTGCGGACACCAGATCGGCTGCAAGCATTGCGATGCGCGCATGGTCGAACACCGCTTCCTGAAGCGTCTGGTCTGCCATCAATGTGGCGAGACGGAACCCAAGCCCGAGGTCTGCCCCTCCTGCGAGGTCGAGGGCAAGCTTGCCGCCGTGGGCCCCGGCGTCGAACGACTGGCCGAGGAAGCCCGCGCGCGCTTCCCGGAGGCCCGCATCGCGGTCCTGTCATCGGACATGTACACCACCGCGCGGCAGTTGAAGGCCGAGATCGCCGCCATCGCCGCCGGAGAGGCCGACATCATCGTGGGCACGCAACTTGTGGCCAAGGGGCACAATTTCCCGTTGCTGACGCTGGTGGGCGTGATCGACGCGGATCTGGGCCTGCAAGGCTCGGATCTGCGCGCCGCCGAACGCACCTTTCAGCTGATGCGCCAGGTCGCGGGTCGGGCGGGCCGCGCCGAGAAGCCGGGCATCGCCCTGCTGCAAACCTACCAGCCCGAGCATCCCGTCATCCGCGCGATCCTGTCGGGCGACGAGGAAGGCTTCTGGCGGGCCGAGGCGCGCGAACGCGAGGCGGCGGGCGTGCCGCCTTACGGGCGCATGGCCGGGATCGTGCTGTCGTC
>CAZTEV010000112.1:0-8381 GCA_964612785.1 uncultured Roseivivax sp. | reverse complement strand
CGGGGGATTTTGAATCCCCTGCGTCTACCATTCCGCCACTCGGGCCCGCGCCGCCGGGATAGCGGGACGGAGACACTTCGTCCAGATCAAAACCGGCTTTCTTGACCGCGGCTGTCGCGCATGCTCAGAGGACATGAGACCCGACGAAGGACAGGCCATGCTGCGCGCGATGTACGACAAGACCCTGAGGCTCGCCGAGCATCCGCGCGCGCTCTGGGCATTGGCTTTCATCTCCTTCATCGAAAGCTCGGTCTTCCCGATCCCGCCCGACGTGATGATGATCCCGATGGTGCTGGCCGCGCCCCGCCGCGCCTGGCTGATTGCGCTGGTGGCGACCGTGTCTTCCGTCGCGGGCGCGCTTCTGGGCTATGTCATCGGCATGTTTTTCTACGAAAGCATCGGCGCGCCGGTGCTCGAGGCGCTGGGCAAGGGCGACAGCATGGCGGCCTTCAATGCCAAGTTCAACGAATACGGCGTCTGGGCGGTGCTGGTCGCGGGGCTGACCCCCTTCCCGTTCAAGGTCATCACGATCATGTCTGGCTGGACCGCGATGCCGCTTGTGCCCTTCATCCTGTCGGCCATCGTCGCGCGCGCGGCGCGCTTCTTCATCGTCGCGGGGCTTCTGCACTTCTTCGGCCCGCCGATCCGCGACTTCATCGACCGCCGCCTGGGGCTCGTCTTCACGCTTTTCTGTGTTGCACTCATCGGCGGTTTCATGGTGCTGCGACTTCTATGAATACAGAACGAACCCTTCTCATCCTGCTGGCCGCAGGCGGATCGCTCGCCCTCATGCTGGGCGCGCTCGGCTTTCAGTATCTGGGCGATCTGCCGCCCTGCAAACTCTGCTACTGGCAGCGCTATCCGCATGTGGCCGCGATCGTCATCGGTCTTGTGGCGCTCGCCCTGCCCGGCCGGATCCTGCCCGCGCTGGGCCTTCTTGCGGCGCTGGCCACGGCAGGCGTCGGCGCCTATCACACCGGGGTCGAGCGCGGCTGGTGGCCCGGCCCCGATACCTGCAGCGCGGGCGATATCGGCGGGCTCTCCACCGATCAGCTGCTGGACCAGATCATGGCCGCGCCGATGGTGCGCTGCGACGAGGTCGCCTGGGAATTCCTGAGCCTCTCGATGGCCAGCTGGAACATGGTGCTTTCGCTCCTCCTCGCGGTGCTCTGGTTCGCCGCCCTGAAGCGCAGCTGAGCCGGTCAGCTGCTGCGCTTCGTCGACAGCAGCAACGAGGTCTCGCTATTGGCGATGCCACTCATGGCGCGGATGCGGTTCAGCACCGCATCCAGCGCCTCGAGATCCGGCGTGCCCAACTCCGCGATCACGTCCCAGCGACCATTGGTGGTGTGCAGTGCGCGCACCTGGGGCAACCCGCCCAGCTGACGCAGGATGCGGTCGGCGCCCCGCCCCTCGATCCCGATCATCATCATCGCGCGCACCGGATCGCGCGCGGCATCCTCCTTCAGAACGACCGTGAAACCCAGGATCTGTCCCTCCGCGCGCATCCGCTCCACCCGCGCGCGCACGGTCGTACGCGACAGGCCCAGGGCGAGTGCCAGATCAGAATAGGAGGCCCGCGCATCGCGCCTGAGGGCGGACAGAATGGCCTGATCGGTGGCGTCCATATCGAAACCTTTTTCCTCCGTTTCGGCCAATTCTGCCCCGGATCGGCCAATTTGGAAAGGTGACAGCTGCGCGATCCGACGGATATTCAGGGACAGACACGAGATACGAGGCCGAGCCATGACCGACAAGACCATCCTTCTCCTGGGCGTGCCGATGGATGCGGGCAAACGCCGCGCGGGCTGCCTGATGGGACCCGACGCCTATCGCACCGCCCGCCTGCCCGGCGCGCTGCGCGATCTGGGCCATGGCGTCGAGGATCTGGGCAATGTGGCGCCCGATCCGGTCGACCTGGCCGAAGACACGCACCTCTTCGCCCTACCCGAAACCGTGGGCTGGACCCGGGCACTGGCCCGCGAGGCCGAGTCCGCGATGGCGCGTGGCACGCCCATCTTCATGGGCGGCGATCATGCGCTGTCGATGGGCACGGTCACGGGCGTTGCCGCCCATGCGGCGCGCGCGGGGCGTCCGCAATTTGTCCTCTGGCTCGACGCGCATACGGATTTTCACACGCCGCACACCACCGATAGCGGCAATCTGCACGGCACTCCCCTGGGCTATGCCACCGGCCGGGACGGGTTCGACGCGTTCCCGCCAGTGACGGCCCCCGTCCCGCAGGAGAATATCTGCATGATCGGCCTGCGCTCGGTCGATGCGGCCGAACGGGCGGCCATCGAGGGCACCGCGATCCGCCGCTACGACATGCGCGCGATCGACGAAGACGGCATCCGCCGCCCGCTTGCCACCTTCCTCGAAGATGTCGCGAAGGCCGGCGGCGCGTTGCATGTCTCGCTCGACGTGGACTTCCTCGATCCCTCCGTTGCGCCTGCCGTCGGCACGACGGTTCCGGGCGGGGCCACGGTGCGCGAGGCACATCTCATCATGGAGATGCTGCATGACAGCGACCTGATGACCTCGCTCGACCTCGTGGAGCTCAACCCGATGCTCGACGAACGCGGGCGCACCGCGCAGCTCATGGTCGATCTCGCCGCCTCCGCCTTCGGGCGGCAGGTCTTCGACCGCCCCACCCAACGCATCCTCTGAGGCCCGTCATGACCGTTCTGCCCTCCGACAAGGCCCTGGTGCCCTTCGTCTCCGTCGATCACATGATGGGGCTCATTCACCATCTGGGCGTCCAGACCATGATCCGCGGCATTGCCGCCCGGATCGAGGAAGATTTCAAACGCTGGGAGAGCTTCGACAAGACCCCGCGCGTGGCCTCCCACAGCCCCGTCGGCGTGATCGAGCTGATGCCCACCTCGGACGGGCAGATGTACGGGTTCAAATACGTCAACGGCCACCCGAAGAATACGCGCGAGGGCCTGCAGACCGTGACCGCCTTCGGCCTTCTGGCCGATGTGGCCACGGGCTACCCGGTGCTTCTGACCGAGATGACGATCCTGACCGCCTTGCGCACGGCGGCCATGTCGGGCGTTGCGGCGAAATACCTCGCCCCAAGGGGCGCGCGGACCATGGCGATGATCGGCAATGGGGCCCAGGCCGAGTTCCAGAGCATCGCCATGAAGGCGCTGGTCGGGATCGAAGCGGTCCGCCTCTACGATATCGACCCCGCCGCGACCGAGAAGTGCGCCCGCAACCTCGCCGGATCAGGCCTGTCGGTGACGACATGCAAAAGCCCCGAAGAGGCCATCGAGGGCGCCGATATCCTGACGACCTGCACGGCGGACAAGCAATACGCGACGATCCTGTCGGACAACATGGTCGGCGCGGGCGTCCATGTGAACGCGATCGGCGGCGATTGCCCCGGCAAGACCGAGCTCGCCCCGGGCATTCTGCACCGGTCCTCGATCTTCGTGGAATATCCCGAACAGACCCGGATCGAGGGCGAAATCCAGCAACTCGCCCCCGATCATCCGGTGACCGAGCTGTGGGAGGTCATCGCAGGCCGCCGCGAGGGGCGCCGCGCGGCGTCGGAGATCACGCTCTTCGACAGCGTGGGCTTCGCGATCGAGGATTTCTCCGCGCTGTGCTACCTGCGCGCGGCCATCACCGGCACGCCCTTCTCCACCCCGCTCGACCTTCTGGCCGATCCGGACGATCCGCGCGATCTCTTCGGTATGGTCATGCGCGCGGGGGCCAAAGCCGCCTGAGCCCGCGTGCGCGGGCATGGCCCCTCCCGATGACACAGGACGTCGCTTGGGCCAAATCAGCTGCGCGCTTAAGCACCTGCGCAATACGCGCGCCAATTGATCGGACCTGCCAACCATCCGCGCGTCCCACGTCTCAGATCCCGGGCGCACGGCCACTGTCACGTTCGGACCAAAAATACCTCCGGGGGTCTGGGGGCAGAGCCCCCAGCGCGGCCCCAAGGGGGCCGCGATCCCACAACGCCGCTAGAGGCGCGCTTCGATCAATCGAGGTAATCCGACCGCTGCAGCCCGTACTTGGCCATCTTCTCGTTCAGGGTCCGACGCGGCAGGCACAGCTCTTCCATCACCGCCGAGATCGAGCCCTTGTGGCGCCGCATCGTGTTGTCGATCAGCATCCGCTCGAAGGCTTCCACGTATTCCTTCAGGGGCTTGCCCTCGGTGGTCATCACCGGCTGCATGTCCTCGTGATCGTTCATCAGCAGCGACGCGATGGTGCCGGTCCCGCGCCGGGATTGCAGCACTGCGCGCTCGGCCAGGTTGATGAGCTGACGCACATTCCCGGGCCAGGGCGCCTGCAGAAGCTGGGCGGCCTCCTGTGCGGTGACCTGCGGCGCGTCGCAGCCATATTCATCGGCATATTGCTCGGACAGGCGGGTGAAGAGCGTCAGGATATCCTCGCCCCGCTGGCGCAGGGGCGGCACGGTGATCCGCAGCGCGGCCAGCCGGTAGAACAGATCCGAGCGCAGGGCCGTCTCGCAGGTCTTGCCCTCGTCCTGCAGGTTGCAGATGGCCACGATGCGCGTCTCGGGCGGTGTGCCCTGATCGTTGATGACCGACAGAAGCCGTGCCTGCGCCGTGTCCGACAGGCTCTCGATATCTTCCAGCACCAGGGTGCCACCGCGCGCCTCTTCCATCGCGGGAAGGCGGCTGTCCTCGGGATCCATCGGCCCGAAAAGCCGCTTCATCAACGCGGTCTCGTCCATGGCCGCGCAAGGCAGCAGAACGAAGCGCTTGCCCGCCCGGCTGCCCACCGCGTGCAGCGCATGGGCGATCAGCGTCTTGCCGGTCCCGGTCTCGCCTTCGATCAGCACATGCCCGTCGGCCTGGCCCAGATCGAGCACGTCCTCGCGCAGCCGTTCCATCGCCGGGCTCTGCCCGATCAGCTTCTGCATGATCTGCCCGCCATCGCTGAGTTCGCGCCGCAGCTGGCGGTTGTCGAGCGTCAGGCGGCGGGCATTTGTGGCCTTCTTGGCAAGCTCCGACATCCGGTCAGGATTGAACGGCTTCTCGAGGAAATCGAAGGCTCCGATCCGCATCGCCTCGACCGCGATGGGCACGTCGCCATGGCCGGTGATCATGATCACGGGCAGCGCGGAATCGAGCCCCATCAGCTTCTTCAGAAGCTGGATTCCGTCCATCCCCGGCATCTTGATGTCCGAGATCACGATGCCCGGATAATCCTGCCCCAGCGTGCGCAGGGCCTCTTCGCCCGAGGCGAAGCTTTCGGTGTCGTAACCCGACAGTGCCAGCCATTGGCTGATCGATTGCCGCATGTCCTTTTCGTCATCGACGATCGCGATTTTCATTGCCTGTGCCATAGCTTATATCATTCCGCTGCTTGCGTTTTGTCCGTCATGATCGGGAGCTGCATTTCAAAAACGGCGCCGCCGCCTTCGGCGTTCCGCGCAATCAGGCGTCCGCCCAGATCCGTCACGATGCCCGAGGAAATGGCGAGCCCGAGGCCCGTCCCGTCGCCCGGCTGTTTGGTGGTGTAGAAAGGCTCGAACAGGGAATCGAGATCCTCGATCCCGTGGCCGTTGTCGCGCACGGTCAGGGTCGCCGTCTCGCCCGAGGCGAGCAGCAGCTCGATCTCGGGATTGCGAACCGACTTTGTCGCATCGAGCGCGTTGCGCAGAAGGTTGACCAGAACCTGTTCGATCCGCATCCGGTCGCCCATCACGAAGACCGGCTGTTCGGGCAGGATGCGGGTGATGCGCACTTTGCGCGCCTTGAGCTGCGGCTCCATCATCGACAGGGCCGAAGCGATGGTCTCGCCCATCTCGACGGGTGAGAATTCGGCCTGACCCTTGCGGGCGTAGGATTTCAGCTGCCGCGTGATCGCGCCCATCCGCTCGATCAGGTCGTCGATGCGATGAAAGGCGGTCAGCGCCTCGTCGGGGCGGTTGCGGCGCAGCAGCAGCCGTGCGCCTGCGAGATATGTCTTCATCGCCGCAAGCGGCTGGTTCAATTCATGACTGACCGCCGCCGACATCTCGCCCAGGGCCGCCAACTTCGAGCTTTGGGCGAGGGTCTGCTCGGCCACGGCAAGGTTCTCCTGCACGCGCTCCCGCTCCGCGATCTCGCGCTGCAGGCGCAGGTTGAGCTGCCGCAACTCGCGGCTTTCACGCTGGAACAGCGCCATGCGCAGCGCGGTCTTGCGCGATAGCGCATAGAAGGCCAGCGCCGCCAGCAGGGCAAAACCCATGATCTCGAGCGCAAGGACGGTATTCACCCGCTCCCGCACGCTTTGATAGGTGGTGAACGAGGTCAGCGACCAGCCGCGGAACGGGATGCGGCCATCGACGCGCATCACCGCCTCGCCCATCACATAGGCATCCGCAGGCAGCGCGGTCCAGTCGGCGGTGGCCTGGATCGCGCGTTCGATCGCGGTGTCGGGCGATTGCCGCCTGAGCGCCTCGGCCACGGTCAGCCCGCGCCAGCGCGGTTCGGTCGCGAGGATGATCTGCCCCTCGCTGTCGGTCACCAGAACCGCGTCGGAAATACCGGCCCAGGCGCGCTCAAACTTGGCGAGATCGACCTCCACCACGATCACGCCGATTACAGCGCCCTGGCTTTCGACCCGGCGCGAATAGCTGAAGGTGTAATTGCCGACCTCGCCCCGCAGCGAGGTGAAGATGGTCGAGGAGGCGCGTACCGCATCGACGAAATAGGGTGCGCCACGATGCGCCTCGCCCAGCCGGTTGCGGTCGGTCGCGGCCACGGTGCGCCCCTCGCTGTCCAGAAGCATCAGCGAGGCCGCGCCGATCTCCTCGACGAAGGAAATGAGCCGCTGGGTGGACTGGCTGTAATCGAGCGTGTTGAGCGCGTTGATCAGCGCCGGATCCCGCGCCAGAAGCTGCGGCACGATGGCGTTGCGCCTCAGCTCCGACAGAAGGTTGCCGGAATAGAGCGCAAGACGCAGCTCCGCGCGGTTGCGCGTGGTCTCGGTGAAGCGGTCGGTCAGCAGCTTGTGCGTGGTCCAGACCGTCGCCGCCGCGACGACGAACAGCAGCAGAAGCGCAAGGCGCACCCGCCAGGACAAGGGCCCCGGCCCGGTGCGGGCGGTCTCGGTCTGCGTCGTCTCGGACATGGCAGGCAGAGTACGGCCCCAGGCGGGCCGCCACAAGTCAGGCTGCCGCGAGCGCCTCGGTCAGATGCGCGAAAAGCCGCTGACCATCGGTGCCGCCATGGCCCGCATCGGCCGCGCGTTCGGGATGCGGCATCATCCCCAGGACGCGGCGGTTCTCCGACAGGATGCCCGCGATGTCGCGCGCCGATCCGTTGGGATTGTCGGTATAGCGGAAGGCCACGCGATCCTCGGCCTCAAGCTGGTCGAGCGTCGCCGCATCGGCATAGTAATTGCCGTCGTGATGGGCGATGGGGATCTGGATCTCCTCGCCCTGCCCGTAGCCTTGCGTGAAGACCGACGCGGTCGTCGCGACCTCCAGGCCCACGGTCCGGCAGATATATTTGAGGCCCGCATTGCGCAGAAGCGCGCCCGGCAGCAGCCCCGTCTCGGTCAGGATCTGGAACCCGTTGCAGGGCCCGAAGACGAACCCGCCCCGCTCGGCATGGGTGACAAGCGCGCGGCAGATCGGCGAATTGGCCGCGATCGCCCCGCAGCGCAGGTAATCGCCATAGGAAAAGCCGCCCGGCACGCCCACGAGGTCCACGCCCGCGGGCAGCGCCGTATCCTTGTGCCAGACCATGTCGGTCTCGAACCCCGCCGCGCGGAACGCCATGGCCAGATCGCGGTCGCAATTGGACCCGGGAAAGACGAGGACCGCGGCGCGCATCACAGCACCTCGATCCGGTAGCTTTCGATCACGGTATTGGCGAGCAGCTTCTGGCACATCTCCTCGATCGTGGCCTCGGAGGTGCCGTCGGCCAGGTCGAGCTCGATCACCTTGCCCTGACGCACGCCCTGCACGCCCGAGAAGCCCAAACCGCCAAGCGCGTGGCGCACCGCCTCGCCCTGCGGGTCGAGCACGCCGTCCTTAAGCATCACATGCACTTTCGCTTTCATCGCATCGGGCCTCTGGTCTGTTCGTTGCAAGATCGGCGAGCCCGCGCGGCCCGCCCTGTCGCTTCAGTTGATAAGCGTGGGTTTGGTGATCGTCTGGTTGGTCTTGGGCATGACGCCCAGCCGCCGCGCGACTTCCGTATAGGCATCCGCGAGGTTGCCCAGATCGCGCCGGAACACGTCCTTGTCGAGCTTCTGGCCGGTCTCGATGTCCCACAACCGGCAGCTGTCGGGCGAGATCTCGTCAGCCACGACAAGCCGCTGGAAATCGCCCTCGAAAAGCCGCCCGATCTCGATCTTGAAATCGACGAGCCGGATGCCGACGGCCATCATCACGCCCG
>CAZTEV010000111.1:0-8481 GCA_964612785.1 uncultured Roseivivax sp. | reverse complement strand
ACCCTCAGGTCCCGGCGCGAGGCCGGGACAGCGCCTGGCCCCAAAGCCTATCCCGGACCATCGCAACAGTCCCCATCGCGACGCCAGAGCACCCGCTGCCCCGGACTTGATCCAAACCCTCACCCCGAGGTCCCGGCACAAGGCCGGGACACTTGCTGCCCCGGACCCCGATCCGGGGCCTCGCCGCTCTCCCTCAGACGCACTCCCCACCGTTTCCGCCTTGCGCGCGGCGTGCCGCCCTGCCACAATAATTAAACATACGTTCATTAACGGAAGGGAGGCCGCGAATGGACTTTGCACTGACCGAGGAACAGGTCGCGATCTTCGACATGGCCCGCGATTTCGGGCAGGAGCGGATCGCCCCCCACGCGCTCGACTGGGACAAGGCGGGCGATATCCCCAAGGATCTCTGGCCCGATGTGGCGGCCTTGGGCCTCGGCGGTATCTATGTGTCCGAAGATGCGGGCGGATCGGGGCTTTCGCGGCTCGACGCCACCCTCGTCTTCGAGGCGCTCGCCATGGCCTGCCCCTCGGTTTCGGCCTTCCTGTCGATCCACAACATGTGCGCCGCGATGATCGAGGCCTACGGGACCGACGCGCTCAAGGACCGCATTCTGCCCGATGCGGTCGCGATGCGGCGGGTCCTGTCCTATTGCCTGACCGAACCGGGCTCGGGCTCGGACGCGGCGGCGCTGAAAACCCGCGCGGAGCGCACCAACGAAGGCTTCGCCCTCACGGGCACCAAGGCCTTCATCTCGGGCGGGGGATATTCCGACGGCTATATCGTCATGGCCCGCACCGGCGATGACAGCCCCCGCGGCATCTCCGCGCTGTATGTCGAGGACGGTGCGGACGGGCTGTCCTTCGGCGGGCTCGAGGACAAGATGGGCTGGCGCGCGCAGCCCACCCGGCAGGTACAGCTCGATGCCTGCCGCGTGCCCTCGGACGCGCTGCTGGGCGAGGAAGGCCACGGCTTCAAATATGCTATGGCGGGGCTCGATGGCGGGCGGCTCAACATTGCCGCCTGTTCGCTGGGCGCCGCGCAGGCCGCCCTCGATGCGACGCTGGGCTACATGGCCGAGCGTCGGGCCTTCGGCAAACCCATCGACCAGTTTCAGGCGCTGCAATTCCGCCTCGCCGACATGGAGATCGAGCTGCAAGCGGCGCGCACCTTCCTGCGCCAGGCCGCCTGGAAGCTCGACACTCGCACGCCTGATGCCACGCAAAGCTGCGCCATGGCCAAGAAATTCGTGACCGAGGCGGGAAGCCGCATCGCCGATCAATGCCTGCAGCTTCATGGCGGCTACGGATACCTCGCCGATTACGGGATCGAGAAGATCGTGCGCGACCTGCGCGTGCATCAGATCCTCGAAGGCACAAACGAGATCATGCGCCTCATCGTGGCCCGCAAGATGCTGGAGGCCCGCGGATGAGCGACGAGGTCTCGATCCGCCGCGAGGGTCACGCGGGCCGCATCACCCTGACCCGGCCCAAGGCGCTCAATGCGCTGTCCTACCAGATGTGCCTCGATATCGAGGCCGCGCTTCTGGACTGGCTGGATGATCCGCAGGTGGCGCTCATCCTCATCGACGCCGAGGGCGACCGCGCCTTCTGCGCCGGCGGCGATATCGCCGCGATGTATCACGAGGGCGTCAAAGGCGACTACGAGGGCGCCCGCCGCTTCTGGCGCGACGAATACCGGCTGAACGCGCTTCTGGCGGAATATCCCAAGCCCGTCGTGGCCTTCGCGCAGGGCTTCACCATGGGCGGCGGTGTGGGCCTGATGGGCCATGTGCGCCACCGGATCGTGGGCGAGAGCAGCCAGATTTCCATGCCCGAATGCGGCATCGGCCTTGTCCCGGATGTGGGCGGCTCACTGCTTTTGGCGCGCGCGCCCGGCCGGCTTGGCGAATATCTGGGGCTGACGGCCGCACGGATGGGCCCCGGCGACGCGATCCATTGCGGATTTGCGGATCATTTCGTGCCCGAAGCCGCTTGGGAGACGCTGAAATCCCAGCTGATCGCCACAGGCGATCCGGCCGATATCGCAAAGGCCGCGCAGCCCGCCCCCGACAGCCCCATGGCCGCGCAACAGCCCCGCATCGACGCGCTCTTCGGGGGCGAGCGGCTCATCGACATCGTCAATGCGCTGAAGGCCGATGGCGGCGATCTGGCCGCGGAGGCGCTCAAGGCGGTGTCGCGCAATGCGCCCCTCTCCATGGCGGTCACGCTCGAGATGATCCACCGTCTGCGCACCGGGACGCCGGATATCCGCAAGGCGCTCGCCCTCGAATACCGCGCCACCCATCGTGCCCTGCCCGAGGGCGATTTCCTCGAAGGGGTGCGCGCGCAGGTCATCGACAAGGACCGCCAGCCCAAATGGCAGCACGCGCTCGAGGCGGTGCCGCTCGCCGCGGCGGCGAAGATGCTGCAGCCCCTGCGCGAGGCGCAGCTCGAATTCCACGACCTTTCGGCACAGGAGAGCACAGCGATGAAGATCGGTTTTATCGGCCTTGGCAATATGGGCGGTCCCATGGCGCAGAACCTCGCGCGCGCGGGCCATCAGGTGACGGGCTTCGACACGGCGACCGTGGCGCTCGACGGCATCGCGCAAGCGGCCAGCGCGACCGAGGCGGCGCAGGGCGCGGACGTGGTCATCACCATGCTGCCCAATGGCGACATCCTGAAATCCGTGGCGGCCGAGGTCATCCCGGCGATGCAGGCGGGCGCGGTCTTTCTCGATTGTTCCACCGTCGATGTGGATTCGGCCCGGGCCGTGGCGGCGGATGCCACGGCGGCGGGACTTCTGCCGCTCGACGCGCCGGTCTCGGGCGGCACGGGTGGCGCTCAGGCGGGCACGCTGACCTTCATGGTGGGCGGCGATGCCGCAGGCTTCGAGAAAGCGAAGCCCCTGTTCGACATCATGGGCCAGAAGGCCGTGCATTGCGGCGCCGCAGGCAATGGGCAGGCTGCGAAGATCTGCAACAACATGATCCTCGGCGTGACCATGATCGCCACCTGCGAGGCCTTCGCGCTGGCTGATAAGCTGGGCCTCGACCGGCAGGCGATGTTCGACGTGGTCTCCACGTCTTCGGGGCAAAGCTGGTCGATGAACACCTATTGCCCGGCGCCGGGCGTGGGCCCGACATCGCCTGCGGACAACGACTACACGCCGGGCTTTGCCGCCGATCTGATGCTCAAGGATCTGCGCCTGTCGCAGGCGGCGGCGGAAAGTGCCGATGCCGACACGCCCCTGGGCGCCGCCGCGGCAGAGCTTTACCGCCGCTTCGTCGAAGAGGAAGACGGACAGGGCCGGGACTTCTCTGCCATGCTGCCGCGCTTCGAGGGACGCGGGCGCGGCTGACCCGGCCTGTCTTTCACGCGAAGGTGTATTGGGCCGTGGCGGAATGTCGCGTTACGGTCCCGTTGTAGAATCCAGGAGGTTTCCATGAAAGCACTTGCCCTGTCGACGCTCTGCGCCGCGCTCGCCCTGCCCGCCATGGCGCAGGATTACGGCGCCCAACTCAAGGCCCGGCAAGGGCAGTTCCGCATTCTTGCGATCAACCTCGGGATCATCGGCGACATGGCCAAAGGCGAGGCCCCATACGACGCCGACGCCGCACAGGCCGCCGCCGACAGCATCGTCGCGGTGTCGATGATCAACCAGCCGCCCCTCTGGCCCGCAGGATCGAGCGAGATGGATCTCGACGGCACCCGCGCCAAGGCCGAGATGTGGGACAACCTGCCCGACGTGCTGTCGAAATGGGAGGATCTGGGCACCCAGGCCGCCAATCTGCAACAGGTCGCGGCCACCGGCCAGGAGGCGCTGGGCCCCGCGCTCGGCCAATTGGGCGGGACCTGCAAGGCCTGCCATGACGAGTATCGTGCGCCCGCGAACTGATGCTGCGAAAACTGACCGGACTAGTCGTGCTCGCACTGATCGCGGGCGGAGCGGGGTTGTGGCTGACACAGCCCCGCTCTGTCGCGGCGGAAAGTTATGACGGCCTGACGGGCGATCCCGCCCAGGGGGCCATGACCTACACCGCCGCAGGCTGCGCGTCCTGCCATTCCGCGCCCGATGCCGAAGGCGCGGCCAAGGATGTGCTGAGCGGCGGGCAAGCCTTCAAGACAGGCTTCGGCACCTTCTACGCGCCCAATATCTCGCCCCATCCCGAGGCGGGCATCGGGGCCTGGTCGCTCACGGAGTTCGCAAGCGCGGTCCGGCTTGGCACCTCGCCCGAGGGGCAGCACTACTACCCGGCCTTTCCCTATTCCTCCTATATCCGGCTCACGCCGCAGCAGGTGGCCGATATCTGGGCGCATCTGCAGACCCTGCCCGAAAGTGACGCGCCATCGCGCGATCACGATCTGGGCTTTCCCTTCTCGATCCGGGCGAGTCTCGGCGGCTGGAAGATGCTCTATCTGACCGAGGATTGGGTGACGGACGATTCCGCCACGCCCGAGTTGACCCGCGGCCGCGAACTGGTCGAGGCGCTGGCCCATTGCGGCGAATGCCACACGCCCCGCACCGCTCTGGGCGGGCTCGATCTGGCGCGCTGGCTGGAGGGGGCCGAGAACCCGTCGGGCGACGGCCGCATCCCCGCGATCGACCCCGGCTCGCTCGAGTGGTCGGCCACGGATATCGCCTATTATCTGGAGACCGGCTTCACCCCGGATTATGACAGCGCAGGCGGTCACATGGTCGCCGTGGTGGAGAACTTCGCGACACTGCCCGCAGAAGACCGCGCGGCCGTTGCCGCCTATCTCAAGGCGCTTCCCGGCGCGGAGTAAGGCCCCAACACGCCAGCCCTCCTGTCCCGGCCTCGCGCCGGGACCTCGCCACGCAAACGATGCGACAGGCCCGGACCCCTGAGGCCCCGGATCAGGTCCGGGGCAGCGCATACCGAGAGACCTATGTGGCCTCTCCCCCCTGTCCCGCCCCCCGCGCCGGGACCTCACCGCACGAAACGACGCGACACGCCCGGCCCGCAGAGGCCCCGGATCACGTCCGGGGCAGCGGGCCGCTAGAGACCGACATCGCCTCACTCCACCCCTGTCCCGGCCTCGCGCCGGGACCTCACCGCGCGCTTCCAGCACAGCCCATAGACCAAAGGCCCCGGATCACCTCCGGGGCCTTCTCACAAACTTCACCCTGAGCGGGAAAGACCTCAGACCGCCGCTGCCAGCTGCTTCTCCCGCGCCGCACGCAGCCGCGCGAAATCGTCGCCCGCGTGGTAGGAGGACCGCGTCAGCGGTGTGGCCGAGACCATCAGGAAGCCCTTGCCCCAGGCCGCCTTCTCGTAGCTCTTGAACTCGTCGGGCGTCACGAAGCGGTCGATCGCGTGGTGCTTCCGCGTGGGCTGAAGGTACTGGCCGATGGTCAGGAAATCCACATTGGCCGAGCGCATGTCATCCATCACCTGATGCACTTCCGCGCGGTTTTCGCCGAGGCCTGCCATGATGCCCGACTTGGTGAAGATCGACGGGTCGATCTCTTTCACGCGCTGCAGCAGACGCAGGGAATGGAAATACCGCGCGCCCGGGCGCACGCTGGGATAGAGCGACGGCACCGTCTCGAGGTTGTGGTTGAAGACGTCCGGCTTGGCTGCGACCACCACTTCCAGCGCCTCGGGTCCGCAACGCAGGAAATCCGGCGTCAGGATCTCGATCGTGGTGTCGGGCGCGCGGTGACGCACGGCGCGGATGGTCTGGGCGAAATGCTCTGCTCCGCCGTCCTCCAGATCGTCGCGATCGACCGAGGTGATGACCACATGGTTCAGCCCCAGCTTCTGCACCGCATCGGCGACGCGGCCCGGCTCGAACACGTCGAGATCGTCCGGGCGACCCGTGGCCACGTTGCAGAAGGTGCAGCCGCGGGTGCAGATCTCGCCCATGATCATCATGGTGGCGTGACCCAGCGACCAGCATTCGCCCACATTGGGGCATCCCGCCTCTTCGCAGACGGTGGTCAGGTTGTTGTCCCGCATGATCTTGCGGGTGTCGGCATAGCCCTTGCCGCCGGGCGCTTTCACACGGATCCAGTCGGGTTTCTTGGGCTGGGGGTTGTCGGGCCGGTGCGCCTTTTCCGGATGACGCTCGCCGGGGATTTTCAGATCGCGCATGCGCGGGCTCCCGCATTGATCGGTGAGTTTTCCCGACAATAGGCCCTCAGGCGCGGCTTTGCCAGTGCATGCGACGAATGGCAGCCATGCGGGCGGCAGTCACCCGGCCTTGCGCGGAGGGCTCAGCCGATCATGCGCGAGGCCTGCCCGGCATCGCTCTGGTAGAACCAGCTCAGCCGCTCGAGCGCGATGCGCAGCACGATCTTACCCGACCGGGCCGACCAGCCCATGCGCTTCTCGGTCGACTCGAGCCCTTCCAGAAGGCAGCAGCATTGCACCGCCACATCCGCAAGCCCCGGCCCCATCGCCGCGATCGCCGCCATGAACCGGGCATGGGCCCCCCGGCCCTCGGGCAGCGCGACAGGCTGACGTGCCAGAAGGCGCGGAACCGCGTCGGGCGTGACCTCCGACAGCTCGAAATCCTCGCGCAGCCGCTCGCCCGCGCCGACCTGCGCCGTGGACAGGAAGGCGGTGCCTTCGGGAGTCTTGCGTCGGGCCAGCACCGCAAGCGGGCTGTCGCTGGCCGAAAAGCGCCTCTGCGCGCGCGCGGGCGCGGCCTCCCGTTCGGCCATCAGCGCGTCGATCTCCGCGCCGCTGCCGCTGCCCGCCTGACTGTCGGCGAAGCCGCGCAGGCGGCTTTCGCGCCCGGCCATCATCCGGCTCAGGGATTGCCGTCCGCAGGCGGTGATCCGGTAGCGCGACACCCGCCCCGGCGCGTCGCACCGGATCCAGCCGCGCAGCGCCATCGCCTGGGCGATATCGGCGGCGACGATGGCCGTACGCACGCTGCCGCCCTCGTGCTGATCGCGCACGACCACGGCCTTTTCCATGCCTTCGGCCACGGCCAGCACCGCACCCGCCTCGCAGAGCCTCTGCAGGATGCGCTGGGTTTCGCGCTGAAAGCCCGCGGGATCGCCTGTGGCCTGCTTGGTCTCAAGGCTCACCGGCACGCCGCCCTCGCGGATCTGGCCCAGACGGTCGAGCGCGGCATCGACGAGCGGGTCGTCGCGCCGCGTCTCGATCTTGCGCACCTGGCGCAGGATGGTCGAGGGGTGACAGCCCGAGGCGCGGGCGAGCGCGCGCAACGAGGTCCCCGCCTCCGTATGTTCGATATAGTGGATGGCCGCCTGCGGCACCCAGTTCGGCAAATGCGTCGCGCGTTCATCATTGGTCCCATGCATCTTTGTGATCCCCCTTGGACTGGCCGGACATTCCGGCAAGAACATCGAAGCGAACCACAACCAGAGATTGCATTGGTTACGAGATCGTTAACGTATTTGCCGATACGTTGAGATTGTTTTCTATTTGTAAACAATCGGAAACAGGGCGTTCGCTAATCCGGGCGCTCAGGCAACACCCGCTCAGGTTGTTTAGAGCTTGGTCTCTGCTTGCTTGAAAGGAGCCATCCGATGTCCACGACACTCAACGCGCTGTCGCATCTGCGCCGCCCCCGCCTTCTGATCCGCGCCGCCCGGTTCGGCGCCGAGGACTACCGCCGCGCACCGCATCTGGCGCGGCTTCTCGGACCCGGCACGCCCGGCCCCGGGCATGATGCGCTGTCCCAGCTGATTTCGCTCGAGGCGGAACAGGAGGAGTTGCGCCAGGCCGGATCGGCGAATTACGGCGTCGCCCGGCATGTGGAGATCCTGTCGGCCATGATGGGCGAGGCCCGCCTTGTGGCCCGGGCCTGTCCGACGCTCGCCTGACCCGGAAGCCCCAAGGTCCGGACCCGGGCCGGTTTCACACACGAAAAGGCCCCGCACGCGCGGGGCCTCGTCATGTCAGCTTCGCGAAAACCGCGCGCGGCAGCGCGGCCTCAGGCGAAGGCGTCGGCCATGCTGCCCTTCTTGCGCGCCACATAATCGTTCAGTGCCTCGAGCGTACCGGGATCCATTGCGGGCGGCACATAGCTTGCCAGCTTCTTGCGCACCAGCGCCGCGGCGTTCTGCGCGGTGTCCTGCCCGCCCGCCTCGCTCCAGGTCTCGAAGGGGCGGTAATCCAGAAGCTCCGAGCGCCAGAACGCGGTCTTGAAGTTCCGCTGGGTATGGGCGCAGCCCAGGTAATGCCCGCCGGGCCCGACCTCGCGGATCGCATCCATCGCCTGATGTTCGACATCCATCGACACACCCTTCGCCATCTGGTGCAGCGCGCCCAGCTGGTCGGCATCCATCACGAATTTCTCGAACGAGGACACGAGCCCCCCTTCGAGCCACCCGCAGGCATGCAGCATGAAGTTCACGCCGGACAGCAGACCCACATTCAGCGAATTGGCGCTTTCATAACCCGCCTGCGCGTCTGGCAGCTTGGAGCCGTTGAACCCGCCCGAGGACCGGTAGGGCAGCTTCAGTCTACGGGCGAG
>CAZTEV010000110.1:0-8485 GCA_964612785.1 uncultured Roseivivax sp. | reverse complement strand
AAGAAGGCGAACGAGGCGATGGGGCACAGCTGGGCGCATATCCATGGCGTGCCGATCACCATGTTCCGGTTCTTCACGGTTTATGGTCCCTGGGGCCGGCCCGATCTGGCGTTGTACAAATTCGTGGACCGGATGCTCGATGGGCGGGAAATCGACGTCTACAACCACGGCGACATGTACCGTGACTTCACCTATATCGACGATCTGGTGCGGGGCATCCGGCTTCTGATGGATGCGGTCCCGGGTGGCGAGGAGACCCGAGTTGAGGGCGATAACCTGAGCCCGGTCGCACCGTTCCGCGTGGTCAATATCGGCAATTCCGACAAGGTGCGGCTTCTGGATTTCATCGAAGGGATCGAAGACGCGCTGGGCATGAAGGCCAAGAAGAACTTCATGGACATGCAGCCGGGCGACGTGCCCGCGACCTGGGCCGATGCGTCGCTTTTGCAGACGCTGACGGGCTACCGTCCGAAGACGGATTTCCGCGAAGGTATCCGCGCATTCGTCGAGTGGTATCGGGATTATTCCGGGAAGTGAGCCACCGTGTTCGGTGGCTTGGAAGTGGTGCCGCTGAAGGGACTCGAACCCCCGACCCCATCATTACGAATGACGTGCTCTACCAGCTGAGCTACAGCGGCCCAATTTCCGTGCGCGGGCACATAGCACCGCGCACGGGGGATGGGAAGAGGGTCAGGACGCCTTTTGTGCCTCGGATTGCGACGGATCCTCCGTCTTGGTCTCGGCATCGGCCAGTTCGGCCTCTGGCACGTCGCTCGTATCGGTCTCGGCCACGACCTCGTCCAGCGGATCGGGCGTCTCGCGGGCTTCTTCCGGCAGAGTCGAGGGGCCGACCAGCAACGGAAGCATCTCGGCACCGCCGGGCAGGCTGACATCGGTCCGGGGCGGGGTCTTCCAGCTCAGCGTGTCGATGGCATCGCAATTGTTGCAGGTGGGCGACCACTCGGTCTGGATGTTGTTGCAGTTCTCGCAGACCCATTGCGGACCGCGCGGCGCGGTCAGCGCCTTGGCGAGCCAGCCGCGCACGATGGCGTCCTCTGCCCCTTCACCACGCTCGATGGCGGCCATGATGGTCAGAACGCGCGCATCCGCGTCGGTTTCCCACAGATCGCCGATGGCACGGCGCGCGCCGGGGAAATCCTCGGCGGCGAGATGCAGTTCGGCGGACAGAAGCTTCGATTCGCGATGATCGGGATGGATCGCGGTCAGCGTACGGAAGCGCTTCAGGCGCTCGGCAGGGCTTTCCGCGGGCTCGATCTCTGCGAAGGCAGCGGCCAGGTCGGGATGCGGTTGCGCCTGCCAGGCCTTCTTCAGAAGCCGGGCTGCGTTCTTCTTGCGACCATCCGCAATATAGCCGCGCGCGGCCATTGCGGCCGCGGGCACGAGATCGGGCGAGGTCTTGTTGGCGCTGATCGCTGCCTCGCGCGCTTCGATATCCTTGCCCTCGTCGAGGATGTCCTTCGCTTCGGACAGCGCCAGGACCGCATCGCGACGCTTGTGCAGATCGCGCGGCATGTTGCCGAATTTAAGCTTGGCCTGCAGCGTCTTGCGCGCACCGGCCCAATCCGCGGTCTTGGCCTGAAGTTGCAAGAGCGTGTCCTGCATTTCCTCGTGCTTCGGTTTCAGCGCGAAGGCGCGTTTGGCCAGTTGCAGCGCGGTCTCCGTATCGCCCTGGGCGATGCGCTGCTTCATTATCCCGCGGACGCCGACGAAGCGGGTCGCGTCATTCTTCAGAAGCCGCTTGTAGATTTCCTCGGCCTTGCGGCTGTCGCCCGCCTGTTCGGCGGCCTGCGCTGCCAGAATATCCGTCAGCTCGGGTTTGTGCAGGTAGCGTTCGGCCTTCTGGGCCTTGGCGAGCGCGACGCGTCCTTCCCCCGAGGCCAGCGCGGTCAGCCCGTCGCCCAGGGCCGCATAGCCCTTGCGTTCGCGGTTGCGGTCGAAAAAGCGGGTGATTGCCGTCTCGTCGCCATTGATGAACTTCAGCACCGCCACCAGCAGCGAGGCGATCTTCAGGATCAGCCAGACCGCGACGAACAGAACGACCGCCGCGATGACCGATTGCAGGGCACCGAAGGTGAATTCCATTCCCGCAACAGTGATCTGGATCCCGCCATCCGCCTCCATGAGGTAGCTGGCACCGAGGGTCAGCGCCGCGACAATCGCGACGAAAAGAACGATCTTGATGAGTGACCAGAGCATGAACCGACCCTTATTCCGTATCCAAATCGTCCGAGACGGTCGCGATGGCGGTCAGAGCCGCCGCGCGCGTCTCGGCGCGTGACACCCAATCCGATAGCGCCGCCTGGGCGGGCTCGGGCAGGGTGGAGATTTCATTGAGCGCCGTTTCCAGATCGCCGGCGCGCACCGCAGCCTCGGCGCGCGATAGAACGGCATCGGGGCTGTCGCCATCGCGCGGCGTGACCGACCGGGCGCCCAACTGTTCGGCCAGAAAGCCCGTCAGGCGGCTGGTGCCCGCGCTGCCATCGGATTGCGCTTCGCGCGCCGCACCCAATGCAGCCCGGGCCGCATCGGGAAACTCCGCGACCAGCTCGGCCTGCGTGGCGATCCCGTCGCCCGCATTGGCCGACAGCACCTCGGGCACCGTCACCAGATCCGAGGCCTGCAGCGGTGCGAGATCCTCGGCGAAGGCCTGGCCTGCATCGAGACCGGCCGACAGGGAGGCGAGGCTTGCCCGCAGTTCCGCCCGCGCCGCGCGGGCTTCGGCATTGCGTTCGGCGGCGACCGCCGCTTCCGCCATCGACGCGATCTCCTGCCGTTGCGTTTCCACATCGGACAGGGTCGCCTGAACCTCGTCGCGCAGTCGCGCGATTTCCTCCTCATAGGCTTCGATCGCCGCGGGCGAGACGGCGGCTTCCATCGGGGCCTTTTCCAGCTCGGCCATGCGCGCGGCCATATCGGTCGCGTTGGTATCCAGCGCGCCAAGGCGGCCAGACATATCCGCGATCTCTTGGCCCAGCTCCTCGGTCCGCGCGCTCAGTGCGGCGATCGCGCTTTCGACCGAGCTCAGATCGACCTCGGGCATCGCCGTCTCCAACCCGTCGATCCGCCCCGAAAGCGCGTCGAGACTGTCGGTCTGCGCGCTCAGCGCGGCGCGTGTTTCATCCGCGAAGGCGTCATTGTCGCCGAACAGGTCCCCGCCAAGATATTCCGACAATCCGAACCCGATCGCAGCAGCGGCGACGCCGCCCAGGAGCATCGGGAAGAAGCCGCCTTTCCGTTCGACCACCTTTTCGTGGACGACGGGGCCAGTGGTTGCGGGCGTGATATCTGCAGGTCCCGTGCCTTCCGGATCCGCGCCGGTTGCAGCGAGGTCGAGATCCGCGGGCGCTGTGTCCTCAGGATCGCGGGGCGCATCGGACGCTTCTGCCTCATCGGGTGCACCGGGTTCCGCATCTGCAGATGTCTCGGCGGTGTCATCGGTCAGTGTGGGCTCGGGGTCGGCCACGCTCAGCGCATCGGCTTCGGTGACGTCGGGTGTGGAGGCCGGGTTGGCCTCGACATCCTCAGCCGAGGCATCCGCCTTTTCGCTGCTATCCGTGGATGCCACGGTATCGTCGCCCGCCTCTACGGAGATGCTATCGGCCTCTTGGACATCCGTTTCCGTATCGGTCACATCCGCCTCGGAGGCCGTTTCCGTGGTCTCCGGCTCGGGCGTTTCGGACGAGGTTTCGTCCACCGCCTCGGATGCTGCGACGGTGTCGTCCTTACCGCCACTCTGGACGTTTGCGTTCTTGGCCCCTTTGGGCTTTCTCGATCTCGCCAACTGTCCTTCCCTTTCGAATCTTTCTTTTCGGCATTCTCGCCGACATTTGTTCGACCTTACTGGCCCGTTTCCCGGCCCTCAAGCGATTGCGCCTTGTGCCACAGGCCCTTGACCGTCCGTCGCAGCGATGTGCCGTTTGGTTGGGCGGCAACTTCGAGCGCCCGGTTCGCCAGATCCGCCAACGGTTTCGCCACGGCCGGGCTCAAGGCTCCTAGATAAAGCGGCGCGGCGAAAGGACCATGTTGGGCGAAAGACCTGGCGGTTCTGGGTGAGAAGAAGGGCGCCAAGATCGGCGCTGTGCCATCCAGTACAAGCCGCGCCTCTGCGCTGAGCGGGACGTGATCCTGCCTGTATAGAACGGCCCTATGCGTCTCTATTCCCGCCGAACTCAGTGTTTCGGCAACAGCGCCACGGCTGTGTTCGCCGCGCAGGTGCAAAAGCGGGCCGGATGGCCGATCGCGCAGGATGAGCGCGATCAGATCGGCCGCGGCACCCTCGGCAGAGATCGGGTGCAGACCGGCATCCCGTGCCGCCGCCGCCGTGGCGTCGCCCACCGCGTAGCACAGATCGCGATGCGGTCCGCCTGCCGCGCGATAGGCGGCAACCCCGTTCGCGGACGTGAAAATCAGGCCGCGAATGTCGGTCATATCCGGCAGATGGGGCGTGAAGGAAATGTCGATCAGGGGGCTGATGATCGTGCGCTCGGGGCGAATCCCCTCGGCGGCAAGGTCTGCCGCGAAGGCCTGCGCCGCCGCTTCGGGTCGTGTCAGAAGAAGGATCGGTGCGGGCATGGATACCGCCGATATTGTGGCACGGCCTTGTTTGGTGCTACCCCGAGGCTCGCTCTGGCGCAACGGATATGCACGATGACCGACCCGCTTCTCATGCTCGGGATAGAAAGCTCCTGCGACGATACCTCGGCGGCGGTGCTGCGCGGGCGGGACATCCTGTCGAACGTGGTCATGGGCCAGGCGGAATTGCACGCGGCTTTCGGCGGTGTGGTGCCCGAGATCGCCGCGCGCGCACATGCGGAAAAACTCGATCTTGCGGTGAAACAGGCTCTGTCCGAGGCAGGTTTGCCGCTTCGCAGTGTGGATGCCATCGCGGTCACCGCGGGCCCTGGCCTGATCGGCGGCGTTCTGTCCGGTGTGATGTGTGCCAAGGGGCTGGCTGCGGGAGCGGGCAAACCGCTGATCGGGGTCAATCACCTTGCGGGTCACGCGCTGACGCCCCGGCTGACCGACGATCTGGCCTATCCCTACCTGATGCTGCTGATCTCGGGCGGGCATTGCCAGTTTCTGATCGTGCGCGGGCCGGACGCATTTCAACGGCTCGGCGGCACGATCGACGATGCGCCGGGCGAGGCATTCGACAAGACGGCGCGGCTTCTGGGCCTTGCGCAACCGGGCGGACCCTCCGTGGAGGACGCCGCGCGCGCGGGCGATCCGACGCGCT
The DNA here is from genome assembly GCA_964612785.1 of uncultured Roseivivax sp. Taxonomy (GTDB): domain Bacteria; phylum Pseudomonadota; class Alphaproteobacteria; order Rhodobacterales; family Rhodobacteraceae; genus Roseivivax. Next base: position 3,228 of record CAZTEV010000110.1, on the reverse strand, counting down.
TCCGCTTTCCCCGTCCGCTTCTGGACCGACCCGGCTGCGATCTCAGCTTTTCGGGTCTGAAAACAGCACTTTTGCGCGAACGGGATCGGATCGTGGCCGAAAAGGGCGGCTTGACGGCGCAGGACCGCGCCGATCTTTGCGCAGGCTTCCAAGCCGCGATCCGCGACGTCCTGACCGAAAAGACTCGTCGCGCCATCGCGATCTACCTGGACGCGGCGCCTGCCGCGCCTGCTTTCGCCATTGCGGGCGGTGTTGCGGCCAACAGCGTCATTCGGGCAGAGTTAGAGACGCTGTGCGTCGATGCAGGCGTGGCCTTCGTCGCGCCGCCCCTTGCGCTCTGCACCGACAATGCGGCGATGATCGCCTATGCCGGGTCCGAGCTGTTTGTGGCTGGGCATCGGTCGGACATGACGCTCAAGGCACGGCCGCGCTGGCCGCTCGATCCCGGGGCGGCGCCGCTTGTCGGATCGGGAAAGAAAGGGGCCAAGGCCTGAGACTGGAAAGGAAGAGACCATGCTTTTCGTACTGATCGCCCGGGACAAGCCCGGTGCACTGGAGACCCGCAAGGCCAACCGCGACGCGCATCTGGCCTATCTGAAGGAGACCGGCTGCGTGCAGCAGGCGGGCCCGATCATGGAAGACGGCGCGATGGCGGGCTCTGTCCTCGTGCTCGACCTGCCCGACCGCGCGGCCGCCGAGGCCTGGGCGGCGGATGATCCCTATGCCAAGGCCGGGCTGTTCGCCTCGGTCGAGATCATGGAATGGAACCGGGTGCTCGGCTGATGCGCTACTGGCTCTTCAAATCCGAGCCCTCCGCTTGGTCCTGGGATCAGCAGGTCGCCAAAGGCGATACGGGTGAGGAATGGGACGGCGTGCGCAATTACCAGGCGCGCAACTTCATGCGCGAGATGGCGAAGGGCGACCGGGGCTTTTTCTACCATTCTCAGAAGGAAAAGGCCGTTGTCGGCATCGTCGAGGTCATCGCCGAGGCGCATCCCGACAGCACGACCGACGACGACCGCTGGGAGTGCGTGGACATCAAGGCGGTGGAGGCGCTGAAGACGCCGGTGACGCTCGATCAGGTGAAGGCGGATCCGCGTCTTGCCGACATGGCGCTGGTGAAACAAGCGCGTCTTTCGGTGCAGCCTGTCACCGAAGAGGAATGGCAGGCGGTCTGTGCGCTGGGCGGTCTTTCGCCGTAAGACAAGGCTCTGTTCCAGCGCAAAACGCCCCGGCCGGATGGCGCGGGGCGTTTCATGTTCTGGTGATCCGGGACGCAATTACGCGTAAACCGCGTCCTTGTTGAAGTGCTTGGTCAGCATGTAATAGACGACCGCGCGATACTTGTTCCGCTCGGAGCGGCCATAGGTCTCGATCACGGAATCGATGCCCGCCATCAGGTCCGGGCTGTCGGGAAGACCCAGCTTCTTCATCAGGAAATTCTTCTTGATCGTCTCAAGCTCTGCCTTGTCCGATCCCGCGACGGTCGAGGCGTCGTTGTTGTAGATCGACGGTCCGCAGCCGATCGTGACCTTGGTCAGCAGATCCATATCCGGCTGCATGCCGCACTTGGTCTTGAGGTCTTCGGCATATTTGGCGATCAGCTCGTCGCGTTTTCCCATGAACGTCTTCCCTTGCTACGCGGCCCCGTTCGTCGCGGCGGGGCTTCCGCGCAGAGGGTATGCAGCGCGATGTGCCGCGCTCAAGAAAAAAATGCTGCTGAGGCTTTCATGGTGAAACAGAGCCGCTTTTCCGTCGCGTCAGATCCGGGTATCGCGCCCATCCACGAAAAAACCCCGGCGCAGCGCGCCGGGGCCTGTCTGGTCGGGATCCACGCCTTCGCTCAGTAGCGATAATGCTCGGGCTTGAAGGGGCCTTCGGGCGAGACGCCGATATAGGCGGCTTGCTCGGGCGCGAGCGGCGTCAGCTTCACGCCGATCCGGTCGAGATGCAGGCGCGCGACCTTTTCATCCAGATGCTTGGGCAGGATGTAGACCTTGTTCTCGTACTCGCCGCCGTTCTTCCACAGCTCGATCTGCGCCAGCACCTGGTTGGTGAAGGAGGCCGACATCACGAAGGACGGATGGCCCGTGGCGTTGCCGAGGTTCAGAAGACGGCCCTCGGAGAGCAGGATGATGCGGTTGCCCGAGGGCATCTCGATCATGTCCACCTGGTCCTTGATGTTGGTCCATTTGTGGTTCTTCAGGCTCGCCACCTGAATTTCATTGTCGAAATGGCCGATATTGCCGACGATCGCCATGTCCTTCATCTCGCGCATGTGCTCGATGCGGATGACGTCCTTGTTGCCGGTCGTGGTGATGAAGATGTCCGCGCTGTCGATCACGTCTTCCAGCAGAACGACCTCGAAGCCATCCATCGCGGCCTGCAGCGCGCAGATCGGATCGACCTCGGTCACCTTCACGCGCGCGCCCGCGCCACGGAGGGACGCGGCGGAGCCTTTGCCCACATCGCCATAGCCCAGCACGACCGCGACCTTGCCGGCCATCATCGTGTCGGTGGCGCGGCGGATGCCGTCGACGAGGCTTTCCTTGCAGCCGTACTTGTTGTCGAATTTCGACTTGGTGACGCTGTCGTTCACGTTGATCGCGGGGAAGGGCAGCTGGCCTTCCTTGACCAGTTGATAGAGGCGGTTGACGCCGGTCGTCGTCTCCTCGGAGACGCCCTTGATCTGGTCGCGCACCTTGGTGAACCAGCCGGGGCTTTGCGCCATGCGCTTCTTGATCTGCGCCTTGACGACCTCTTCCTCCTCGGATTGCGGCACGGGGATGATGTCCTCACCCGCTTCCGCGCGTGCGCCGAGCAGAACGTAGAGCGTCGCGTCCCCGCCATCGTCGAGGATCATGTTGGGGCCGTCCTCGAACTGGAACGACTTGTCGAGGTAATCCCAATGCTCTTCCAGGGTCTGGCCCTTGATGGCGAAGACCGGCACGCCCGCCTCGGCGATGGCGGCGGCGGCGTGGTCCTGGGTGGAGAAGATGTTGCACGAGGCCCAGCGGACATCGGCGCCAAGGGCGGTCAGCGTCTCGATCAGCACGGCGGTCTGGATGGTCATGTGCAGCGAGCCCACGATCCGCGCGCCCTTGAGGGGCTTTTCCGCGCCGAACTCCTCGCGGCAGGCCATCAGGCCCGGCATTTCCGTCTCGGCGATGTCCAGCTCCTTGCGACCGTAGCCCGCAAGCGAGATGTCCTTCACGATGTAGTCTTTGG